>CAXMRU010000122.1:0-31002 GCA_964195715.1 Akkermansiaceae bacterium | reverse complement strand
CTTCAGAACGTAGGACACCCTTGATCGAGGAAGGGCCGCGGGGTGATTGCCAGGTGGGGTGTGCCCCCCGGGGGGTGGGTGCCGGTTATCTCAGGGTGCATTTTGGGGTGCAGTTACTCCTAGGCAATCTACACTGCGTAGTCCGCAGCCTCGTAAGTCGTTGGGAGGTAAAGCGGAGGGGCAGGGATTCGAACCCTGAAGTCCGTGAGGACGCCGGTTTTCGAGACCGGTGCATTAGCCGTTCTGCCACCCCTCCGAGGGGTCCTTCTCTACTCGGGCCGCATCGCGCGGTGGGTAGCGGTCGTTGCCGCTCTCTCGGGCCCTTCCTCTGCACGGTGGGAAGTACGGACGGGGTGGGATTTGAACCCACGAGACACTTGCATGCCCACACGCTTTCCAGGCGTGCGCCTTAAGCCACTCGGCCACCCGTCCCGGAGACTGTCAGCGGAGGAGCAGGGATTCGAACCCTGGTGGGTGTTGCCACCCAACGCCTTAGCAGGGCGCCGCCTTTAGCCACTCGGCCACTCCTCCGTCAGCACCCGGCTGTCCATCTCACCGGGGCCAAACAAAAAGGCGAGCACCGCAGTGCTCCGCCTTTTTGCATCTTCGATTGGCCCGCCAGGGTTCGAACCTGGACTCTCTTGGTCCAGAGCCAAGCGTGTTGCCAATTACACCACGGGCCAATGCCGCTCTCCGACAGCGGGCACCGATTATAGACGATTCGCCGCATCGGATCAAGGTTCTTCGACACTACTCCGCAGGGATCGTTCCGCGGTTCGGGCAGCGGCGAGTTGCTGACGTCCGTCCCGTTTTGGACGACGGAGAAGCTGGGAAAGCCCCGTGTACGAATGGCCTGAAATGACGGCCAGCGGAAGCACTTTCGCCGCGAGGTCCTCGCGCGCCCGAGGCACCGTCGCGTAGTCAGCCACCATGGCTGCGGCCAGTCGACTCGCACGATCCAGGTTCCGGCGATTCGCCGGTAGCACGGGCAAGTATCCGACTCCTTCTCCTCCGTGGATCAGAGTGGCACATGACGCAAGGCGATGCACGAGCTCGCTGTCCGAGATCACCGCCACGATCGATGGCCGGGGAAGAGATCGGATGACGCGAAGGAAGCCGACTGAGGGTGCCAACCGAAGTGAGACGGTGGGTCCATCGGCTTTCGCGGAGTGAATACGAACGGCCAATCGTGAACGCAGCTCGGCCTCGAGGACGCGCCTGAGATCGCCGTCAGCACACTCGAGGACTACGTCACGCGACCCGGCCACCGTGACACGAGCCACCGCCGCTTCGCTGCTGGAAGCGGAGGGCTTCACGAAGACACCGCTCCCGGCGTGGCTCCGGGCCAGGCCTGCGCGAACCAGGTCCCCGTACGCGGCGGAAACCGTGTTCCTGTGGAGTCCCAGCAGCTCCTCCACCCGCCGAACACTTGGAAGCCGCCGGCCCGGCTGTATCTGGCCGCCGAGGATCCGGGACTCCAGGTGCCCGGCGAGCTGGCGCCGCAGGGGGATTCGTGACTGTCGGTCGAGCAGGATTCCATCGAGCATCATGCGAAGCACGATGTCCGTCGCTCTCAAGCGTCCGTCATCGGCTCCCGCGCATTACACCGCGATCGGCTGAATCTGCTCAATGTCCGCAGCCGCCGGACTCCGCATCGCGTGCCACAGGTCCCAGTTCCGCTGCCCATTCAGCCAGAACTCGGGAGAGGTTGAGAAGAGGCGAGACAACCGCAGTGCCGTGTCTGGCGTGATTCCCCGTTTCCCGTTTACGATCTCGTTCACACGTGGATAGGACACGCCGATTCTCTCGGCGAGCACGGTTTGCGTCATCTCAAGGGGCAGGAGGAACTCCTCCCGAAGCATCTCGCCAGGGTGCGTGGGCGGTCGCTTCGATGGAAGGCGAGTCGTGCCACCCCTCTCCGAGCGCTGAATGGTAGTCCGTGATCTCGACATATTCTGGGCCATTTTCGGTCCACCGGAAGCAGATGCGGAACTGGTCATTGATTCGAATACTGTGTTCGCCTCGTCGCGGCTTCCTCAGCTTCTCCAGCCGATTGACCGGGGGGGATACCCAAGTCCTCAAGGCATGCGGCCTGGTTCAACTGATCGAGCTTTCTTCGGACTACGCTCCACAAGAACCGAGGACACGTCTTGCGCGCCGCTTTCGAATTCCGGCCGTTGAAGACGTCTTCTGTCCCTGAGTCGTTGAAGGACTGAATCACAATTGAATATAATGGATAACGTTATACATTACAACTTAGCCCGGGTAGCACCTGGAAGGACGATACCCAGCGGAATCAAACGTCCGTCATCGACTCCCGCATCTGGCGGACGATCAGTACGCCGAACCCGAGGCACGCGATTCCGACAACCACCTGGATTCCGTACGTGCCCGGGTAACCGGTGCGCGTGAAGAACAGAGCCACGGCGCAACCCGCGAAGGCCAGGGCGAGGATCCTGTCGGCCACCCGGTTGGTCATCCAGGCCCGGTCACCCATCAGGCGAAGGCTGGTCATCCCCGACATCCAGCCGATCAGGGCCCCGGCCATAACGTCCATCGGCCAATGAGCCCCGACTACCACCCTCGACAGGACGACGAGAGTCATAAGCAGGAGGACGGCCACCCTGGCGCTCCGGCTCTTCATGGCCGGCACGAGGGCCCCTGCAAGCGTGAGTGCCGCCGCTGCGTGCCCCGACGGCATGGCCTGCGCCCGGAGCTCCGGCCCGATGATGGTGATCGCGTCAGCGCCGAGGACCGCGGCCGGCCTCGGAAGATCCAGCCACGGCTTCAGGGTGTGTGTGGCCACGGTCGTGACGATCGCAGCCACGAGGAGTGCCCACGCCCACTGCGGTCGAAACCACAGGATCGGCAGGGCAAGGGCGAGCAGGACGAGCGCGTCGCCGAAGATCGTGATCCCGGCCCACACCTGAGGGCCAGTCGCAGTGCTCCACCCGTTAATCCGGTGAAACCACGCCTCGTTCGTCCCCGTGGCCCACAGAATCAACAGTGCCGCCGCAAAGGCCAGCGGGGGCACCCAGCTCCAGGCCGTCGTCTCCAGGTTTCGCTCGCGCATGGGCGCCATTCTAAGCGGAAGCGCCCGCTGCCCAACAGGCCGAGCCGGATATCCTACTCAGTGGGAACTCCCGCCACGAGCGGCTCGCCGTTGTAGCCGAGCAGCCGGTACACGAACGCGTTCTTCACGTGCGCGCCCTCGCGTTCGACCCAAATTGTGTCCGGTGGCTCGATGGACTGGAATAGCCGCCCGAAGCTCTCTTCCGGATCGGAGTACCAGTTGCTGACGGCCACGTAGTAGGCGTCATCACCGACTCTCAGTGGCTCACGACGCTGGTTGATCCACCAGTACTTGTGCACAGCGTCCAGCGAGCCGGCTGCCAGCAGGCGGCGGCCCAGCGGAGTGGCCACGTAGTAGTCGAGGTGCGCCGCCGGGAACCAGCGGTAGGACATGATCGCTGCGTCGGGAGACATGCGCCCTGCCCGCACGTCCGCGGCGAGGATTTCTTCGACGCCAGCGCGGACCTGGTCCATGCCGTACATGTCCATCGTGGGATCGCCCTCGCCTCGACGTGTCTCCGGTTCCTCCCGTCCCAGGCCCTGCGGAATGAACTGGATGGCCATCGTCATCGCAGCCAGCATCACCACGAGCAGAATCATCGACGCGTTGAGACGCCACGGCACCGCTGCGAACCCCTGTTTCTCAGCGCCGCCGAATCGCCCCGCCCAGTACGCGCCGGCCAGCAGGATCAAGGGCAGATACGCGGGTCCAGTCCAGTGAGGCAGGGTCGATCGAAACAGCGAGAAGCCCGTGAACGAGACCCACAGCGGAAGAGCGTTGAGCAGAAGGATGCGGAGGCGGGGTCGGTCCACGACCCGCGCTCCTCTCACGATCGCGAGCACGGCCGCGGCGATGAGCAGCCAGGTCAACGGATTCTGATACAGGACCTGGCCCGCGAGCTCAGTACCGAGGTAGTCGAGCCTCAGTGACAGCCCCGGTGCCACCCGACCGCCTTGATACGTGAACGAGATGAAGTCGTTCTTCAGGTTCCAGACCAGAATCGGCGACGCAATGACCGCAGCCAGCGCCATCGAGCCATACAGAACGGGCTCACGCAGCCAGCGTCGATCGTACACAAGTACGTACAGCACGGCTCCCAACCCCAGGAACATGCCCTGGTACTTGGAGAGCATCGCCAGCCCGATCGCGACCCCGGCGAACAGCACCAGCCGTTTCTCACGCGAGCCGATCTCCTGGGCCGGTAGGGCCTCGAGGAGCAGCCCCAGCGCCAGGAGCCAGAACACGACGAGCGGTGCGTCCGGAAGGATGATGATTCCCGCCAGCACCGAGCCGTACACGGTCGAAGTATGAAGGATTGCGGCGAACAGTCCCGCTCTCTCGCCCCCGAGCCGGCGACCGATCACGTACATTAGCCACGTCGCGATTGCCGCGCTCACGACTGCGGCGAGGCGGATAAACACCTCGGAATCGAGGCGGAGGTTCAGGGTGAACAGCTGGATGATCCATCCCACCATCGGCGGATGATCGAAGTGGCTCCAGTCCGGGAATGCGGCGTAGGCCCAGTAATAGACCTCGTCGTTTCCGAGCTCCGTAGCGGCCGCGAACCAGAGCCTGACGAGGGTCGCGATCGCGATCACCCACAAAACGGCCCGGCGTGTCCGGAGTGCGGAGTCGGCACCCGCACTGCCCGCTAGCGACAGGCCTTCCAAGCCGGGTCAGTCCTTCGCCAGCGCAGCCAGCAGGTCGCCAGCCGGCAGTGTGTTCAGCACGTCGGCCGGCTCGAGCCAGGCGCGCCGGGCCTGCTCGACCCCGTACGACATCAGGTCGAGGTCGGCGATCGAGTGCGCGTCCGTGCTGATCACGATCTTCACGCCGCGCGTCTTCGCCGCCATCAGGTCAATGTCCCGCAGGTCGAGCCGGTGCGGGTGGGCGTTGAGTTCCATCGCCACCCCGTGCTCCGCGGCGCAGGCCAGGACCTCGTCGAGCGCAAAATCGAACGGGTCGCGCCGGTTGATGATCCGTCCCGTCGGGTGGGCCACGATGTTGACCAGCGGGTGCCGAATCGCCTTCAGCAGGCGCTCCGTCTGTTGTGCCGGCGGCAGGTCGAAACGCGAGTGGACGGCGATCACTACCAGGTCGAGCTGCTCCAGCACCTCGTCCTCGGTGTCGAGCGTGCCATCGGCCAGGATGTCCACCTCCTGGCTGCGGAGAAACCGGATCTCGGGATGCCGGGCAGCTACCTCTTCTATCTCCTTCCACTGCTCGCGGAGCTTCGCGGCGTCGAGGCCGCCCGTCATAGCGAGAGCCTTCGAGTGGTCCGTCAGCGCCATGTACTCGTAGCCCTTCGCGGCGCACGCCGTCAGCATTTCCTCGATCGTGTTCTTCCCGTCCGACCACGTGGAGTGCATCTGGAGGTCACCGCGCATGTCGCCCAGCTGGATGAGGTCGGGAAGCTCGCCGTTTTCCGCGGCGGCAAGCTCGCCGCGGTTTGTCCGCAGCTCCGGCGTGATCCACGGAAGCCCGACCGCGACGTACACCTCCTCCTCCGTGCGGCCCGCCACGCGTTCGCCGAGGTCGCGGCCGGTCGTGCTCTGTTCACCCTCCCCTTCCTCGGCCAGCTCGAACACCCCGTACTCGGACACGCTGAGCCCGCGCTGCAGGGCCCGCTTCCGGAGCTCGACGTTGTGCTCCTTGTTCCCCGTGAAGTAGACGAGGGCCGAGCCGTAGCTCTCGGCGGGCAGGATCCGCAGGTCCACCTGGAGGTCCGAGCTGAGGATCACGGTGCCCCGCGTGTCGCCCGACTTCTCGACCGATCGCACGTTCGGAAACGAGGTGAACCGGTCCATCACCGGACCCGGGTCGGAGGAGATCGCCAGGAGGTCGATGTCGCCCACGGTTTCCTGGCGGCGCCGGTAGCTTCCCGCCACTTCCAGCCGCTCCACGCGCTTGTCCTGGAGCAGGTACTCGAGCAGCGGCTGCACCAGGGCGTCGGCGGCCGAGAGGCGGAACCGGCCCAAGCGCTTCCTGTGACGCTCGATCGCCTCGAGGATCTTCTCCTCGCTCTTCTTCCCGAACCCGTCGAGCTCCGCGATCCGTCCCGCGGCGGCGGCCTTCGCCAGATCGTCTATCGTCGTGATGTCCAGCTCGTCCCACAGCTTCCGAACCTTCTTCGGCCCGACTCCGGGAAGGCGGGTCAGTTGAACCAGGGATCGCGGCACCTCGCGGGCGATCTCGTCCAGGATCGATAGCCGGCCCGTGGTCACGAGCTCCGTGATGTGGGACGCCATATCCGTTCCGATCGCCGGGAGCTCGGTGAGGTCGGCCCCCTCCTCCACGATCTTCCGAATCGGGTCGGGGCTTTCCTGCACCGTGTAGACGGCATTGCGGTAAGCGCGAATGCGGAAGGGATTCGTCTCGCCCTGGATCTCCAGCAGGTCGGCCATTTCGGTAAGGATGGCCGCGATCTCGATGTTCTCCATGACTACTTTCCGTCCCGGGAAGCGGGTCGCTTCTGACTCACTCGCCCACCTCCTCGAGCAGCGCGAGGAAGCCCGCCTCGTCCAGTACCGTGACCCCCAGCTCGTTCGCCTTATCCAGTTTCGACCCCGGATCCGCCCCCGCCACAACGTAGTCCGTCTTCTTGCTTACCGAGCCTGTGATCCTGGCCCCCAGCGCCTCGGCTTTCTTCTTCGCGTCGCTCCGGCTCATGCTCTCCATGCCCCCGGTGAACACGAACGTCTTTCCCTCGAGTGCACCGCCGACAAGCGCGGTCTCGGCAGCCTGCACCTGCATGCGCTCCGTCAGGCGCGCCACGTTCTCGGCGTTGTGCGGCTCGGCGAAGAACGCCACGATCCGGGCCGCCATGATGGGCCCGACGCCTTCCACGTCCGTCAACGCATCCTCATCTGCCACGATGATGGCGTCCAGCGTTCCGAAGTGCCGGGCCAGGGAACGGGACACGGCGCCACCGACCTCCGGAATCCCGAGGGCCGCGACGAACCGGTACAGCTCGGGCCTCGACGCCGCCTCGATCGCGGCGACCAGCTTGCCGGCCGAGATCTCTGCGAATCCCTCGAGCTCGACCAGCTGTTCGGCCGTCAGGTCCAGCAGGTCGGGGAGACGCTCCACCAGACCCTCGTCCACTAGCAACCGGGCGGTCTCCTCGCCGAGGCCCTCGATGTCGAGCGCCCCGCGTGAGCCGAAGTACTGGACGCGTCCCTTGAGCTGTTCCCGGCAGCCGAAGCTGTTCGGGCACCCGGTGAACGGCCCGCGCTCCACGAGTTCCGTGTCGCACAAGGGGCAGGTCGCGGGCATCCGGAAGGCCGGACCGCGCTCCCGGTCCAGCTCCTCGATCCGGCCCAGGACCTGGGGAATCACGTCGCCCGCGCGTTGTACCCGCACCAGGTCACCGGGCCGCACGTCTTTCCGCGCCAGCTCCTCCCGGTTGTGGAGCGATGCCCGGGTGACGGTCACCCCGCCGATGTTCACGGGCTCCATGACGGCCACCGGAGTGACGACACCCGTCCTCCCGACACTCGCCAGGATACGCTCGATCCGGGTCTGCTCCACCTGCGGCGGGAACTTGAATGCGAACGCCCACCGCGGATGGCGCGACGTGAAGCCCAGCTCCTCCCTGGCGGTCAGATCGTCCAGCTTGATCACGACGCCGTCGATCTCGAACGGAAGCTCGTCGCGCTCGGCATCGAGACGCGCGTGGTAAGCCAGGATCCCCTCAGCGTCAGCGGCGCGCTCCGGGTACTCGTTCACCAGGAATCCCCAGTCGCGGAGCGCCCCCAGCGTCTCCCACTGCGTCGCGACGTCGAGCCCCGAGCTGGCGAGCACGTCGTAAGCGTAAACCTCGAGAGGTCGGGACGCCGTGATTCGCGGGTCGAGCTGGCGCAGCGAGCCAGCCGCCGCGTTGCGCGGGTTGGCAAACGGCGGTCGCTCTTCAGAGATCAGGCGCTCGTTCAGGGCATCGAACGCGTCCACCCGGATGATCACTTCGCCCCGCACGGCAAGTCGGACGGGAACCGGTCGGGCCTCGTCGAACAACCGCAGCGGAATCGAGCGGATCGTGCGGGCGTTCTCCGTGATTCCCTCGCCCCGCACGCCGTCGCCCCGCGTGGACGCCCGGATCAGGAGGCCGTTCTCGTACAGCAGCTCGATGGACAGGCCGTCGAGCTTCGGCTCCACGACCCAGGCCACACGCGATGGATTGTCGACTCCGCGTTCCACCCGGTCGGTGAACCTCCGCAGCGCCTCCTCCGTCTGGTCGGAGTCGAGGCTCAGCATCGGGGCTTCGTGCTGCACGGCAGGGAACGAGCTGAGCGGCTCGCCCCCCACGCGCTGGGTAGGCGAATCCGGCGTCCGCAGATCGGGGAAGATATCTTCCTGAGTCTGCAACTCGCGGAACAGGGCATCGTATTCCGCGTCCGACAGCTCCGGACAGTCCAGCACGTAGTACAGGTGGTCGTGACGGCGGATCTGCTCGCGAAGAGCCTCGATCATGGCCACAGCCGACTGTCGATTCATGGGCTTCGAGATCTCTTTCAGGACCGCGCCCGGGGGAGCGTGACGATCCTATCCCACCCGGGTACTATGTGCGAGTTCTTTCGCCGGTAGACGTAACCGGAGGCAAACGTGCCGACAACGCTCGAAATCACCGAAGAGGTCGCCGCGGCGACCGACCACATATTTGAGATGGTTAAAGGTAGCATCCCTCGCTTCGAATGGGAGATGCACGCCCCTCTGATCGCCGGGATCAACCGCTTCGGGAAGGACGAGAACCGGTGATACCCAGGCTCAGGATCCGGCGGATTGACTGACGTGACCACGGACGCTCGCACCGCAGAGGGCCGCGACCGCGTGAGCCGGCTGCTCGCAATCGGGTGGCCCTACCTCGGCATTGTCCTCTACACGGTGGCGTATTCGGCGATCGTCATGTCGCAGGTGGTTCTCCCGGAGGATCTGGACGAGGCTGCCGCCAGGCCCAGCCCCCGGGTCGCGATCACGTTCGACGACCTGCCATGGAACGGGCCCGGCTACTCCGACGCCGAGATCGCTGGCCTCACGGACACCCTGCTGGCGACCCTCACCGCGCGCGGCGTCCCCGCCACCGGACTGGTGACCTGCCGGGAAATCCGGGACGGAGCACCGTTCCTCCGGAAGTGGCTCGACGCGGGAATGGAGCTCGGCAACCACTCCTTCTCTCATCAGGATCTCAACTCCACCCCCGTGGACGAGTGGCTGGCAGACGTCCGGCGGTGCGACGCAGCCGTACGCGAGGTCGTGGGTGGCCCGGTGCGGTGGTTCCGGTATCCGATGCTTCACCAGGGCGATGATCGAGCGGTACGCAACTCAGTGGCGCACACGCTGCAACGCTGGGGCTACGCCAACGCCCACGTCACGATCGACAACTCCGAGTGGTTGCTGGCCCGCGCGTACGACGTCGCGATGCGGGAGAGAGACGAGGCCGAATCGGCAGCCATCGTCGAGGCGTACGTCGGCCACCTGCGCGAAGCAGCGGATCATTTCCGAGCCGCCGGACGCGACAAGTTCGGACGCGAAGTAGACCACGTCCTGCTGCTGCACGCGAACGCGATCGCGGCGCGTCACATAGGGGAGGTACTGGATGCGCTGGAGGCCGACGGGTTCACGATCGCCTCGCTGGAGGAGGTGCTGTCGGACCCGATCTACGCCCGTGTGGACGAGTATGTCGGCCCGACCGGCCTCTCCTGGATCTACCGGGCGGCGCCTCTCAGCCCGGACGATCCGTGGGACGACATCGCTGAGGAAGCCCTGGCCGCGAGGTTCCGCTGGCGCTGAAGAGGGCCGTCGAAGACCTCGCAGGCTGCGTGCTCAGCGGTCGTGCTCAGCCTGCGACCTCCACCACCCGCTCCCATACCGCGTCGAACATCTCCCGCGTGAGCCGGCCGGTGAACGTGTTCTGCTGGCTCGGGTGGTAGGAGCCGATCAAGGTCAGGCCTCCAGGTGAATCGGGCGGTGCCCCGATCTCCACCTCGGCCCCGTGCCCGAACTTTGGCTTCGGCGAGGGGACCGTGTACCCCTGCTCCCGCAGCACTCTCAGGATCGCGTCCCACGCGAACCCACCCAGGGACACGATCGCCCGCAGGTCAGCGAGCGCCCGGACCTCGCGCGCAAGGAAGGGCCGGCAGGTGTCGCGTTCGGCAACGGTCGGCTTGTTGGCGGGCGGCACGCAACGCACGGCGGCGGTGAGCCAGGCATTTCGGAGCTCGAGGCCGTCGTCGCGCCACACGGAGTCCGGACGGGTAGCGAGGCCGGCGCGGTGGAGGGCCCCGTACAGCCATTCGCCGGAACGATCGCCCGTGAACATCCTGCCCGTGCGGTTCGCTCCGTGCGCGCCCGGGGCGAGGCCGACGATCAGTATCCTGGCCGCCGGATCGCCGAATGAGGGGACGGGGCGGCCCCAGTAGTCGTCCTCCGCGTAGGATGCCCGCTTGGTGCGCGCGACCTCCTCGCGCCACTCCACGAGCCGGGGGCAACGCCGGCAGGCGATGACCTCAAGGTTGAGGCGGTCGAGGTCCGAAGCGTCGATCCGTCGTTTCACCCGAGCGCAAGCTCCACGTCGAGCTGCTCCTTCGGGGTGTCGAGGACGACCGACGTGTTCGTGCCTTCGATCCCCGGCAGACCGAGCATGCTTTTGATCTCCCGGTTCATCTGCGATTCATCCGCGAACCTGCCGATGACCATGACGTCGAACTCGCCCGTGATCTCGTACACGTGCGTGAGGTGGGGATGCTCGATCAACGATCGGATGATGTTGGGAAGCGCTTCGCCGCGCGCCTTGATGCGGGTGATCGCCACGAGTCCGAGCCCGAGGGCCCGGTAGTCGATCAAGGGTCGGTAACCGCGGATCACTCCGCGCTCCTCGAGGTCCTTCAGCCTGTGCCCCACCGTGCTCGCCGCCACACCGAGCTGCTCAGCAAGCTGGCGGTTGGATCGGCGGGCGTCCGTCTGCAGGGCGCGGATGAGCCGAATGTCCAGATTCCGATGGGTCACGAATTCTCCTCCGCTCGATTCCCTTGACTCCCGGAGGCCGTCCAGGAACTGTTCGCTGACGCGGTCAAGTAAGGAGACCACGAAGATCCGGGTCGACGCGCCGGCAATTATTGGACACGCGTTGTGCCTCTCCATGATTCTTCTCAGATTCCGCGCCTCACACAAGGGAACACCGATCATTCGAGCGAAAAACGCGAGCGACACATGAAATGGACCCCACGCGCGATCGCCTGGGCCTTTCTCCTGGTGCTCCTGCCCGTGCCGGTGCTGGCGCAGGAGGGATCGGGAGACGCAGACGACGACGGGTCGCGCACGGATTGGTTTCCGGGAGTTTTCGTCGTGGCGCCGCTCCGGGCCGCTCCGCTCGAGGTCCGGCTCGGTGGAGGGCTCATCGTCACGGAACGCGATATCGATGACAGCATCGACGGGAGCAATCTCGAGGCCCAGGTCGCGGTGGGCGTGCGGATTCCAGTCGTCCGGTTCCAGGACGAGGCGCCAGGCCGGCCCGCCATCGACCTCGGGTTCGAGGTGGGCGTGTTCTCCCGCTTCTTCATGGAATCCATCGAAAAAGAGCAGATCAACACGGACTACCGGGTGGGCGTGCCGCTCGGGATCCGGTACGGCTTGTGGGATGTCCGGCTCACCCTCCTGCACGTCAGCTCGCACTTCGGAGACGACTACCTGGACGACAATCCGCAGCCCGTATTCCAGATCTCGCGCGAGGGGCTCGAGCTGCTGCTCGGCATTCGCCCCGGGTTCGACGGACGGCTCTACGTGGGCGGCGATCTCAACCTGGGCCGAAGCGAAGACTTCACGGGCACGGGCGATCCGGGCGATCCGTTCGTCCTCTTCACCACCGTCGAGAAGTGGGCCTTCCGGTTCGGGGCCGAGTGGGACCCGACCCGATGGGGCGACAAACAGATTGCTCCGTTCGCGGCCGCGGACTTCGAGATCACCGAATTCACCGAGCGCATCGCCTCCCACGTGATGGCCGGAGCCGCTTTCCGGATCAAGACGGTGCGCCTGCTGCTGAACGCCGAGTTCCACGACGGGCCGTCCCCCATGGGACAGTTCCGCACCATCGACGAGAGGTGGTTCGGCGCCAGCCTGACGGTCGAGCTGTAGCAGGTTTCTGAAAGGCTCTCGACCCGGGGAGGGTGCCGTCGCGACACGAGGCCAACAGACGGAGGGACACATGACGGAGCACCGGAAAGAGGAACTGGATCTGAGGGTCGCCGACCTGGAGCGCGATCGGCGACGAGAGGGAAAGCTCGGCCTCGTAGGACTGGTGACCGCGGCCATCGTCGTGCTGGCCGCCTGGTCGCCGCTCGATTCACAGGAGGGACGCCGGGTCGTCGAGATCACGGCCGGCGCGAACCATACCTGCGCCCGGACGTCGGACGGGCACGTCTACTGCTGGGGGTCCAACGAGTACGGGCAACTCGGCACGGGGACCACCCGGTTCAACGATCCGACGGGCCGCGGCCGCTGCCTGTCGCCCGACATCCAGCCTGGGATTTACGCGCCGGCCGAGAACAGTCCGATGATCGACTGCTCCGCGCGGCCGGCGCGTGTGCTGATGCCGTAACAGAAATCTCGCTCTACTGGTCCAGGATCTCGAGCAGCACGTCCTGCGCCCGCGGATCGCCGGACTGGCCGATCCAGAAGATCGCACTCTGGCGCAGCTCTGGATCTTCCTCGTTGCGGGCGATGTCGAGCATCTTCTCGAACGCCGCCTCGCTGTCGACCTGTGTCAGTGTGAACAGGATGTGCTCCTTCATCTCCGTGTCATCGGTGCTGTCGTACATTTGTCCCAGGACCCGGGCGTCCACGTCGCCGCTCTGCCCCGCCATGAACAGGGCCATCTCGCGCACCTCGGGCTCCTCGTTCGGATCGCTGAAGATCGCGAGCAGCCAGTCACCGTCCACCGCACCCGGCATCTGTGTCAGGGCGAACAGGATCTGTTCCCGCACTTCGGGATCGTCGACATCGTTGAACAGCTGCTTGAGGAGCGCCGCGTTCTCCTGTGACGGACGCTGGGCGAGCCCGTGCACCGCCATGCCCCGCACCTCCGGATCCACATCAGAGCGCGACGCGTAATCCCTGAGGATCTGGCCGGCGCGCGGATCGTCCGTCTGCCCGAGAGCGAAGACCGCTTGTCCCTTCAGGTCCTCGTCCAGGGTCGGATCGTTCAGGATCTCGATCGTGGCGTCGATCGCCCGTGGATCGTCGACCTGTGAGAGCCAGAAGGCCGCGTGCGCCTTCACCTCCGGGTCCGGATCGTTCCGTACCACGTCGAGCATGAGGTCGAGCGTCTCGTCGGACTCGTGCTGGCCGAGAATGAACACGGCCTGGCCGCGGAGCTCGGCGGTCTCGGGCGTCCGGTTCTGCAGCACCTTCGACAGGTACGGAATCGCCTTCTCGGGATCCGCCTGGATCAGAGCGTGCAGTGCCATGGCCTTGATTTCGACCTCGCGCCCGGCATCGCGGCCAGCCTCCTGGGCCGCGTGCTCGGCCTCCTGGTCTGCCTCCCAACCGAGCCGCTCCGCTTCGCGGGCCAGGCTCGCGGCTGCCTGTGCATCGCCGCGCCGCGCCAGCTCACCCTCGATCCGGACCATCAGCTCTTCGGCGTCGCCGTACGACGCAGCATCCGGATACCGGTTCATCTGAGCTTCGAGCTTGGCCAGGGCGCGGTCGTAGTTGCT
Source organism: Akkermansiaceae bacterium (assembly GCA_964195715.1). Classification (GTDB taxonomy): domain Bacteria; phylum Gemmatimonadota; class Gemmatimonadetes; order Palauibacterales; family Palauibacteraceae; genus Benthicola. The sequence goes on along the minus strand of CAXMRU010000122.1, from coordinate 17,223 downwards.
CCGGCCGCCCATGCGGTAGTAGGAAAGCGCCTGGTAGTACAGCGCCTCGGCCGAATACTTCGGCTCCTCCTCGAGCGACTGCTCGAACAGCTCGATCGCCCGGCGGTATTGCGACTCGTTGAGCGCGCGGCGCGCCGCCCGGTAGATCGTATCCTCCATGGCGGCCGCCTGGTACGTCTCCTGCGCCGCCTGGTACGTGAGCTGGGCCACCTGGTACGTCTCCTGCGCCACCTGTGTCTCGTCCTGCCCGATCGCACGTCCCGGCAAGAACAGGACTGCAAGGCAGAGCAGAGCCCCCGATCCCTTCATCATCTTCTTCGACATCGTTCGTCTCCTCTTCCTGTTTACCTTCTTACAGTCCCACCATCGCCGGCGCGGTCGCCTGGGCGGCCTTGAGCCGGAACAGCAGCTGACTGGATTCCAATCCTTCGTCGATGATCTCCACTTCGGTCGGATCGCCCGCCCGCAGCTGGACGATCTGCGCCAGCACCAGCTCCAGGTCGCCGAACAGCATCCGGAGCTCGGGGTCGCGGCCGGCCGGCGAGTCGAGCAGCAGGCGCGTGTCCGTCAGAAGCCGCTTCGCCCAGGTCCCGAGGTCCACGTCGAGCTGGTCCGAGCGGGCATCCACCCGGAACATCGTCAGGAAGTCCTCGGTGCGGTTGAGGTGCCGGGCCGCGGCCACGCGGTACGAGCGTGGCACCGCGTTGGCAGCCCCTTTCGGCGTACCGCCCGGGCGAGCGCCATCCACTGTGGCCGGGGTGTCCGTGGTACCATCCGCGATCGTCACAGCCCCGTCCGGACCGCCACCGAGCGTCCCGCGTCCCAGGACCACGCCGATCACCAGCGCAGCCGCGACCGCCGCCCACCAGGGCTGGGGCCTGAGGCGCCGGATCGGCACCACGTCCATATCGCCGCCATCCCTGGCCGCGGCTCGCGCCGCCTGGACTACGGCCCACATCTCGTCGCGCGGAGTCTCGGGCGGCGTGTGGTACGTCTCCCGCGCCGCCTTTGCCACGCCTGCGTCGAAACGGTCCATCTCGGTCTCGCCGAGCTGGTCGTTCTCATGCTGGTCGTTCATGCCACTAATTCCTCCGCGAAGTCCGCGAGTTCGACGCGGAGCTTCGCTCTGGCCCGTGAGAGCTGGGCCTTCGACGTGCCGGTCGCGACACCGAGTGCGCCGGCGATCTCGTCGTGTGTGTAACCCTCGATATCGTGCATCACGAAGACGGTCCGGTATCCGTCGGGCAGGCCATCGATCGCCTGCCTCAGTCGATCCCGGAGGTCGGGCTCGGCGCGGCGCATCTCGCCCGTGACCGCCCTGGCCCTCTCGAGATCGATTTCAGACGTCCGGAACTTCTTCACTTTTCTCAACCCGTTCAGGACCACCGAGGTCGTTACCGTGTGCATCCACGTGGACAGGGCCGAATCGCCCCGGAACGTGTGCAGCTTGTTGAAGGCACGAATGAAAGCGTCCTGCGTGAAGTCCTGGGCCAGCGTCTCGTCGCCCGTCATGCGGTACGCGAGCCCGTAAACCCGGTCCACGTGGGCGTCATACAGGGCGCGTTCAGCCGCGGGATCTCCCGCTCGCACCTTCGCCAGAAGCTGTGAGTCGTCCACTCGCCAGAGCTCTTCCTGTCGTCGCCCTTCAGGTTCTCCGCCGGAGCTTTTCCGGCGCCTTCTACCCGTCAGACACGACCTCGTCGGAAACGGTTGCGTCGTTTGTGGTCCCGCGCGCTGCTTCCTAGTTTGGCGGTTCACACTGATCTGCGCAGCCCGCGGCATCTCCTGACGGATGGGTTTCATGAGCCTGATCCACGAACTCGAAGCGCTCCAGGCCGAGCGGGGTCACCTGAACAAGGACGACCTTCGCGAGCTGGCCGGGCGCCTCATGGTGCCCCTGTACCGGCTGCAGGAGCTCGTCTCCTTCTATCCGCATTTCCGCACGACACCGCCCGCCCTGATCACCGTGTCAGTGTGCCGCGACATGAGCTGCCACCTGGCCGGCGCCGATGGGCTTGCCGGCCGGCTGAGCGAGGCGCTCGCCGATCGCGACGACGTGGAGGTCGAGGAAGAGTCCTGCCTCGGGTGCTGCGAGCAGGCGCCCGGCGTGCGAATCAACGGAGTGCCCGTGCGGGCGTCCGACCTGGACGCCGTGGTTGAATTGATCCGCGGGGGCGGGCCGAAGCGCGAGATCAAGCCGCACCGGACCTGGAAGACCGATCCGCACGGCGATGCCGAGAGCGCCTACGAGGGCATTCGAATGGCGCTCGCCCAGGACGACCCGGACGCGGTCGCCGCGCGGCTGATCGCCGAGCTGGAGAAAAGTGGGCTACGGGGGATGGGAGGCGCCGGCTTCCCCACGGGCCTCAAGTGGAAGCTGGTGCGCGGCGAGGCGGCGACTCCGAAGTACGTCGTGTGCAACGCGGACGAGAGCGAGCCCGGCACGTTCAAGGACCGGGTGATCCTGGAGGACCTTCCCCACCTCGTCATCGAAGGGATGATGCTGGCCGGCCTCGTGGTCGGGTCCTCGCGCGGCATCGTCTACCTGCGGCACGAATACGAGGACGCCCGCACCGCCCTGGAGGAGGAGATCGCCCGCGCCCGTGACATCGGGTGGCTGGGTGACAACATCCTGGGCAGCGGGTTCGGCTTCGACGTGGACGTGTTCATCTCGCCGGGCGGCTACATCCTGGGCGAGGAGACCGCGCTGCTCGAGGCGCTCGAGGATCGGCGTGGCGAGCCCCGCAACAAGCCGCCTTTCCCGGGGCAGAAGGGCCTGTACGGACTGCCCACGCTGATGAACAACGTCGAGACGTTCGCGCACGCAGCGGCCATCGGGTCGGAGAGCGCGGACTGGTGGACGGCGCACGGCGTGAACGGGTGCGCGGGCCTCAAGTTCGTCGCGGTCTCGGGTCACGTCGAGAAGCCGGGCGTATACGAGATCCCGATGGGCACGACGGTAGCCGACCTGATCGACATGGCGGGCGGGGTGAGCGGTGGCCGGGCGCTCAAGGCATTCGCCCCCGGCGGCGCGTCGTCGCACTTCCTCCCGGCCGACCTCGTGGACACGCCGATGGATTTCGGCGCCCTAGCCGACGCGGGCAGCATGATGGGCTCCGGCGCCCTGGTCGTCGTGGCCGAAGGCACGCCGCTCCTGCCGCTGGCCGCCAACATCGTCCGTTTCTTCCGTAACGAGTCGTGCGGCAAGTGCGTGCCGTGCCGGGACGGGACGGAAAAGGCCACCGCCCTCCTGGAGCAGGCGGCCGAGACCGGCGAGCCCATCGACATGGACGTGATCGACAAGCTCAACCTGCTCCTCACCGAGACGTCGATCTGCGGCCTGGGCTATGTGGCCCTGAACCCGTTGATCTCGGTGGCGAAGCACTGGCCCGAGGAAGTCCCGATGCGTCGGGGAGCTGATCGATGAGCGTCGCCACGGAGACGATCCGCCTCACGATCGACGGCCGCGAGGTCGAGGTTCCAGCCGGCACCACGATCTGGGATGCGGCGCGAGCGGCCGGAGTCGAGATCCCGGTCCTGTGCCATGATCCCCGTCTCCCTCCGGTCGGCGTGTGCCGGGTGTGCCTGGTGGACGTGGGCGAGAAGAAACTGGCGGCTTCGTGCGTGCGCGAAGGGTCGGACGGAATGACCGTCACCACCCGGAATGAGAAGATCGAGGCGTGCCGGAAGGGCCTCGTCGAGCTGTTGCTCTCCGACTATCCCGCCGATGCCGAGTCGGGATCGAAGACGTGCGGGGACGAGCTGCTGGCCCTGGCCGCGGAATACGGGGTCGAGTGGCCTCCTGCCGCTCACGGCGACGACACTCGCACGGGACCGGTGGCCGGCATTCCGTCGGGCAACGGACGCCCGATCGACCGGTCGTCGCCCGTGATCCGGGTGGATCACCAGGCATGCATCCTGTGTGACCGGTGCATCCGGGCGTGCGACGATGTGCAGGTGAACGCGGTCATCGGCCGCACCGGAAAGGGCTACACGACCCGCATCGGCTTCGACCTCGACGTCCCGATGGGCGTCAGCACGTGTGTCGCGTGCGGGGAGTGCGAGAAGGTGTGTCCGACGGGCGCGCTCTCCCTCGTGCAGCTGGTTGACGAATTGATGACGACGGCCCCGAAGCCGCGTTCCGAGCTCAAGCAGGTGGACTCGGTATGCCCCTACTGCGGCGTCGGCTGCGCGATCACGTACCACGTGGACGAGGAGCAGAACCGGGTCGTGTACGCGGACGGACGCGCCAGCCCCGTGAACCACGAGCGACTGTGCGTGAAGGGGCGATACGGCTTCGACTACGCGCATCACCCGCAGCGCCTCACCGTGCCGCTGATCCGGCGCGATTCGGCGTATCCGAAGGGTCCGCTGTCTCCCGAGGTCGAGCAGTCGGACTCGAAGAAGCGCAAACGCCCGGGCGGGCTCGTGGACTACGAGCACGTGCTGCCGCATTTCCGCGAGGCCACGTGGGAAGAGGCGATCGAGCTGGCCGGCCGGCGGCTGCGCGAGATCAAGGAAGAACATGGTTCCTCGGCGATGGCCGGCTTCGGCAGCGCCAAGTGCAGCAACGAGGAAGCATACCTGTTCCAGAAGATGATCCGGGCGGGCTTCGGCACGAACAACATCGACCACTGCACCCGCCTGTGCCACGCGTCGTCCGTGGCCGCACTTCTGGAAGGGATCGGGTCGGGCGCCGTAACCAACGTGTTCGGCGACGTGGGAAACGCCGAGGTCGCTCTCATCTCGGGATCGAACCCGACCGCCAATCACCCGGTCGCCGCCACATTCATGAAGCAGGCGGTCAGGGAAGGGAAGACGAAGATCATCGTGGTCGAGCCGCGCCGCATCGACATGGCCGACCACGCCGACATGTTCATCCAGCTCCGCCCCGGCACGGACGTAGCGTTCTACAACGCAGTGATGAACGTGCTGATCGAGGAAGACCTGGTCGATCACGACTTCATCGCCAACCGCACGAAGGACTTCGAGTCGTTGAAGGAGCTCGTCGCCAGGTACGACCCCGAGATGGTGGCGGAGATCTGCGGTGTGCCGGCCGACGACATCCGACGCGTGGCGCGCCTGTTCGGCGAGGCGAAGACGGCGATGGTGTTCTGGGGCATGGGCATCTCCCAGAGCGTGCACGGCACCGACAACGCCCGCTGCCTCATCGCCTTGATGATGATGACCGGGAACGTGGGGAAGCCGGGCACGGGCCTCCATCCGCTGCGCGGCCAGAACAACGTGCAGGGCGCCTCGGACGCCGGGCTCATCCCGATCATGTACCCCGACTATCAGAAAGTCGGCGACCCGGAGGTACGGGCGAAGTTCGAGGCCGCGTGGGGCGTCGAGCTGGATCCGAACCCGGGACTGACGGTCGTCGAGATCATGGGCGAGGCACTCGCCGGTGACATCAGGGGAATGTACATGATGGGCGAGAACCCCTTCCTCTCGGACCCGAACCTGAACAAGATCCGCAAGGCGCTCGCCAACCTCGACTTCCTGGTCGTGCAGGACATATTCCTCACGGAGACGGCGGAGTTCGCCGACGTCATCCTCCCGGCCACCACGAAGCTCGAGAAAGTAGGCACGTACACCAACACCGATCGGCGCGTGCAGGTGGGTCGGAAGGCACTCCAGCCGCCGGGTTCGGCGCGCGAGGACTGGAAGATCATCTCCGAGCTGTCCACCGCGTGCGGCTACCCGATGAGCTACGCCTCGTCCTCGGACGTGTTCGACGAGATGACGTCACTCTCCCCTTCCTACGCCGGGCTGACGCACGAGAACCTGGGGCTCACCGGAAAGCTGTGGCCCTGTCCAGATCTGGAGACGGACGGCACGCAGGTGCTGTTCGGCGACACGTTCCCGACGCCCGACGGGCTGGGGCGTTTCGTGCCGGCCGAGTTCACGCCGGCCGCAGAGCCACCGGACGACGAGTATCCGTTCATCCTCAACACGGGCCGACTGCTCGAGCACTGGCATACGGGGACGATGACACGGCGCTCGCGGGCATTGCACGCGATCGCGCCGGACGCGCGGATAGAGATTCACCCCGACGACCTGGCCGCGCTCGGCGCCAGGGACGGGGATCAGGTCAACGTGGCCTCCCGACGCGGCTCGATCACACTGACGGTGCAGGCGTCGGAGCGGTTGATCCCCGGCAACGTGTTCATCCCCTTCCACTTCCGGGAGGCCGCGGCAAACGTGCTCACGTACGATGCGCTGGACCCGTACGGGAAGATCCCGGGCTTCAAGTTCTGCGCGGTACGGGTGGAGACGGCGGGTCATTCTCCTCGACGGGCAGAACCACTCGGAAGGTAGTCCCCTGACCCTCCTCGCTCGACGCGGTGATGGTGCCGCCGTGTCGCGCAACGACCTCTCTGGCGATCGTCAGGCCCAGCCCGGATCCCGCGGACCGCTTCCCGTTGCCCGTCTGATAGTAGCGGTCGAAGATCCGGTCGAGCTCGTCCGACTCGATCCCCAGGCCCGTGTCGGAAACATGGAGTTCCAGGCGACCCTCGGAGCCCGTGGCGAGGACCGTGACCTGATCTCCCGCGTCGCTGAACTTGAACGCGTTAGCCAGGAGGTTGCCGAGCACCTCGTTCCGAAGCCGATCCTCATCGCCGAGGATCGTCGCCGGCGCCGCTGGATCGATGACGATTTCGAACTTGATCTTTTTCTGACGCGCGAGTGCCTCGAAAGAGCGCTGCACGCCCAGTAGCAGGTCCGCGACGTACAGCAGCTGAATGCGGACGGTGAACGCATGTGCTTCGACCCGGCTCAGATCCACGAGCTGTCGGACCTGGGTCGTGAGGGCATCCACCTGCCCACGAATCGCCCGCACGGCCTCGGCCTGCCCGTCCTGTAACTCACCGAGCAGGCCATCTTCCAGCATCTCGGCGTACCCACCGATGACATTGATCGGAGTCTTGAGATTGTGACTCGTCTTGCTCACGAACTCCGCCTTGAGCCGATTCAGCTCCGCAAGCTGGGTCGTCATCGAGTGGAAGGAACGGGCGAGGTCACCGAGCTCGTCGCGGCGGCCGGCTTCGACCAGCGTACTCCCTTCGAACTCGCCCTCCGCGACTCGTGACATTTCGCGCCGCAGTCGCTGGAGCGGACGGGTCAGCAACTGTGTCGTGCTGAGCCCGATGAAAAGTGCGAGGCCGAGGGCCCCCACAAGCGCGATCAGGGTGGACGTGGCGGCTCCGGAAGCGATCGTCTCGGCACGAATCGTCGCCTCGGCGCTTTGCCGGTCAATCGCGCTCGCCATGAGACCGATCGCCGCATCGGCGTCGTTGAACAGCTGCCGGGCCTCGCCGAAGTATTCCGTCGCCTCGCCTACCGCGCCGGCTTGTACCAGCTGGTCGATTCGGTACGCCGCCTCATCCAGCTCGGTCAACGTGAGTCCGAGCGGTAGACTCGACAGCCTGTATCCCGGAGCCGTGGCCAGGCGATAGCTCTCCCGGGCCTCGAGTAGCGCGCCGAACATCTCGGCTCGCGTAGCAGAATCCCGGGTTACGATGTAGCTCCGCTGCAGCCGGTCGACTTCGGCGAGCGCGGTTTGCAGTTCTCCGACCGCGGCGCGCGACGCTGCGTGTCGGTCGTGCAGCTCGAACACGATATCCCGGACCGCCTGCAGGCGTCCGAAACTGTACAGGGCCGGGCCAGCGAGAAGCACGGCGATGCCCACCATTGCGGCGAGCAGGCGCACGCGCACCGTGAGGGGCGGGAACGAGATCTCCGGCCAGCCGCTCACGGCCGTAGAGTCTCCCGTACCCGAGCCAGCTCCGTCTGGAGTGCTTCAACGGAGCTCTCCAGCTCGGCCAGGCGATCCGCCATGGACTGCGACGTCAGTACCGGAATCAGCATCACCCCTCTGTAGGTGGGCGAAGGGGATCCGCTGCGGCATTCCGTAGGAAACTCGGCCGGGTCAGCAGAGGGGAGAATCGACAGGCTCCCATCGAGACTACCCCCGACGTCGAGCGAGACCAGATACGCGGAAGTCGCGAACTGCTCGGCCAGGGGAGTCCGATACGGCTGACTCAGGTAGGCACGCGAGAGGCTCGCGGCGAGATCCAGATCCGGGTGCCGCGGGTCCAGGGCATCCGCAATGAGCGCGACCGCCGCGCGTTCTCCTTGAGCCGTGGTGCCGCAGACTTCGAGAACCTGAGCGAGCTTCGCCCGCCCCTCGATTTGGTCGCCTGCTTCGAGCGCGGCTATGGCCTCCGCATAGGTGACCGGTGGCGCGAACCCCTCCCGCTGCTGAGATCCGGACGCACAGGCGCCCAGGGCGCCCATGGCACAAAGCAGGGCAGCGCGAGAGGCCAACCGACGTGCTCTCATTCGGCCCCTTCCTCTCCCGGCCCGGACGCTGCAGTAAAGGGCGTTCGACCATGCAACTGCAGAAACGCCTCAGCCACCTTCGGATCGAACTTGGTTCCCGACAGGCCTTCGATCTCGTCGAGAGCTTCGTCCACGGTCCAGGCGCGCTTGTACGGTCGGACGTGGGTCAGGGAGTCGAACACATCGATGATGCTGACGATTCTCGCGGAAAGCGGAATCTCCTCGCCCTTCAGTCCGGCGGGATACCCGCATCCATCCCAGCATTCGTGGTGATGGAGTGCGATTTCCTCGGCCATCAGAAGCATCGGAAACCGGCTGCCCGAGAGAATGCTCGCTCCGACGGTCGGGTGCTCTCGCACCGTCTCCATCTCTTCTTCGGTGAGAGGACCTTTCTTGAGGAGGATGCTGTCGGGCATCGCGATCTTGCCCACGTCGTGCAGTGGCGCCGCTCGCCGGATGTCCTCGATCTCCTCCGGAGAGAGTCGCAGGGCGCCTGCGAGAGCGGCGGCTTCGCGACCAACGCGTTGCGTATGCTCGCCCGTGGCGTCGTCCCGGTACTCGGCGGCCAGCGCCAGGCGCTCCAGGATATCGAGACGGGCTTCTTCGAGCTGCGCCGTACGAGCCGCTACCCGGTCCTCCAGACGCTCCGCGTGTCTCTGCAATTCGAGCTGCAGGAAGCGGGTGTGAAGCAGGTTGGCCACCCGGAGACGGACCTCCACCGGGCTGACCGGCTTGGCCAGAAAGTCACGCGCTCCGCCTGACAGCGCTTTCTGCTTCGTCTCGCGATCGTCGTCGGAAGTGATGACCATCACGGGACGGTAGTCGAAATCGAGCACCGTGCGCTTGAGCCGCTCCAACACCTGGAAGCCGGTCATCTCTGGCATCATAAGGTCCAGGAGCACGAGATCAGGTGGCAGAACGCGGCACGTTTCGAGGAATTCGAGGGGGTCGGTATACCCTGAGATGTTCGAATACCCCTCCAACTGCAGGATCCGCAGCAGGAGCTCGACGTTCGCCGCCTCGTCGTCGACGACGGCTATCCTTGCATCGCGAAAAGACTTGGCTTCCATATTCCCGGTCCAGGGACGCACTCATTCCCACCACCCGTGGGTCCGACGGATGGTGTGGCCCATAGAATATCGGGCAGTTTCCGGACCGGGGCCACAGGAACGGCGGGATTGACACTTCCCGCCACGTTTAGGTAGCCTCGGGAGCGCTCCCTGCTGGGCGGCGCGGAGATTCTCTGAGATGAATCGGTGCTTCGAGGCTCCGAATCCATAGCGACAGACGATGTTTCGAGGGCCGCGAAGTGCGGCGCTCATAATTTGCCGGCGCTGCCGTGACCACTCGGGTTGGCGTCGCCGGCGTGTGCCCATCCGCAAGGAGGATTGAATGCTACGTCGTGTACTGACCCTGGCCCTCGCGGCCGCCTTCATCTGGCCCGGTGCCGTTGTTGCACAGGAGGAAGATGACACACCGCCCATGCTGGTGATCAGCTCCTGGAAGTGCGACTTCGGCAATATGGGAGACATCGGCGAGGATTGGGACATGCGCGCGATTAACGCCGCGCAGAGCGCCATTGACAACAGCCCCTGGATGTCAGCCGGCGTGTTCTACCACGCCTGGGCTGATGAGTGGAACGTCAATTACTGGGCCGTGGCCGAAGACATCCCTGCCCTTCTCGAAGGCCAGGAGGCGAACAACGCCGCGTACGAGGAAATGTACGGGGACGGTCTCAACCCGTGGGATGTCTGCAGCGAGCACAAGGACGGTTTCTATCAGCTCGGTGAGAGCACGGACAGCGAAGATGACGATGAAGGTGAGGACGACGAACCGGGGATGATGGCAATCAGCTCGTGGAAGTGCACCGACGTGGGCGCCGTGAACGAGGCGTGGGAGAGCTCGTTCCTCCCGGCGGCACAGGCCGTAGTCGACGCCGGGCAGTGGGATGACGCAGGCGTGTTCTACCACGCCTGGGCTGGTGAGTGGAATGTCAATTTCTACTACATTGCCGAAGACATTCCTTCGATCCTCGAGGGGTGGCAGGCGTACACCGGGTCGTTCGACGACGACTCTCCCGACATCACGGAGTGGTGCTCGGAACACAAGGACGGGTTCTACGCGTTCGGTGACAGCGCCGAGTCGTCAGACGAGGCGGACTGATCGACGATCGATCGGTGCGACGCGCCTGAATAAACAGAGGGGCGGCCACTATCGGCCGCCCCTTCTGCATCCAACCGGCTGTCTTCCTCTCGGAAGCGGTGCCGATACCTACATGTCGCCTGGCACGTAGGACATGCTCTCCGCGTGGCCTGCGCTCATGTGCTCCATGCGGCCCACGATGGATCCCCAGCGCTTGTTCAGCGCGTCCAGCTCATCCTGGGCATCTGCGGCCTCCACCAGGTCATCCCAACTGGCGTCGGAGTGAAACTCTGACAGTCCCGGCACGAAGAAGACCCACGCCATGCGCTCATCGCCAATCCTGGTTCGATAGGCTCTCGCTCCGTACGGGTAGTCGATCATCTCCAGGAAGGCGATCCACTCCTCACCCATCTCCAACCACTCCTCCTCATTGGCTCCGTCCGCCAGATACTCGAAGTGGAAATGGGCGGCATTCACGTCGTCGAAGCCCTCAGGCCAATAGGTGAGCGACGGGATCGATTCGACGATCTCCGTGCTCGAGTGACTCGGGATCGACTCCATGGCGGCGAAGAACTCGTTACGCCCGGCCTCGCCGTCGGTTCCCTCGAAGCTCCGCCACAACTGCTGGGGATCGTCGAAGTAGGCGAAGGCCTCGATCGGGTAATAGAGTATGTACCCCGTGTCCGTGCTCCAGAAGTGCCACTCATAATCACTGATCCCGGCCGCAGCAGCAGCTTCGTTCAGATTCTCGATTGCCTCCCGGTACGCACGCCGATGCATCGGCGCCACGTCCACGGTCATCACCATTCCCAGGTCGCCCTGCTCGGGCGCCTCCTGCGAAACTGCCGTGACAGGCAGTAGGGGCAGCATCAGGGCCGCAAATCCGGCAGCGGTAATAAAGCGACGCATCTAATATCCTCCTGTCGTGAGTAGCGCACGGGGCCGGCGAACCGCCAACCCCGTGCGTGAAACCAGCCCCGGTCAGTCCGTCTTACCAGGCCAGTAGCTCATGTTCTTCTGGAAGTTGACGGTGAAGTGCTTCCAATGGTCCACCATGCTCCGCCATCTCTCGAGCAGCTGCTGAAACTCGTCTTCGGCGCCGGCAGCTTCGAGGAGGTCATCCCACGTCTCGTCGCTCGTGAAGCGTGACATGTTGTCGGCCCACGTTACGCACGTGATCTTCGCCGACCCGATCTTGGTGCGGCTGCACGATGACCCATACGGATAGTCGATACTCGTCAGGAAGGTAACCCAGTCCTTCGACAGCTCGTCGTACGCCTCATCCATACCGGGATTGAGATAGTCGTGATGCACGTGCGCGATGTTCATCTCGGGCGCGGGCGTGGACGGCGTGTAACCCCACTCCGGCACTGGTCGGATGACCTCGCTGGTCACCTGCCGGGGAATGTTCGCCATGGCCGACTGGAATTCCGTGCGTGCGCTCTCATCGAACTGCCCCCAGAACGCCTCGTCATCGTCCATCCATGCCATGTTCGGGAAGGGGATCACGACAGTGTACCCGGCGTCGCGTGACCACAGAGTCCAGGACGACTGTACGCCCTGCTCCGCTGCGGCCTCGGCCAGGTTCGACACCGCATCACGGTATGCCGCCCGGTCGGATGGCGACATATCGACGACCATGATCATCACGTACCCGGGATCCTCATCCTGCGCCTGCGCGGCCGGGACGGGTAGAATCACCAGGAGAGCCGCCGCGAGAAGCAGCGAGCCAAAGATCCTGCGCATGGAAAGCCTCCAGCAAATAGGGAAAAGCGACCGCGCATGGCGCGGTCTGGAACCTGTGTTTCATTGTCGGAAAATCACCCCACGCGCGCGGGCCGCCGGAGGAGGGTCCGGGGGCCCGCGCTCCCAGCCTCGGTCGACTCCACGCTAAACAAATCGACAGGGGATGTGAAGTGCGGTGGGGAAGTCCGCCCCGGTGTAGAGGTGCGGATGTCCGGATGTAACGAGGGGCCGACATTCGCCGACCCCTCGCGTGATACAGGTCGAAGTTACTCGCCCGCGATCGAGATCCTGCGGGCCTTGGCCTCGGGCGCCTTCGGCAGCTTCACCGTCAGCACGCCCCTGTGGAATGCGGCATCGACCGAGTCAGGCTCGATCATGTGCGGAATCGTGAAGCTGCGGGAGAACTTGCTCCACGAGCGTTCGCGCAGGTGGTACGTCCCCTCATTCTCCTCACGCTCCAGCGTACGCGCGCCGTGGATCGTCAGGATGCCCTTCTCGACCGTGACGTCGACGTCCTCGTTCGTGAAGCCGGGCAGGTCCATCTCGAGCACGAATTCGTGCTCGGTCTCGTAGAAGTCGGCCACCGGGCCGCTTGGCGCCAAGCGGAACTGCGGGCGACTGAACATTTCGTTGAACAGTCGGTCCACGTCCCACCGATGCTCAGATGACGGGCGGAGAACCGCGGTCGATCTCAGTTGCGTCGGGAGATGCATCTCTTCCTCCTGATATATGGGTTGCGGCTGTGTCCAGGCGTCGATCGTCGAGCCTCAACCGGGCTGGGCAACGCCGCTCTAATTAGTATGTGCTGACCCGCGTCCCAGCTCAGGCTGGCCCTGATCGTGTTGTCGATCAGTGAAAATGCAACGAACATGCCAGGAAACCGCCCGATATTTCTGCAAGAATGGCGTTTTGCTGCTGTGCGGGACGGTCAGATCGAACGACTCGCGCCAAAGTGGCAGAAGACAAGGTGGAAAGCGGAGAATCAGGCTTCGGTAGCGGTGCCGCGCTGCCCGACTATATTATCGGGCGCCGCATACGGCCCCGTAGCTCAGCAGGATAGAGCGTCGGATTCCTAATCCGAAGGTCGCGCGTTCGAGTCGCGCCGGGGTCATTCTTCTAACCTCTCCTGGGCGCGCCGGTTACGAGAGTAGCTGGTGCGCCTTCTTCATCTCTGGAATCCCTGGTGGGACAGTTTGTGGGACAGATTGGGTTGGAGCGCATAGTCAGCGGCTGAGCCACCTTACCAACTACTGAAGACTCGGAAACGCAGAATCAGGTCATTTATCGAACCCTCGCTGAGAACTCGTCCCTCCTTCTGCCACGTCGCATCCAGGCGGACTCTGAGCTCAGATCGGTAGCTGCGCTCGACACTCGCCGTCAAGCGGACTTCCTCCTGAAACTGTCCTGGATCACCTGCCAGGGTATAGAAGATCTCCGCGCTTACCAGGATCCTCCAGTAGCGAGCGGCACTTTCCCTGCCCCAATCGATGCTGGGTCGCAACCGATACCGGAGTCGCAGCGAGTTGAGGGAGTTCCAAGTACTTAGATTGAAGTCGAACCGTTCTTCCAGCCGCAGGAGATGCTCGAACGAAACGGTACCACGGGGCCAGGAGAATCTCACGCCCTGCCATGGACGAAGCTCCCAACGATCGGCGATCACATCGTTAAAGGTGAGGAAGCTGCCGACACCACCGGAGAGCTGAACGCGGTCGAACTGATACCGTACACTCGGACGCACTACGAAGCGCCACCAGCCCTGTGATCCGAGTTCCGTCCGCGCGCTCACGTCCCCGAATACATCGACCCTGGGGCCGACTTGCCACGCTGGATTGTAGTCGACCCAGAGCTGGGGACTGACCTCGTCTTCAGCCTGGAACTGGGCTGTCGCAGTGCGCGGAGACCACGCGACAAGCAAAGCCGCGACGAAGGCTACGCCAAGGCGAGAGACGCCCACGTACACTTCACTTCCGTTTCCTACCGAAGCTTGACATCATTTCGGGTCATGTCCTTCTTGGGTATCCGTGAACTGTTCTTGGGCTGACGTGCCTGGTGCTCGTCGGCGTCTGTAGTGCCACCAAATCTAATAGGACCTGGACCCATGAGAACATCCATACGAGGGGCGCTGCTCGCGCTCTTTCTGAGTGCAGGCGCCGTACAGCAGGCGCAGGGCCAGGTTCTTATCGGCCTGCTGTTTGGGGACAAGGTCAGTTCCGATCGGTTCCACCTGGAGTTCAACATTGGCGGCAACTTCGCCGATCTGTCGGGAATCGAGGGCACCAAGCTCAAACCCGGCTTCACGCTGGGACTCGGCGGAGAGTGGCGGTTCGCAGGCGATTTCATGCTCCAACCCGAGCTGGTGCCCTTCTACTTCACAGGTGCAAAGAACCTGCCCACCGACGCATTCGACGTCCCGCCGGGTCTCGACTCGCTGGTGTCGGACGTGTCGGCGGAGCGAAGAACAGGGTACTTCGCGATCCCCGTGCTCGTGAAGTACGGTGCGCTCGGAAGACAGCTGCACATCGGCGCTGGACCCCAGATCGGATTCCTGACATCCGGCACTGACAAGATCCAGGGCACGATCAACCGGGACATCACGATCGAGGAAGACATCGAAGATCGGTTGAACTCGACGGACGCCGGTATCGTATTCAACCTGTCCTACAAGCTCCAGCCGTCCTTTGGAACCGGCATCAACGTCCGCTACTACCTTGGCCTCACCGACACGATCAAGGACAACCCCGGGGATGCTGTCTACAACCGGGTGCTGAGCGTCTTTGTGTCTCTGGCGATCGGTGAGGATCCGTCCGAAAAGGAAGACGAAGAATGATGCAGCGAGGAGTTGGTACAATGAAGAGCTTGCTTGGTATCGGGGTTTCCCTGCTAGTAGTGGTCGCGTGCTCGCCGTCCGATACAACGGTGGCCGATGCGGAAACTTCTGCCGCCGCATCGGTGGACCACTTCCACCCCAAGGGAAAGCCGCCGTCCGAGCACACAATCAGAGTGCTGCAAGAGGCGCGCAGCGACCTGCCGTTCGCTGACGATCGCGACTTCGAGGAGCAGCAGAGGGGCTTCATCGCAGCGCCCGAGTCCAAGAAGATCATGGCGGACGCCGGGCACGTGGCGTGGGACCTGGAGCGATTCGACTTCCTGCTGGAGAGCGATGACTTCGAGAGCATTCATCCTTCGCTCGTGCGCCAGTCGAAGCTGAACATGAACTTTGGCCTCTACGAGGTCAGTCCCGGCATCTATCAGGTACGCGGTTTCGACCTCTCGAATATCACCTTCGTCCGGGGTGAGACCGGCTGGATCGTCTTTGACCCGCTTATCTCTGCTGAGACCGCCCGGGCGGCCAAGGAGCTGGTCGACGAACATCTGGATGTGCTGCCGATCGTGGCGGTAGTCTATTCTCACTCGCACGGTGACCATTGGGGCGGCGTTCGCGGCATCGTCGACGAGGCCGACGTACAGGCGGGCACTGTCCAGATCATCGCGCCACGCGATTTCATGTCCTACGCGATCGCCGAAAACGTGTCCGCTGGCAACGCGATGAATCGCCGTCTGTTCTACCAGTACGGCGTGCTGCTACCAGCGAGCCCCTACGGCTATGTGGGGCAAGGCCTGGCGCAGGGCACGTCCTCTGGCAGCGTCGGCCTGATTGCGCCGACCCGAATCATCGAGGACGACTTCGAGGAACTGACCATCGATGGCGTGAGGATGGTCTTCCAGAACACGCCAAACACAGAAGCGCCGTCCGAGATGAACACATGGTTCCCCGACATGAAGGCTCTTTGGACGGCCGAGAATGTCACGGGTACTTTCCACAATATCTACACGCTGCGCGGCACGCTCATCCGGGACGCACTCGCCTGGTCGAAGTACATCAACGAGGCGCTGTACCTCTACGGCAAAGACGCCGAGGTGATGTTTGCGTCGCACCACTGGCCGCGCTGGGGAAACGAGCGGATTCAGGAAGTGTTGCGTGGGCAGCGTGATCTTTACGCCAACATGAACAACCAGGTACTGCACCTGGCGAACCAGGGTGTTACGATCAACCAGATCCACAATGTCTACGAGCAACCCGACAACCTGAAGCAGGAATGGTTTACGCGCGGTTATCACGGCTCGATGGAGCACAACAGTCGCGGCGTCTGGATGCGCTATCTCGGCTTCTGGGATGCGAACCCGACCACACTGATTCCCTTGTCGCCGGAAGATTCGGCGCCGCTGTATGTCGATATGATGGGTGGCTCGAAAAAGATCATAAAACGCGGCGAGAAACTCCTTGACGACGGCAAGTATCGTCATGCTCAGGAGATACTGACCCAGCTGGTCTGGGCAGAGCCTGACAACGACGCTGCGAGAGGACTGCTGGCTGACATCTGGGAACAGATCGGTTATCAGCAGGAGAATCCGGGCCTGCGCAACAGCTTCCTGGCCGGTGCCTATGAACTGCGTAACGGCATCCCGACTGGCAACTCGGCCAATTCCCTTGGGCCGGACATGATCGCTGCAATGTCCACGGAGCTGTTCCTCAACTTCATCGGTATTCGCATGGACAGCCGCAAGGCAGAAGACCTGAACTTCAGCATCAACCTGATCACGCCGGACAACGGTGAGAAGTTCGCGATCGATCTGTCCAATGCAACGCTGACCAACGTCGAGGGCTTCCTCAATGAGGACCCAGATCTAACCATCACGATCAATCGTTCCGATCTGGAGAACATCATGATTGGCGAGAAGACCTTCGCGGCATCGATTGAAGAAGGCATCGCCAAGACAGAAGGCGACACCAGCATTCTGCAGCAGCTGGGAGCGACGCTGGTGAACTTCGAGCTCGGCTTTGAGATTGTGCCAAACACGGCGAGAGGGCCTGAAGTCGACCTGGAGCTCAATCCTTACGAGGTCAACGACGAATCGATCCAGGTGCGCGGCGAATAAGGGCACGGCTATGACGCCCTGCAGGCATACCCGCAGGGCGCCTCCGGGGGG
>CAXMRU010000121.1:0-2472 GCA_964195715.1 Akkermansiaceae bacterium | reverse complement strand
CTCTCCGTCTCTCAATCGGCCTGTTCGTCGCGTCGGGCTGCGAGCTCGAGCCGCATACGGCGGGCGATCTCGGCGCGTCGCGAGCTGCCTGTCGTGGATTCCGGCAGTTCCTCCACGAAATGAACCACGTCCGGCAGCTTGTACTCCGCGAGCGTCGGCCGACATAGCTCGCGAATCTCGTCCTCCGTCACCAGCGCGCCCTCGATCAGAACGACGCAGGCGCACACCAGTTCCCCCAGCACCTCATTCGGGATACCGACGACGGCCGCATCGGCGACCGCGGGAAGGGATCGGAGGTGATCCTCTACTTCACGCGGATGGACACTGTATCCACCGCGTATGATCAGGTCGCGCTTGCGACCGTCGATGCGAAGATAACCCTCATCGTCCAGAGTTCCAAGGTCACCCGTCTTGAAGAAGCCATCCGCCGTCATCGCTCCCCGCGTCGCCGCCGGCTGACCGAAGTACCCGGACATGAGGTTGAAGCCCCGGACGGCGATCTCTCCTTCCGACCCCGCGGGCACCTGCTGCTCCGCTTCGTCCAGGATACGCACGTCCACCCCGGACAGCGGCCGGCCCACGGTTCTGGCCCGCTTCTCCGGCGGGTCCGTCGGCAGCGTCATGGAGACCGTCGGCGAGGTTTCGGTGAGTCCGTACGCGATCTCGAGGTCTGGCACGATACGGGCCCGGATGTCTTCAGCCAGCTTCGGGGAGACAGGTGCACCCGCGATCACTCCGGCGCGCAGCGACGACAGGTCGGCCGTGTCAATATGGGGATCCCGGAGTAGCATCACGAACATCGTCGGCACGCCGTGCAGGAGGGTCGGGCCCGTGGACTCGATCAGGTCCAGCACACCGGTAACCTCGAATCTCTCCTGAAGCACGAGACCCGAACCGGTCACGATCGATGTAAGGAGCGCCACCCCGAGCCCGAAGATGTTGAACAGGGGCACGGTACACAGTGTCAGGTCGGCAGGCGTCATTTCGAGGCCGGCGGCCGTCGCTTCCGCCGTCCGCAAGAGGCTCTCGTGCGACTGCACCACGCCCTTGTACTTCGTCGAGGTTCCCGCCGTGAACAGGATGGCGAACGGATCCGATAGCTCCATGTCCGGCAGGATCAGTGCGTGCCCCCGGCCGGCCGACACCAGGTCCTCAAACTGGAATATCCGGTCATCGTACCACAGGTCCTCTTCGCCCACGGTGACCAGGTACTGCAAGCCGGGTAGCTTCGAGAGCAACGACTCGAACAGCTCCAGGTACTCCACGCCGCCGTACCGCTCCGCCGTCACGACCAGGGAGGCATCCGTGTTGCGGAGGACGAACTGGATGTCGCGCGCGGAATACGCCGGGTTCAACGGAATAATGACGGCGCCGATCTCGGCCGCGGCCAGGACAGTGAGGACCAACTCGGGCCAGTTGGGCATGGTGATCGCTATGCGATCGCCCTTCTCGACGCCCAGGTCCTGGAACGAACACGCGAGCGCGTGAGCCTGCGCGGCCGCCGCCCCCCACGTCCAGGAGCGGGGGCCGAATCGCAGGAACACATCGTCAGGCCGCTTCTCACGCTGTACGTAGAAAGCTGCGGAAACCCCGGAGGCTTCTTGTCCTACCCCCAAGAAGCCCTCCGTCGGCCCACTCGGTCTCGTCGTGTCGCTCGTTCCAGTCTGAACTCCTCTGGAAGGCTGTTGAAGAACTACAGCCTCTTCCCATCTACGCCGTGGAATCTGCGGCCTCGAAGGCGATACGTAAAGCGTCGCTCAGTGGGTCGCGGCATTCCTCGGCCCGTATCTCGTGCGTGAACTCACCATCCTCCGCCAGTGCCACGGCGCCGAGATCCGAGAGCAGAACCCAGCGCAGGGCACCGCCTCTCGCCTTCTTGTCGGGGCGGGCTCGCTCCAGCAGCTCATCGACGTCCAGCGGTGGCTCCAGGATTTCCGGAAATCCGCACCGGGCGAGGACTTCGTCGAGGATCTCTCCAACGCCCGGGGCAGTGACCCCGAGACTCTCGCCGAGACGAGCTTCCATCCGCATCCCCGCCGCCACGGCCTCCCCGTGCAGCACGGCGAATCCGCTCAGCGACTCGAGCGCGTGACCGAAGGTGTGGCCGAAGTTGAGAATCGCCCTCAGCCCTCGCTCCTCGGGATCGGCGACGACGACCTCGGCCTTGATCCGGACGCTTCGCTCGATCATGGTCGTGGTCGCTTCCAGGTCGCCGCTCTCCAGGGCCCCGGATCGATCCGCGATCCAGTCGAAGAACCCGGCGTCCCGTATCGCGGCCGCCTTGACGGCCTCCGCGATTCCCGACACCCGTTGATACTTCGGAAGCGTGGACAGCAGTTCCGGATCCACCAGGACCGCCGCCGGGTGGTGAAACGTCCCGATCGCGTTCTTGACCTGGCCCGCGTCGATCCCGGTCTTGCCGCCGACGGAGCTGTCGACCATCGAAAGCAGCGTGGTCGGGACGTGGATCAC
>CAXMRU010000120.1:0-13408 GCA_964195715.1 Akkermansiaceae bacterium | reverse complement strand
ACCATCCTGCGACTGACGATGGAGGAGCTGGCCCGGCGGTTCGGCCGATCGTGAGCCACCGTCCCCGAATCCTGGTGATACTCGGTCCCACCGCATCGGGTAAGACGGCTCTCGCCCTGAAAGTCGCCCGCCTGGTGGAAGGCGAGATCATATCGGCCGACAGCCGCCAGGCGTACCGGGGGCTGGAGATCGGCACCGCGGCACCCACCATCGCGGAGCGAGCTGCGGTCCCGCATCACGGCGTGGCGTTCCTGGAGCCGGGAGAACGCTATGGGGCCGGCAGGTTTGCGCGGCTGTGCCGCGAGTGGATCACCGACATCGAATCGCGAGGTCGCACGCCGATCGTGGTAGGCGGTACGGGGTTCTTCGTTCGTGCGGTAACGCATCCCGTATTCGAGGAGCCGGATCTGGATCCGGCAGGCCGTGCTGCCCTCGAAGCCTGGCTGTCGGTCCGACCGCTCGATGAGATCCGCCGGTGGTCCGGGCGCCTCGACCCCGATCTGAGCGATCGGCTTCCCGTGCTCGACCGTCAGCGCGCGGTCCGGGCGCTCGAACTGGCTCTTCTCACCGGAAGGAACTTGAGCTGGTGGCAGTGCAATGCGCCGCCAGAGGCGGACCCCATTCCGGCACGGACGTGGGTGCTGGAGGCCGACGCGGCAACCCTGCGACGGCGGATCAAGGAGCGAACGCTACGCCTGCTGGACGTCGGATGGGCTCAAGAGGTCGCAGCTCTCGGCGACGCCGGTCACGGGCCGGGCTCGCCGGCCATGACGTCGATCGGATACCGTGACGTATCGAGCTTCGTTCGCGGAGAGATCTCGCGCGAACGGGCGGTGGAGGCCATTCTTCGGGACACCTGGGCTTACGCTCGCCGCCAGCGTACGTGGCTGCGCCACCAGGTGCCGGACGCGACCCGCATCGACGTGACGACGGATCCGCCATTGCTGGCGAACAGGATCGCCGACGAATGGTTGAGGAGCCTGTCCGAGTAATCGGGTACGGGCGGCGGAAGACCCCACGGAGGATAAGGGAGGACGATGAGGATCGGCATCGCATGCTACCCGACGTACGGGGGATCGGGCGCCCTCGCCACGGAGCTCGGGATCGAGCTTGCCGCGCGCGGCCACGAGATCCACTTCATCACGTACGCACAGCCGTTTCGCCTCACCACTTTCCACGAAGGGCTCTTCTTTCACGAAGTCGAGGTTCCGCACTATCCACTGTTCGAGTATCCGCCATATTCCCTGGCCCTCTCCGTGCAGATGCACGAAGTGGCTCGCCAGCACGATCTCGAGATCATGCATGCCCACTATGCCATTCCGCACGCGGAGGCTGCGTGGGTCGCGAAGCAGATGCTCCTGCGCGAGGGGAGGGACCTGCCTGTCGTGACGACCCTGCACGGCACGGACATCACCCTCGTGGGGCAGGATCCCTCCTTCTGGTCGATCACCAAGTTCTCGGTCGAGCAGTCGGACGGGATCACCGCGGTCTCGAACTACCTGAAGGAGGAAACGCACAAGGCGTTCGCGTGTGGAGATCTTGACATCCGGGTGGTGCCGAACTTCGTCGATCCGGAGATCTACAAGCCGGGTCGGGACGATTGCCACCTACGCGCACTCGCGCCGCACGGCGAGAAGATCGTCATGCACATCTCCAACTTCCGCAAGGTGAAGCGCGTGGATGACGTTGTCCGGATCTTCGCCGGGATCCGCCGGGAGGTAGCAGCCAGGCTGGTGTTCATCGGCGATGGGCCGGAACGTGCTGCTGTTACGGAGCTGGCCGAGACGCTGGGAGTACTCGAGCATGTGATCTTTCTCGGAAAGTTGGAGTCCGTGGCCGAGTTACTGGCATGCGCCGACCTGTTTCTTCTTCCCTCCGAGCAGGAGTCGTTTGGTCTGGTGGCCCTGGAGGCGCTGGCGAGCGGGGTCCCCGTCATCGGCACCGGCGGCAGCGGGTTGGCCGAGGTCGTGGATGACGGCATGACCGGTTTCCTGTACCCTGTGGGTGCCGTCGACGATATGGCCGCGGGCGCGATCCGCCTGCTCAACGACGCCGAAATGTGGAAGAGGTTCAGCGCCGAGGCGCGTGACGCGGCGGTGTCGCGATTCTCTGCAGATCTTATCGTACCGATGTACGAGCAGTTCTACCGCGAGGTGCTGGCGGCGGGACGGGAGGCGCGCGGGTGAGTTTCCTGTCGGCGATCATCCTGGGAATCGTCCAGGGCTTCACGGAGTTCCTGCCCGTCTCGAGCAGCGGCCACCTGGTGCTCGGCCAGGCGTTACTGGGGATAAGCCTCCCCGGGATAAGGTTCGAGATCACGGTTCACCTCGCGACGCTGTGTGCCGTGCTCTGGGTGTATCGCGGCCGCGTCGCTTCCCTCGCCGCTGGAGCGGTGCGAGGCGACAGGGCCTCGTGGACGTACATCGGCCTTCTGGCTCTCGCCTCCGTTCCCGCTGGCCTGGTCGGTTGGCTGGCCAGGGATTGGTTCGAGTCCGCTTTCGGTCGTCCCGTGGTCGCTGCCGCCCTGCTGCTCGTGACAGGGTTTCTGGTCTACTCCGTGCGCTTCACGGCGTCGCGCGCGAAGGACCCAGCCCCATCGGCGGCCCAGGCCACGTGGATCGGCATTGCGCAGGCCGCCGCAATCCTGCCCGGAATCAGCCGGTCCGGGGCCACGGTGGCGGTCGGCGCCTGGCGAGGAGTCCAGGCGGTGGCGGTCGCCGAGTTCTCCTTTCTGATGTCGGTCCCCGCGATCCTGGGAGCCGGGCTCCTGCTACTCGGCGATGCCGGAGAGGTCGCAGGGGGACCGGAGTCTACGGCTCTTGCCGCAGGCTTCGCCGCGGCGCTGGTGGCGGGTGTGGCAGCGATACGTTTGTTCGTCCGGATGCTGGAGGCCGGAGCATTCCACCGGTTTGCCTGGTACTGCTGGGGTGCCGGCACGGCGTACCTCGTGGCGGCTGTCTTCTGGCCCGGTCTCAGGTAAGCGATGGGTCAGGCAGGCATGTTGTTGAATCGGCCGACGACCTTCGAAGGGGCGCATTCGCACTCGGCGCCCGCCCTGGATCTATCACTTCTGGTGACGACCCGATGAGCAGGAGAGCGACGACGGACTGGGACGGGCATCCGCTCGCGGATCTGCGGAAACGCTGGGATCGCGAGTCGGTGTTTCTATATGGCAAGATCGACTCCACCAACCAGGCGGCGCGCGACCTGGCAGAGGACGGCGCTCCAGCCGGTAGCGTGGTTGTGTGCCGCGAGCAGACAGCCGGTCACGGCCGGGCCGGACATGCCTGGTACTCGCCCAGAGATTCGGGACTCTATCTCAGCTTGATCCTCCGCCCGGACGATCTGTCGCACCCGGCCATGATCACCATCCTTGCCGGGCTGGGTGTGGTAGAGCGGCTGGACTCCGGCTTCCGCGGCTTATCGCCCGGTCTCAAGTGGCCGAACGACCTGATCGCCGATGACCTGAAGCTGGGAGGGGTGCTGGCGGAGGCGTCGTGGTCGGAGTCACGTCCCCGGTACCTCGTCGTGGGAGTCGGCATCAACGCTCGACCCATCGGCCGGACGGCCCCGGCCGATGTGAAGCGGGTAGCCACGGCTCTCGACACCGTACTGGACAGCAGGGTCCAGCTTGCTGATGTGGCCGATGCCGTGATCGCCGGCATCGAAAGCCGGCTGCTCGGGGCGCCGCGCTCCCTCGATGGGGTCCTCCTGGAAAAAGTGGATCGGTACGACTGGCTGCGAGATCGGCGTGCCAGGCTGACGCTTCCGGGTGACGAGACCGGGCAGTCAGGCACCTGTGTGGGCATCGCGCCCGACGGAGCCCTTCTGTTTCGTCCCGATCGAGGCGCTCTTCGCCGCGTGACGGACGGTGTCGTGGACCCATGGGCCTGACCCGGACTCGCGAGAGCGAGGAGGCGAGATGATCCTGGCGGTAGACGTTGGTAACACGGAGACCCTGCTCGGCTTGTACTCGGGTGCTGACGTCCAGCGGAGCTGGCGCATCAGCACGCAGCGCCATCCTACGGGAGACGAAATGGCGCTCATGCTCCGCGCGCTGCTCTCGGTGGAGACTCGGGAGCTCGACTCGATCGAGCGGGCCGTGATCGCCTCAGTGGTCCCGGCGATCGATCGATCCTGGGACGAGGCGTTCGAGGCGCTCGGTATTTCGAGTCGCCGGGTCGACGCCTCGACGCCATTGCCCGTGACGCTCGATGTGGATGAGCCGGCATCCGTAGGCGCCGACCGGATCGCGAACACTCTCGGAACCCGGTGCCTCTATGGTCGCAACACGATCGTCGTGGACCTGGGCACGGCCACCACTTTCGATTGCATCACGGCTGACGGCGTCTTTCTGGGAGGGGTGATCGCTCCAGGACCGCGCGCCGGGATCGATCGCTTGCACCAGTTCACTTCGAAGCTGCCGTCCGTCGAGATCCGTCTTCCCGAGAAGGTGATCGGGCGTCGAACCGTCACGTGCCTCGAGTCCGGGGTCTTCTTCTCGATCGTGGACGGTATCGATGGCATCGTACGGAGAATCCTGGAGGAGTGGGCTCCGGACAATCCGCTGGTGGTCGCGACGGGAGGACTGGCCGAGGTTATCGCCCCACACTGCCACACGGTCGAGTTGGTGAATCCGTATCTCACTCTCCACGGGCTGATCTGCGCGGACGAATACCTCGAGGGCGAGGAGAGCTCCCAGTGATTCGCGGCAGTTTCCGGAGCTGTGTCGGCTGCGGGGCGGTCGCTGTTCTCCTTCTGTTGGTTCCGGCCGCTTCCGCAGCCCAGGAGCCGGGCCCGATCCTCGGCTTCTCGACGGAGGGCTCCGTGGCCCAGTTCGACTTCGAGGAGCAGCTGATCCGAACGATCGATCCCGACTCGGTCGGCCGGTGGGCCCGGACGCTTGCTGCTCGCCCGCACGTGGCGGGCACATCGGCCCAGGTCGCCACGCGAGACTCGGTTATCGCATGGCACCGGGCTGCCGGGCTCGACGCGCGCTACGACTCGCTCGTCCTCTACATGCCTCATCCGCTGCACACATCGCTCGAGCGGACGTATCCCGAGCCCAGGATGCTCGAGCTGATAGAGCCGCCGATCGCGGTGGATCTCGCGACTCAGCAGGAAGCGGTTCCCGTATTCAACGCCTACAGCGGATCCGGCGTGGCTGAGGCCGAGGTGGTGTTCGCGGGTTATGGGCTGCCCGCCGACTATCGGACTCTAGATTCGGCCGGCGTATCCGTCTCCGGCAAGATCGTCCTTGCCCGCTACGGTCGTTCGTTCCGCGGCGTCAAGGCGCGAGAGGCCGAGGCGAGGGGCGCGGTGGGCCTGCTTTTTTACTCGGACCCGGAGAGTGATGGTTTCGTGCGGGGCGAGGTATACCCGGAAGGGCCGATGCGTCCGGCGCGGGGAGTTCAGAGAGGTAGCGTTCTGAATTCGACGGGAGATCCGTCCACGCCGGACGGTCCGTCGCTCTCCGGTGCGGAGAGGGTGCCGGAGGACCAGATGAAGGGGGTCTCCCGCATCCCGGTGCTCCCGATCGGTTACGGTGCTGCTGCGCAGCTTCTTGAGCCTCTTGGCGGCCCCACGGCGCCGGAGACCTGGCAGGGAGGACTCGATCTGACTTATCGATTCGGCCCGGGTCCGACGCGGGCCCGGCTGGAGGTGCGGACGGAAACCGGAGCCGAAGCGTATCACCCGGCGTACAACACGGTCGCCGTTATCGAGGGAGCGGTTTGGCCCGATGAGTGGGTCGTGATCGGTGCCCACAGGGACTCGTGGAGCCCCGGCGCGATCGACAACGTGAGCGGGACCTCAAGCGTGGTAGAGGTCGCAAGGGCGTTCGGAGCCCTGGCGGCGATGGGCTTGCGGCCGCGGCGGACCCTGGTCTTCGCCACGTGGGATGCCGAGGAATGGGGGATCGTGGGCTCGATCGAGTGGGTAGAGGAGCACGCGGAACAGCTGCGTTCCTCGGTCGTGGCCTACGTCAACCAGGACGCTCCGGTGTCCGGCTCCTCGTTCGGAGCGGCTGCGTCCCCGGAGCTCAAGTCACTGGCCCGGACAGCCCCGCGGCGAGTGGCTGAGCCCACGAGGGACGGTACGGTTTACGACGCCTGGCAGACCCGGGTATCTGAAGGCCTGGCGGACGACTCGGTCCCGGAGGATCTCCCGGTCGGGGACCTAGGTGGCGGGTCGGATCACAAGGGGTTCTATCAGCATCTGGGAATCCCCGCCTTGGGCTTCGGATTTGGCGGACGTGGTGGAGTTTATCACTCCATGTACGACACACCGCGGTGGATGCAGGAATTCGGCGACCCGGGATATGTCTATCACGCTGCCACCGCGCGGGTGGCAGCGGTGATCGTCGCACGACTGGCGAACGCCGAGATCCTGCCGTACGACCACGTGGAGCTGGCGAGGATTGTGCGAGAGCGAGCGTCTCAGCTCGAGACCGAGGTTACCGCGGCACTGGACGCGGCGACGGCGACCGAGCACGCCATAGGCCATGCCGCGCAGGACGCGGTAGTCGACTCTCCGGTCACGGCAGCCGTGCGCGGATCGCTCGGACTGCTTCGGCAGTCGCTCGACGCGCTGGAGGCCGAGGCTGGGGCTTTCGCGCTCAGGCGGGATTCGGTACTTGCGAAGGGAAGGGTCGACCCTGCCACGGCGCGTCAGGTGAACGAGTTGGTTCGGGGTGCGAGTCAGTCTCTCACGAGCGACGTGGGTCTGCCGGGGGAGGAGTGGAGTCGCCAGCTTCTGTTCGCGTCGGATCCGGCGAACGGATATGCGACCTTGCCGCTTCCGGCCGTACGCCTGTCGCTGCGTGGCGGAGACCTGTCCGCCACGAGCGGACGGATCGACGAGCTCGCGAGGCACCTCAAGAAAGCGAGCGATCATCTGGCTGCGGCACGCGCGGTGCTCGAGGCGAAGGGGAACTGATCGACCTGGTTGCCGACAGCCCGTGTCCCGTCCTTACTTGACCCGCCGCAGCTTCTCGCGGACCTTGTCGGCGTGTTTCGGACTGACGACCCGCAGAATGAAGTAGCCCACCAGTAACACGAGTCCCACCTTCAGCGCGATGGCAAGCAGTGGCACCAGCAATCCAAACAACAGGCCGAACACCGCCATCCCGACGAAGCCCAGTATGAGCAGGGTCACGATCGCTTTTATCATGATCTGTCCTCCGATTCCATTCGCCGCCGGTGCGACCGGTCCACCCGGTGCCACGAGCCGCGTGTCGCCGCTTCACGCCCGATACTACGTTCGCCTCCCGTCCAGGGTTTCACGGCCACCCGTTGAGTTACATCCAATTTGAGGGCAAGCGTTGCACGCCGGAGTGAGCCGCCGTTCTGGCAGTCATCCGCCAGCCTGACAGACGCGGAGACCCTGGCCGTCACGACGGCAGGCAAGTGCGCCGGAAACAGCCCTGAAATGGACGTTTCCGACTGGCACGGAGTCTGCATTCTGCACGATCCGGACATACGGCTTGACCGAGGCCTCGCGCCTCTTATCTTGGGGACGCTGCTGGCACTCAGAAACGGAGAGTGCTAACAGCGACGGTCTGGCAAACGACGCAGTTCAACCGATAAGCGGAAGCATCAGGAGGAGCGGAAATGGCGAGTGTGAAAATCAAGCCCCTGGCCGACCGGGTGGTCGTCGAGGCTCTCGAGGAGACGGAGGAGATGCGCGGAGGTCTGTACATCCCCGATACGGCGAAGGAGAAGCCGCAGCAGGGCATGGTCGTCGCGGTTGGGCCGGGCCGGCGCAGCGACCAGGGCGAATTGATCGAGGTCGAGATCAGCAAGGGCGATCTGATCCTGTATGGCAAGTACTCGGGCACCGAGGTGACGGTCGACGGCACGGAGTACCTCATCATCCGAGAGTCGGACGTCCTGGCGGTTCTCGGTTGAATCGGTAACGAACGATGCGATCAGGCTTTCTGATCGATCCGCATAAGAGAGGAGTCCAAGCAAGATGGCCAAGGAACTCGAATTCAACACCGAAGCACGGACGCGTCTGAAGAAGGGCGTCGACAAGCTGGCAGCAGCCGTGAGGGTGACGCTCGGCCCCAAGGGCCGGAACGTCATCATAGAGAAGAAGTTCGGCAGCCCCACGGTCACCAAGGACGGTGTCACGGTGGCCAAAGAGGTCGAGCTGGATGATCCGGTCGAGGATCTCGGCGCGAAGATGGTGAAGGAAGTCGCCACCAGGACCTCCGACAACGCAGGTGACGGCACCACGACGGCCACGGTTCTCGCCCAGGCGATCTACACCGAGGGCCTCAAGAGCGTCACGGCTGGCGTGAACCCGATGGCGCTGAAGCGGGGCATCGATTCCGCGGTGGAGAAGGTCGTCGATGAGCTCGCCGGCATGTCGGTGGAGACGAAGGGCAAGAAGGAGATCGCCCAGATCGCCACGATCTCGGCGAACAGCGACTCGGTGATCGGTGACCTCATCGCCGACGCGATGGAGAAGGTGGGCAAGGACGGCGTCATCACGGTCGAGGAGGCGAAGGGCCTCGAAACGACGCTCGAGACCGTGGACGGCATGCAGTTCGACCGCGGCTATCTGTCGCCGTACTTCGTCACGGATCCGGACAAGATGGAGGTCCTTCTCGAGGATCCGCTCATCCTGATCCACGACAAGAAAATAACCTCGATGAAGGACCTCCTTCCGGTGCTCGAGAAGGTGGCCCAGATGGGCAAGCCTCTCATGATCATCTCCGAGGATGTCGAGGGCGAGGCGCTCGCCACTCTGGTGGTGAACAAGCTGCGTGGCACGCTCAAGGTCGTCGCCGTAAAGGCGCCCGGCTTCGGCGATCGCCGGAAGCAGATGCTGCAGGATATCGCGATCCTCACGGGCGGCCAGGTAGTCAGCGAGGAGCTCGGCTTCAAGCTGGAGAACGCGGTCGTCAGCGATCTCGGCACCGCGAAGCGCGTCATAATCGAGAAGGACGACACGACGATCATTGACGGCGGAGGTGAAACGGACAAGATCAAGGGCCGGATCAACGAGATCCGCGTCGCGATCGACAAGTCCACGTCCGACTATGATCAGGAGAAGCTGCAGGAGCGGCTGGCCAAGCTGGCTGGTGGCGTCGCGGTGATCCAGGTCGGTGCGGCGACCGAGACCGAGATGAAGGAGAAGAAGGCTCGTGTCGAGGACGCCCTGCATGCAACGCGTGCGGCCGTCGAGGAGGGCATCGTCCCGGGCGGCGGCGTCGCGCTGCTGTGGACCCAGAAGATGCTGGGCGAGATCAAGAGCAAGGACCCCGACCAGCAGATCGGCGTGCAGATCGTGCGTCGCGCCCTGGAGGAGCCGCTCCGCCAGATCGCGGAGAACGCGGGTGCCGAGGGCTCGATCGTCGTCGAGCGCGTCCGGGAGAAGAACTCGCTCAACTGGGGCTACAACGCTGCGACCGACAAGTACGAGGATCTGGTGAAGAACGGCGTCATCGATCCCACCAAGGTCACGCGCGCGGCTCTCCAGAACGCTGCGTCGATTTCGGGCCTTCTCCTCACGACGGAGTGTGTCGTGGTGGATAAGCCGGAGCAGGAAGCTGCCATGCCGGGGATGCCGGGCGGCGACATGGGTGGCATGTACTAGTCGTTCCGTGTCCAGCGGCGGCCACGCGTCGTTGCCTGCGCGCTAGTCCTCGCTGCGCTGCGGAGACGCGCTCAGGCAACGACGAGTGGTCGCGCGCTCGGATCGAACGAGGGCGTACAACGGAGGACGGCCCGGTCTCAGGATCGGGCCGTTTTCGTTATGTGCTATGTCCGTTACCGGTGAACGCCCGGCCCACGATTTCCTGAGTCGTCTTCGGCGTCCAGTCGACACAGACGCAGATGCCAACCGAGGACCGCTCCCCCTACGACGGCCGCTCCGACGACGAGCTCGCGCGTCAGGTGACCTCCGGCCAACAGGGTGGGCGCTGTTCTGGTTGCACCGAGCCATGCGAGCACGCCGACCACGAGACCCGCCGCCGCCCCCGTCGTCGCATTCCACCGGACATGAAACAGGTTGGCCATTCCGGCAGAGAGGACACCGACGGCCGAGAACAGCGTGAGGTGGATCGCCGTGAGCACAAGGAGGAGTCCGCTTGCGGAAGAGCCGGCCAGTGTCTCCAGGACACCGCCCTTCTCGAGGACGAGACCGACTCGCTCGAGTACCGTATGAGCGAGCAGGAGAGGTGTTGTGAGAGGAGCCGATCGCAGGAGATCCACGACGAAGAAAAACAAGGCGACGGCCATTCCCGCCATGATACCCGCCTGTACACCCCATCTGCCGCGGGTGCGGAGTCTCACGAGCCGCCTCATGTCGAAGGGAGACTGCCTGTCCTTGTGCCGGTTGGTGCCGCACAAGGTGTATCCGGTACCTGCGCCCGTCAACGCGACCGGCGCTCCGCAGCCACTCGATTGCTCAGGTCGATGCCTTCAGCAGGAGTCGCGCAGGAACCGCCCGTCCCGGGCAGAAACGGGAACGCGTGGCATTAGGGATCCACATCTTCCGTGCTCAGGTAGCGGGTTCTGCTTCGGCAGTCTGCAACCGGGTGGCACCCGGCCGTGTGAGGGCGGCGGCGAGGTAGAAGACGGCCACGACCAGGAGCAGCGCCTTGATGCCGAAAAGGAAGCTCATCGACTGGAGTACGGCGCCGACGAGGGCACCGAGGAGATTCGCGCCGAGGGCGTAATCCTTCCGGGCGGTTACGGCGAAGGCTCGGGCGAAGGCGATGCCACTGAATAGCATTGGCAGAGTGGTCAGGGCTCCGACGACGAAGGCCTTCCAGGCGAACGGAAGAAACGCGAAGCGAGCGAGATCCACGAAATACAGGGCCAGGACGGTCGCGAGCAGAACGCCGTACACGGGTGCGAGAGGGATGGCGGACCAGCGGATGACGATGGCGTTTGCGATCAGGACCATGGCCAGGACGCCGGTGATGATCACCGCGTTGACGAGCCACGTGTTGCCGAGCACGACCGACGCCTTGCTGATGTTCTGCACCTCGAGAAGGAGGAATGCGGCGCCGAGAAAGAAGAAGTGCCAGGACGCCCGGTTCCATGTGCGCGGGTTCATCGTCGCCGGCAGATCGAGTGTCCGTCCCACGTATAGGACCAGCAGGGCGAGGAGACCGGCCAGCAGAACGAACAGGAGCGGGATGCGGGGGTGATCAAGGTACAGATACGGCCAGTCATCCGTGGCCGGGGGCGTGACGTAGGGCAGCTCGACCGGGTCCGCTTCGGCCAACCTGTTCAGGCGTTCGAGCTCTGGAACGGACGCGATTCTCTCGCGGGCTATCTCGAGGTCGCCAGCGATGAGGAGCACGCCTGCCGATCCGTGGGCGTCGAGCGGAAAGCTGTACGCGAGCGGCTCTTCGCCGAACACGTCTCGCAGCTCGACCGCCATCCGGTCAAAGATGAAAGCCCTCAACGGAGCGAACGCCACACTCACGATGCCCCCGTCATTCAACAGGTCACGGACGCGCTCGAAGCTCTCTGCCGTGTACACGTAGTGATCCAACCGGGCGTTGGTCAGGGAGGTCGTCGTGTGCGAATCGAGGAAGCCGAACGCGATCACGTCGTAGCGATCTTCCGTTCTGGCGAAGAACGAACGCGCGTCGGCGGTGACCGTTTCCACCTGCTCGGAGTCGTACGGTCGCTCCGGATGATAGCGCCGCCCGAACGACAGGATGATCGGGTCGATGTCGACCGCGGTGACGTGCCCGGCTCCACTTCGAAGCATGCCGGCCACGTCGTTCCCGGTTCCAGATCCTACGACCAGGACGTTCGCCGGATCGGGGTGGACCAGTGCCGGGACGTCGTACGGGCTCAGAGTGACTCCGGGCACGAGCTCGTCCGCCGTGGCGGCCCCTGCACCGGAGGCACTCAGGTCTAGCATGAGCTGGTAACCGTAGTTGTTGACGAGGACGTGGTATCGTGCGGTGGGAACGACAGGCGTTCCCTCGGGCCCGAACTCGACGAGTTCCAGCTTCTGGTATGGTGACCACACGGTCTCGATCGCTCGGGTGGACTCTTGCGCCAGGAGTACGAGGGGTGGGATGCAACCGAGGAGCATCAGCGCCAGCCAATCGAGTGGTTTGCTGGCGAGCAATAATGGCAGCACCAGAAGTACGAGCACTACGAACCACGTCGTGGGCGGCTGGGCCAGGTGGCTCAGGCCCACGAACAGCCAGATGCCGGCCAGGCTTCCGGCCACGTTCACGGAGTAGGCGACGATCGGCTTCGGGTGCTCGTCAAGCAATCTGCCCAGTAAACGGCCGATCGGAATGAACGGCTCCAGAACGAGGATCATCATCGCGAAGGTCAGGCCGAGTCCCACGAGAAGGCCCACGAGTGCTGCCGGGGTCGTTCCGGCCCCGGCAGGTGCCCAGATGTTGATCTCCCCGAGGACGCTGAGAAGAGAGCTCGTTCGGGTGAACGCCAGGCGTGTCTGGGGAAACGCCAGCACGGCTGCGAGAACGGTCAGTGAGAACAGGCCGCGGCGCAGGGACAGGGATCTCCTCGACGTGAAGAGGCCGATGCCCAGTCCGAGAAAGCAGACCACGAGCACCGTGTTCTGCAAGTACGCGAAGATACGGATTTCCGTCCCGATCCACCGGATGAACAGCAGCTCGAGGTACAGACCGAGCAGGCTGATCCAGAAGATCGCTGTGTTGGCCCGAGATTGGGTCACTTCGCGCTCCCGTCCACTTCGCTTCACTGTTGGTGGGTGGCCTGCACTAGGCTGACAAAAGCGCACGGGGGAGGGGGAGTCCGCAAGGGCAATATGCCGGCCGGATGACCGGAGCTGGCAGGTCGGAGGCGAGACCGTGTCGATGTCGGACCCCGACGCCCTTGGAGTGTGGAACGCGGGGCGGCCGTGGCATCTCCGGCCGACTCGGGCACATACACAGCGTGCGAGTGTGTCATCTCGAAAAGCGGGCGCGGGACCTCGCCGAGGGACTGGTCACCTTTCAGGCCAAGCAAGTCCCGTCGTGCGGGCAGCTCCGGGAAGCCTTCGAGGCGTCGAGCGCTGCGATCGAGACCTACCTGTCCGAGATCCAGGCGAGCGAGCTACGCGATCTGGGGCTGGGATCAGATGTGAGAGCAGGCCGGCATTGATACCGGCCCGCACAAGGTCAGTCCGCGTCAGCTTCGAGCTCCTGCAACTGCTTTACGGCGTTGTTGTTGTTCGGGTTGAGCTCGAGTGATTCCTTGTAACTCTCGATCGCGAGTTCGTCGTCACACCGGTTCATATAGGCCTCGGCCAGGCCGTCGTACGCATTCCCGGATTCGGGGAACAGCTCGACGTTGAGCAGAAACACGCGGACCGCTCCGTCGAGGTCATCCTGGCCCATGACCGCGTAGCCGAACGAGTTCAGGCTGTTCTCTCCGAAGTCGTAGGCCCCACGCCC
>CAXMRU010000119.1:0-3410 GCA_964195715.1 Akkermansiaceae bacterium | reverse complement strand
AGCCGCTTGAACGTCTGCACCGACGCTTGTGCCTGGAATAGCTGAATCTCGGCCTGGTTGACGTCCACCTCGGAAATCACACCGGCGTCAAACCGAACCTGCATGATCTCGAGAGACTCCTGCCTTGCCTGCTCCGTTCGCTCCGAGATGTCGAGCCGGTTGTCGAGGTCGCGAAGCTGCAGGTAGAGGCTCGCCACGTCGGCGACCAGGGTGATAGTCACGACCCGGTACGCCTCTTCCGTGGCCAGGAGCTCCTGGACGGCCGCCTCGTTGGAGCGCCGGATCCTGCCCCACAGGTCCACTTCGTAGAACACATCGGCTGCGAGGAACACGTCGCGCGTGGGCACGTTGTCCCCCTCGTCCGTGCGAGCCTCGACGAGGTTGGCGCCCGCCGCGATGTCCACCCGAGGGTACAGGTCAGCCTTCGTGAACCCCGCCCGTGCACGGGCCTCGGAGATCCGCGCCAGGGCCACCCGGAGGTCACGGTTCTCATCCAGGGCGATCTGGATCAGATCCTGGAGGACCGGGTCCTGGAACAGGTCCCACCACGCCACGTTGGCGATCGACTCTCCCGATGGCGCCGTCTCGCGATACGTCTCGGGCTGTGGTACAGGGGGCTGCACGTAATCGGGGCCCAACTTGCAGCCGCCAAGGACGAGGGCCGCCAGGACCGCGGCGGACCGGAGGTCACCTGGTACCAGGAGCTTCAGCTCGAGCTTCATGCCTTCACCCGCTTGCGTTGGAGATACTCGAGGAATCCGAAGGCCACCGCGACGTACACGACGGCCAGTATGATCTGCACGATGCGTGCATAGAAATTCGAAGCTGCGTCCGCTCCGGTGGCGGTCACACTCATTCCCACCAGGAGCATCACCGCGTTGAACGCCGTCTTGATCTGCGGGGCGATCGGCCGGGTCGAGAAGATCACATCTCCGAAGGTGAGGCCGACCACCAGCGTGAGCAGGAGGAACATCCCGATCGTCGGATACACGACGAGCAACTGGTAGAACACGATCGCCGTCAGCCCCCCGATCAGGTTCGCTGCGATCATGCCCTTCCCCTGCTTCCAGCCCGCCGCAAAGCTCGGCGAGAGAGACAGCAGCGCGACGTAGACGAGGATGACCGCGTTCGAATAGAGCGCGAGGTAGAAGAAGATTACCACGACCGGAAACACTACGGTCACGCTGCGTCTGGCGTACGCCGCGCGCGCCTTCGGGGGAGGAACCTGTTTCTTGGGCTGCGCGTCGAGTCCCCCCGCTGGCGCCGGGCCCTGGGTCGGAGGATCCGGAAGGAGTCCGAAGCTCAGCCAGACCGCCGCCATGGCTATCATCGCACCCTTTACGAGTCCCAGCGCCACACCGATGGACAGGCCGATGGACGCGAGACCCATCAGGGGGATGATGAGGGACGCGATGAGGAGCCACACCATGCGCAGCGGAGCGGCGCCTCCCGCCAGCGCGTAAAAAATGCGGTACAGGACCAGGAACTCCATCAGCAGGAACATGATCCGGTACTGGAGGAAGTACGACGTGAGCCACACGCCAAGGAAAGCGGCAGCGGCCACCGGAAGCACGAAGCCGAGGCCGGCGCGCAGCGTGGGGCGTGGGGCCGGCGATGCGAGAAGCATCCCGATGAGGATCGGTACGAGGAACGGGAGATCGAACCCGATCAGGTAGGCGAGCCCCGAACCAAGGGTGGTCCCGAGCGCGAATCGCACGATGCGGCGGCTCCGCGCGTCGAGTCTGACGCCACCCCGAATACGGCCTCGAGGCAAAGGCGATGCTGTGGCCGCTGCCTCAGCGGACATACGACAGGAACGTCGTGAGCCGGATCCTCAGTTTGCCGACGGCGTTGAGCAACGGATTGGAGCCTGCGTACACGATCACGCTCGCCTGCCCGCCCGCCCGCAGGAATCCGCGCGCCTCGTCGCCGTCGAAACGGATGATGACGGGGAACCGCTGCGGGTCCTGAAGCCATCCCTGGGCTGTCTCCGCGGTCGTAAGCTCGCCCCTCGCCCCCTGTCCCGTGTCCACACCGGAGCTCACGCTGGCCACATGGCCTTGGAAGATCCGGCCCGGCGCCACGTCGAGCGCCACCTCGGCCGGATCTCCGATCTCGACCCGTCCGAGGTTGTTCTCGCGCATGTCCGCGCGCACCCATACGTCCTGCGCCGAGATGAAGGTGGCCAGCGGTTGGCCCGCTACCGCAAAGTGTCCCTCCGCCAGCTGCAGCTCTCCCACCAGGCCGCGTCCCGGAGCGTGGATCACCGTCTGCTCCAGGTTGAACTCCGCCTGCGCGAGCGCCGCCACGGCCGCCCGGATGGCCGGGTTGTCTTCTCCCTCTACACCCAGCGTCTCCCTCGCCCGGTCGAGTTCCGCTTCGGCGCTGATGACGCCCGCCTCCGCCTGCGCGAGCTGAGTCGTGGCCCGGTCCCGGTCCGCTTGCGACAGGGCGCCGGGATTCTGCGCCGCGATGGCTTCCACCCGGTTGAAGTACCTCTGGGCCCGGTCCAGCTGGGCCATCTCGATCCCGACCCGCCCGGCGGCTGACTCGATCGCTGCGGTCTGCGCCCTCACCTGCTGGCCGGACAGCTCCAGCTGAGCTCGCGCGGAATTCACCGCGAGCTGGAAGGGGAGGGGATTGATCTCGAGGAGAAGATCGCCCTCCACCACCACCTGGTTGAGGACGACCGGCACCTCGGTGACGTATCCCGACACTTGCGGGGTGATCGGGACCACGTATCCGTCCACTTTGCCCAGGTCCGTGTACGGAGTGGCGCGGTCCGCCACGATGTGCCACGCGAACAGGACGGCCACGACAGCGAGCACGATCAATGTGATGCGTCGCGCCGGGTCCATGGCCTTCAGCCGGGAGGCGACCGATGCAGTCGGGGTCGACTCGTCCTGGACCTCAGCGGCGTCCGCGTGTTCGTCCGTCACCGGTCACCCTCCGCCGGCACGGCTGCTCCGGCCGTGGAGAAGATCCCCAGGTCTGCGTCCTCCTCCAGCCACGCCATCATGAGCTGGTAGGCCACGGCGAGCACAACGGCGCCCACGAACAGCCCGATGATCCCGGACATGATCATGCCGCCGATGGCGCCAAGGAGGACCACCAGCATCGGGACGTCCACCCCGCGGCCTAGAAGAAGGGGTTTCAGGAACATGTCGCTAACACTGACGAACAGGCCGTATACCAGGAAGATCACCGCGGCAGTAGTACTCTGCGTGGCGAACGCCCAGACGATGACCGGTCCCACGACAAAAATCGGCGGGAGCTGCATGACCGCGAGGATCATGACGAGAAGGGCCCACACCATGGCCCCGGGGACGCCGATGAGCAGGAACCCGACCGCGGCCAGCGCCGCCTGGATCACGGCGATGCCGAGCACCCCCTGGAACACGCTGCGGATC
>CAXMRU010000118.1:0-1558 GCA_964195715.1 Akkermansiaceae bacterium | reverse complement strand
AAACCGCCTCAGCCATCTCATCCAGCTCGCTGGCCGCACGGTCGTGAAGGCGCTGGTAGAAGTCCTCGAGCTCGTTGAACGGCAGATCCAACATCTCGATGACGTGCAGCAGAGTGACCTCGCCGTCGGCCCCCGCCAGCGCCGCAGCAGTCTCGAGAGCGCGACGGTTCCTGTCCGTGAAATCGACCGGTACGAGAATATGCTGAAACATGGGCTTCGTCCGCGAGCGAGAAGGCGGGACAAAGGTCGTGCTCCGACCCGGAGAACCCTAGTCTGAGTGGGGGCCCGAGGCAACCTTGATGGGCTCTCTCACCGTGTCCCGGCCGGTTTCGGCAGACTCTCCCACGAACCCCGGACATGGAGGCACGAGCGGAGGCCCGGACAGATCTCCAGCGCTGCCGGCCTCCGACAGCATCGAGTCGTACAGGTCTACGTGACGCGTCGCCTCCAGAGTCAGGTCGTAGTCCTGCAGTACGACCTGGCGGCAGGTCTCAGACATGCGCCAACGGACGGTCTCGTTCTCCAGCAGGAGAGCGATGCCGTCGCGGAAACCGAGAGCGTCCTCGGGCTCCGCCAGCCAGCCGGTCTCACCCGGTCGAACGTGGTCGGGGACTCCGCCTACCCGGAACGATACCACGGGGGTCCCGCACGCCTGGCTCTCGATTGATACGAGACCGAACACGTCTGCCCGCGTCGGAAACAGGAAGAGGTCGGCAGCGGAATAGGCGATCGCCTTGAGGTGGTCGTCCTCGAGATAGCCCAAATCCCGCGCGGGAAGCCCAGCCCCCTGCGCCAGTTCGCCCCCCCTCTTCCCCATGGTCAGGAGAACCGTCCGCTCGGCCAGGTCCGGTGGAAGCCCCTGGAGGGCGCGGATCAGCAGGTCCACCCCCTTGCGGCGGTTCGTCAGGTTCTGAGCCGAGAACAGAAGCACGAACCTGTCCTGCGGAAGGCCCAGAAGATTACGGCTCTGTGCCCGCCCCCTGGGCCGGTACACCGCGGTGTCCACCCCGTACGGAATCTCGGACAGCGGAAGATGCCGAAGTGCGCTGACCCTGGCCATGCGCGTGGTCCAGGCACACTTGCTGATCAGCGAAATGCCAGACCTGAGAAACGCCCGGGTTTTCATCCGCCATTCGAGGCGTGTCGCGTCACGGGCGATCGCCGGATTCTCTTCCGGGTGAGGGCAATCCCCACAACCGGTCTTCCAGCGCTCGCACTCGTAGCTGTAGCCGCAGTGTCCGGTGAAGGCCCAGGTGTCGTGCAGGCTGAGCACGCACGGCCGGGACGCGGCCACCTTCGGCAGCGCTAGATACGAGAACGTACCGCTGTGCATGCAGTGAAAGTGCACCAGGTCGGCGTTCTGGAAGAACGTGTGCCGGTCCAGCACGAAAGAGCCCAGGCGGTGCACGTCGTTGAGGCCGAGCCGACCCGTAACAGACCTCACGCGGCGTTCGAGCGACAGTGTCTCGATCCTCGGCAGTCGTGACACATCGGGCGCGGACCCGTCGTCCTGCAGAACCAGGATCTTGGAGTCGATCCCACGACGAAGCAGGCTCCG
>CAXMRU010000117.1:0-5324 GCA_964195715.1 Akkermansiaceae bacterium | reverse complement strand
CCGCACTCGCGGGCGCTCGCCCAGACGGTGCAGGAGGGCATGCTCGACTCGATGCGGCTGCGGGACCTCGGGGTGTACTGGGGCAACCTGGCCGTGTGCCGCATGGCGTGGATGCCGTCCATCCTCACCGAGGGGACCTACATCATGATGCCCGACCACGAGGCGGCGCTGAGAGACCCCGAGTTCCAGGCCCGGTACGCCCTCGGCGTGCTCGAGGGGATCCGCGACTTCCTCGCGGCGGCGCTGCGGGTCTCGGGAGACGCACACGCGGCAGGGACCGCCCGTTGACGGCCGACTATTCGACTGCCGCCGGGCCCACGGTCGATCCGACCGCCTGGATCGCTCCGAGCGCCGACGTGACGGGAGATGTCACCCTCGGTCCCAACGCCAGCGTGTGGTATCAGTGCGTCCTGCGCGGCGACATCGCGCCCATCCGGATCGGCGCCGAGACCAACGTGCAGGACCTCACGATGGTGCACGTGGACATCGACCGCCCGTGCCACGTCGGTGCCCGGGTCGGGATCGGGCACCGCGCGATCATCCATGGGTGCGACATTGAAGACGACTGTCTGATCGGCATGGGGGCGATCGTCCTGTCGAACGCCGTGATTGGCGCGGGCTCCGTGATCGCCGCCGGTGCCGTCGTGCGGGAAGGCATGCGCGTGCCTCCCGGCAGTCTGGTCATCGGCATGCCGGGTCGGGTTGTCCGGGCGGTGGACGACGAGCTGCGCCGCCGCGCCCGCCTTACCGTGGAGCACTACCGAGAACTCAAGGAAGGACATCGGGCCGGCCGCTGGGTCGGGTACGATCAACAGTCCAGGGGAGAGAGTCGATGAACCGATCCGTACAGCAGGTCCGCCGCCGTGGTGCCGACGGTGCCACCGTCGCCTCGTTCGTGCTCGCCGGTGCCCTCGTCCTCGCGGCCGCGTGCACGAGTGACTCCGACGGGCCGAAGCCCGCAGAACAGGCAGAACAGGCAGAGCAGATCGTCCGCGTGTATCGCGGCGCCACACTGGTGGACGGTACCGGTGCGAGCCCGATAGAGGACGCGGTGATCGTCGTGCGGGGCGACCGGATCGAGGCAGTGGGACGGGCCGGCGAGGTCGAGCTTCCCGGAGAGCACACGGACCAGACGTTCGACGGGATGTGGATCGTTCCGGGTCTCATCGATGCCCACGTGCACTTCAGCCAGACCGGCTGGTTCGACGGTCGACCCGATGCGCTCGATCTCAGACAATACCATCCGTACGAGGAAGTCAGCGCCCGCCTGGCC
This sequence comes from Akkermansiaceae bacterium, assembly GCA_964195715.1. GTDB lineage: Bacteria > Gemmatimonadota > Gemmatimonadetes > Palauibacterales > Palauibacteraceae > Benthicola. Next base: position 4,051 of record CAXMRU010000117.1, on the reverse strand, counting down.
GCATCGCCCGAGCTGTTCTCCGAGGCATATCTGTGCAGTGGCGTGACGAGCGTGTTCGACGTCGGCGGCTATCCGTGGACCGTGGCGCTCGAGGAGCGCGGTGACACCGATTCGCGGTTCGTGCGCGTGGCCGCCACGGGCCCGCTCCTCTCGACCATCGATTTCTGGCTGAACCTGCCGGACGAGAATCAGTTCGCGTTCATGGCCGACTCGGCAGCGGTCCGGGAGGCCGTGCGGGAAAACGCCGATCTCGGCGCTTCGGCGATCAAGATCTGGTACATCGTGCCGCCGCAGGCGCCGGAGGACACGGCACGCATGCAGGATCTCGTCCACCTGGCCGCTGCGGAGGCGGCTGCCCGGGACCTTCCGCTCGTAGTGCACGCGACCGGCCTGTGGGAGGCAAAGGACGCGATCCGCGCCGGCGCGAGGGTGCTCGCGCACGGCGTGTTCGACGGGGAAGTGGACGAGGAGTTCCTGGCGTTGGCCCGCGAGGCGGACGTCATCTACACGCCGACGATCACCGTGACCGAAGGCTACCGGAACGTGTTTGCCCAGGTGGGCACAGACGGGCTTCCTTACCCGGCGGGCTGCGTCGACGAGGGCACGCGCAACCTTCTCGACTCGGCGATCCCGTCCGAGTGGGCCCCTCCCCGCGAAATGCTGACAAGGTACGGCGAGTTCGTGAAAACAAACGCCTCCATCGGGATGGAGAACCTGCGACTCGTCCATGAGGCGGGAATCACCGTCGCACTGGGCACGGACGCCGGCAATCCGGGCACCCTGCACGGCCCCGCGATCCACTACGAGGCGGAAGTGTTCCAGGACGCGGGCTTCACGCCGCTGGAGGTGCTGATCTCGGCGACCCGTGACGCCGCACGGGCCATGGGACGGGGGAGCGAGCTCGGCACGATCGAGCCCGGAAAACTGGCGGATTTCGTGATCCTGAAAGCGGATCCGCTGGCCGACGCGGCGAACCTGCGAGAGGTTGCCCGCGTCGTGAAGGGCGGCCGGATGGCATGGCCGATCGAGTGATCCGCGGCCGCCGGACCGCCTCTCGGGAAACTGCAGAAGTCAGCCATCCATCAGAGATGCAGTCGCTGTTACAAAACAGCCCTTGACCACCACATATTGGGTTTCTATTCTATGGCACCCCAAGATATTGGGGTGTGCGAATGGCTCCGAGCCGCTTGGGATTATAAGCCGAGCCTGTCCCGCCCGGTCCGCGAAAAACGACCAACATCTTAGGGTGTGGTGTCTGTGGGGTGCTGGTCACCCTCTGGGGGAGTCGTCGCCCCATGTCAGAGGCGGCGGACGGGACGAAGTGCCATACGTAATAGAAGACCTGGCCGGCCGAGCCGGGGTAGAACATAGAGACGCGGTACCGAAGTCCCGAACCTGGAAGGAAAAAGAGGCGCCACGATGCACCGACCGGACACCGCGATCCGCAGTGAAGCTGATGTCGAGACCCGTGCCCCGGATCTCGAGACCCCGCCCAGGGATCTGCCGGAGCCCCGGCTGACCGACAACGCCCGCACGGTCCTGGCCAAGCGCTACCTGAAGAAGAACGAGGACCTCGAGCCGATCGAGAGTCCGACCGACATGTTCTGGCGGGTCGCGAGGGTCATCGCCTCGGTGGACGCCCAGTACGGGATGTCGCCAGACCACGTGATGGAGACGGCGCGCGAGTTCTACGAGATGATGGCGTTCGGCGAGTTTGAGCCGAACAGCCCCACGCTCATGAACGCGGGACGTCCTCTGGGGCAGCTCAGCGCCTGCTTCGTCCTTCCGGTGCCAGACTCGCTGAACGGGATCTACGAGACCCTGCGTGATATGGCCCTGATCCACCAGAGTGGGGGAGGCACTGGCTTCGGGTTCAGCCGTCTGCGTCCGGCCGGCGATGTAGTGAAGTCCTCCATGGGCGTGGCCTCGGGCCCGGTGAGCTTCATGGAGGTGTACGACGCCTCCACCGAGGCCGTAAAGCAGGGGGGAAATCGGCGCGGTGCTAACATGGGCATCCTGCGCATCGATCACCCCGACATCCTCGGGTTCATCGATTGCAAGAAAGAAAATAACAAGATCACGAACTTCAACATCTCCGTGGCCATCACCGACGACTTCATGGCGGCAGTGGAGCGGGGCGAGCCGTACGACCTCAAGAACCCGCGCGGCGGCGAGCCCGTGGGCCAGCTCGACGCCCGCGAAGTGTTCGACAAGATCATTGACGGCGCGTGGCGGAACGGCGAACCGGGCGTGTTCTTCATTGATGAAGCGAACCGCTATAACCCCGTGCCGCACATGGGGTTATATGAGGCTACCAACCCCTGCGGAGAGCAGCCGCTTGCGCCCTACGACGTGTGCAACCTCGGTTCGGTGAATGTCGGCGCCTTCGTCGAGGACGGACGGATCGACTGGGACGGCCTGCGGACCGCCGTCCACAAGTCGACCCACTTTCTGGACAACGTGATCGACGCCAACAAGTACCCACTTCAGGCGATCGACGACCTGTCGAAGAACATTCGGCGGATCGGCCTCGGGATCATGGGTTGGGCCGACATGCTCGTGAAGCTCGGCGAGCCGTACGGTTCCCCGCGCTCGACCGAGCTCGGCAAGGAGCTCATGCGGTTCATCGACGAGGAGTCCAAGGTCGAGTCGGAGCGGCTGGCCCGTGAGCGCGGCGTGTTCCCGCAGTGGGAGAAGTCGATCTGGGGGTCGGACGAGAAGGCCGCACGGGACGAGCACGGCGAGCGAGTCCGCCCGATGCGACGCCTGCGGCACTGCAACCTGACGACCGTCGCACCCACGGGGACGATCTCGATCATCGCCGGATGCGCGAGCGGAATCGAGCCGTTGTTCGCGGTCGCGTTCATGCGGAACCAGGCCGGCGTGCTGATGCCGGACGTGAACCCTGAGTTCGTGCGCATGGCCGAGGAGCAGGGCTGGTACTCGGAGGACCTGATGCGGCGCATCGCCGACGAGGGTCACATCCACTTCGACGAGGTGCCCGAGGACGTACAGAACACGTTCGTCACGGCGCATGACGTCACCCCCGAGCAGCACATCCGGATGCAGGCCGCCTTCCAGGCCAACACGGACTCGGCGATCTCGAAGACGTGCAACTTCTCCAGCGAGGCCACGAAGGAAGACGTCCGCGAGATCTTCGAGTTGGCCTACGAGCTCAAGTGCAAGGGCGTGACGGTGTACCGGGACGGCTCCCGCGATGCACAGGTTCTGTCGACCGGCAAGACGGCCAGGGAAGTCGTGGCGGCTGCGAACGGCGAGAGCCTCGAGATGATCAGCGACAGCGAGCTCGCACAGGAGCTCATCGGGGCGCTGGGACGAATCGCGGAACTGGAGGAGAGCCTCGAGGGCCGGGAAGACCAGATCGCAATGCTCGAGGGCGGGATGATGAGGCAGCCGGCCGTACGCTCTCGACCGGCCATGCTGCGCGGCGTAACGCGGAAGATCGATTCACCGCTCGGCGACATGTACGTGACGATCAACGAGGACGAGGATGGCCGCGCGTTCGAGGTGTTCGTGGCACTCGGCAAGGCCGGCGGTCCCGCGATGGCCGATGCCGAAGCGATCGGGCGCCTGATCAGCCTCTCGCTCAGGAGCGGCATTTCGATGCGGGCGATCCACAAACAGCTGCGCGGGATATCGTCCGATCGTGCCGTCGGGTTCGGGCCGAACAAGGTGCTCTCGAGCCCCGACGCAATCGCTCAGGTGGTCGAGAAGTACCTCGAGGAGAAGGAAGGCATCCAGACCACGCTGCCGATCCAGGATCCCGGCGCTGCCAAGGCCACCAACGGCGGCACGCAGACGGCTCAGAGGCCGGATATCCATCGGTTCGAGGAACAGGCGGCGCTGACGTTCATCGGCACGTGCCCAGACTGCGGCTCGGGACTCGAGTTCGCCGAGGGGTGCGTGAAGTGCCACGCCTGCGGCTACAGCGAGTGCGGCTGACGCCTCACGGTTTACAGGAAAAACCGCTCGCATAAGAGCGGGAAGAGTCTCCGTCCGGCCCGGTGTGGACCCCGAATTCCGCCGGCGC
>CAXMRU010000116.1:0-15140 GCA_964195715.1 Akkermansiaceae bacterium | reverse complement strand
CGCCCGGGTGTTGCTTGCCACGATGTTCCACGTCGGCGCCCAGTCGGAGATGCTGGAGAGAGCCGGGGGCGGCGCGGTTCTGCGCAAGGAGGCGTTCGCCCGGCTCGCCGCGGGTGAGACTGCAAGACAGATCTTCGAGGCTCCGCACGAGACCAGCTGACGAGATCGACGGCGACAGGCTCTCCTGCCCCTCGCCGCCTTCTACTGCGGCCGATACGGAAGATCGAATCTTTCCAGAAACTCCTCGAAGCGCGGATCGTCCAGCACGTCCCGCGGGAATCCCACGATCGGATCGAGCGCTACGGCCAGGCGCCAGACGTGGTTCGGCTCATGCACCAGCCACCGGTACGCCGCATCGACGTCGCCCAGCGCTCCATACAGGACCGCAAGCCCGAAGGCCTCGAAGCCTGTGACGTCCCCTGCCTCGATCTCGGCTGCGATGCGGCGTGCGTCCTCAACGCGCCCGGCCCGCGCGTATGTGGCGCCGGTGAGCCACCGAAGGAACGGGTATAACTCAGCCATCCGCTCGTGCGTGGCGATCGCTTCTTCGTGTCGCCCCTCCATCTGCAGGGCCCTTCCAAGAACGAACAGCCCCCATGTGCCGTCGGGATTGAGCTCCAATGTCCGGCGGGCCTGCACCTTGGCTTTCTCCGTCTCACCGCCGTAAAGGTAGCACCAGCCGAGAAGCGCCGACTGGAACGGCGTGAAAGGGTCCAGTTCCTTGGCGAGCTCGTGCTCCACGACCCCTTCGTCGTACCGTCCCAGCACCAGTAGCAGCCAGGCGTAGTGGAAGTGATTCATGGCGATGCTTGGGTTCAGCTCGTTGGCCCGACGGAAGGCTTCTTCGGCGCCCACCCAGTCGTAGTCAGCGTAGAAACGGACATCTGCCAGGGCAGACCACGCCTCGGCCAGCGTCGAGTCGAGCCGCACGGCCCGTTCCGCTGCAGCCCGAGCCCGCGCCCACACGTCGGGTGTGGGTAACGGCCCGTGCCCTACGGCCGAGTAGCCGAGAGCGAGTCCGGCCCACGCCATGGCGTCCGTCGGGTTCCGGTCCGTCGCATCGTGCAGGTACACGAGCCCCTGCTGAATATCCTCTGGCGTGTCCTTGTACAGGTGATGCATCCCCCTCAAATATGCCTCGTACGTGGCCGGGTCGATGGAGCGCGTTCCACCAAGTCGCGTCTCTTCGGCGGGAGACAGCTCGACCTCCGCGCCTGTAGCGATCGATCGTGCTGCTTCACCATACATCGCGTACAGGCCGGTGATGGCTTCGTCGTACGAGCCCGACCAGACCAGGTCTTCCTCGGGCTCCGCCACGATCAGCTGCAGCTGGATCCGTACGGTGTCCCCGTGACGAGCCAGCGTGGAAGCCACTACGCCCCGTACCCCCAATTCGTCTGCGATCTCGGGTATGGTCATCTCGGTGTCCCCGTATTGTACGACCGAGTTTCGCGAGATCACTCTCAGGCCGCCGATCGCCGCCAGGTGATCGATCAGCGCCTGGTGCTGGCCGACGACGAAGTACTCCTCCTCCCCGGTCAGGTTCTCCGGCGGGAGCACCGCGAGGGGATACGGCCCGGCAGCCTCGAGGGCCGTGCCACGCCCGAACATCCACCACGCGCCCAGAGCGGCGAGGACGACGATTGCCGCACCGGCGAGTGAGCGGGTTCGGGCCTGCCTCCGGCGCCGCGGCCTGAGCTTCTCCGCGGTCTCGGGCTCCGCCAGCGCCCCCTCGAAGTCTCGCGCCGTCGTGTACCGGTCCGCCGCCTGCGGAGCCATCGCCTTCGCGATCACTCCCTCCACGTCTAGGGGCACGCTCTTGCGCCTCACCCGCAGGCTCGGGGTCGAATCCGACGACTTGAGCGCCAGGATGGCGTGGGGGGTCGGACCATCGAACGGCGCGTCGCCGGCCAGCATCTCCCACAGCACACACCCGAGCGCGTACACGTCCGCCCGCCCGTCCACCTCCCCCGCACTGGCCTGCTCCGGACTCATGTACTTCGGCGTTCCCACCGTGAGACCCGCCGACGTCGCATCGCCCTCGCCCGCCACGCCCACGGCACGTGCCACACCGAAGTCCGCGATCACGGCGTGCCCGGCCTCGAAGAGGATGTTCGAAGGCTTGACGTCCCGGTGGATCACTCCCCTCTCGTGCGCGTACGCGAGGGCATCGGCCACTTCTCGGGCAATCCTCACGGACTCCTCCACCGGAAGCGCACCTTCCCGCCCCAGCCGGTCCTTCAGCGTCTCTCCTTCCACGTAAGGCATCACGTAGTACAGGAGACCGTCCGCTTCGCCCGAGTCGATCAGTGTGAGGATGCGCGGGTGGGTAAGACCGGCCACGATCTCGATCTCGCGCAGGAATCGCGCGTGGCCTACCGAAGCCGCCAACTCCGGGTGCAGGACCTTCAAAGCCACCTTGCGATTGTGCTTCAGGTCCACCGCCAGGTACACCGTCGCCATCCCGCCACGGCCGATCTCTTGCTCGACCGCGTACCGGTCGGCCAGCGTACCACTCAGGCGTGAGGGTACGTCAGACACGGTTCTTCTCCGCTTGGGTCCGTCAGAAACCTCAGGACCAGTATACGGAAAGCAACACGGTTGAAGAAAGTCAGGTGGACTGAACGACTCGCGTCAACGGCTCTTCCTCGGCCAGAACCGCCCTTGCATTGGCCGACGCCAGGTCCCACATCGCCTGCCGCGCCTCGCGCGTTGCACTTCCGAGATGCGGCAACACGATGCAGTTGGGAAGCTCCCTCAGCGTGGCTGGTATGTCCGGCTCATTCTCAAAGACATCGAGTCCGGCGGCCGCCAGGTGGCCTGAGCGCAGAGACTCCGCGAGCGCGTCCTGGTCTACCAGCGCGCCGCGTGCCGTGTTCACCAGGATCGCCCCCGGCCTCATGGCAGCGAGCCGCCCGGCGTCGAGAAGATCCCCAGTCTCCGGCGTGAGTGGCAGGTGCACGCTGACAACGTCCGCCTCGGCGAGCAACGCTTCGAGCCGCTCGATCCGCCGACCACCGGCCTCTGTTTCCATGGCCGCCGCCCGAGACCGACTCCAGTAGGCGACCTCCATCCCGAACGCGGCGGCCCGGCGGGCCGTGGCAACACCGATGCGACCGGCCCCCAGTATTCCGAGGATCCTTCCCTGCAAGCCCATACCCAGGAGCTGCGTGGGGTGCCAGCCGTCCCACTCGCCGCTCCGTGCGAGATCCAGCCCCTCGCGCAGACGGCGCGTTGCGGCCAGGAGGAGGGCCAGCGTGAGATCCGCCGTCGCGTCAGTGAGCACGTCGGGCGTGTTCGTGACTACGACACCGCGCCGGGCGGCCGCGGCGAGGTCGATGTTGTCGTAGCCGACCCCGTAGTTGGCCACGACCCGTAGCGCGGGGAGCCCGGCCATCTCGGCCTCGCCCACAGCCTGCGACACGAGCGGGATGATGGCGTCCACTTCATCCCGCTCCGGAAGCTGCGCCCCCGGCTGATGAAACAGCGTCCCTCGCCCACCCGGCCATTCGGGCTCGAGGCCGGAAAGATCGTGAAGCTCTCCCGCCACCAGAACGAGTCTGTCGGCAAATTCATTCATCGGTCTCCGGCTCCTGCCGTCATCGCCGATCGGCGAAGAAGCTCTTGAGAAGCGCCGAGGCCTCGTCTGCACGAACCCCCGAGAACAGTTCGACCCTGTGATTCAGCCGGTCGTCCTGTACCAGGTTGCCCAGCGATCCGCACATCCCCGCCTTCGGATCGTGCGCCCCGAACACCAAGCGCTCCACACGGGAAAGAACGATGGCGCCCGCACACATCGTGCACGGTTCGAGCGTCACGTACAGAGTATGACCCACGAGACGCCAGTCCCCCTGGTGGGCCGCCGCGCGCCGGATCGCGAGCGTCTCGGCGTGAGCGGTGGGATCTGCGAGCTCCCGCGTCCGGTTCCACTCCTCGAAGGCCGTCCCGTCCGGGGCAACGACCACCGCTCCCACAGGAACCTCATGGTGTGCCGCCGCCTCGAAGGCCATCGTCAGGGCCCGCCCCATCCATCTCAAGTCGGCGTCGGTCACGAGATGGCTGGCCGGTCGAGCTCGGCCAACGCCGCGTCAATCCTCTCGATCGATCGCTCGCGGCCAAGCAGCCGCAGCACGTCGAAGATGCCGGGGCTGTCCTGCACTCCGAGAAGCGCCACGCGAAGCGGCCCGATCACCTTGCCGAACCCGACTTCCCTGGTCTCCGCGAAGCTCCGAAGATCGGCGTCCAGGGTCTCGGCATCGAACGGTTCCGCCTTCGCGATGATCTCGCGTTCCGCCGCCAGGACTTCCCGGGTCGCGTCAGGGTCCTTAAGCCAGTGCTTCGCCACGGACTTCTCGTCGTAGGAGACGGGCTCGACGAAGTAACGGAGGCTCGCCTCCGCGATAGCCGGGATCGTCCGGGCCCTCGTCTTCTGCAACTCGACCACGGCAGCGAAGCGGTCAGAATCCGAGGCGGCGATTTTTCTGCCCTCGTCGTCCAGCGCCTCCAGCACGAGGGGTACGAGGCGTTCCGGACCCGACATGTCCAGGTACTTGCCGTTCAGCCACTCGAGCTTCTTCGGGTCGAACACTCCGGCCTTCTTGAGGATGCGGTCGAGTGTGAACGCATCGATGAGCTCGGGCAGCTCCATCAGCTCGCGATCGTCGCCCGGAGACCAGCCCAGCAGCGCGAGGAAGTTCACCAGCGCCTCCGGCAGTATGCCCTCCTCCCGATACGCCTCCACGGACGCCGCGCCGTGGCGCTTGGACAGTCGCTTGCCATCGGGACCCAGGATCATGGGTACGTGCGCGAATACCGGCAGCTCGGCGCCAAGCGCCCGGTAGACCAGGATCTGCTTGGGGGTGTTCGAAAGGTGGTCGTCGCCCCGGATTACGTGAGTGATCCCCATGTCCACGTCGTCCGAGACCACGGCCATGTTGTACACAGGCGTACGATCCGACCGCATGATCACGAAGTCGTCCAGGCTCTCGCCCGGTATCGTCGTGGGACCGTGAACCGCGTCATCAAACATGATGTCCACGTCCGGGACCTCGAAGAACACGGCGTGAGGCTCCCCGGCAGCGGCGCGCCGCTCCGCACCCCCCAGATCGTAACCGGCGGACCGCCGAAACCGGAACGGCACGACTTCCTTGCGGGCCTTCGCTCGCAACTCGTCGAGATCATCCTTCGATGCGAAGCACCGGTACGCGAGATCAGACTCGAGAATACGGTCCACGTCGGCGCGATGCCTCTCGAGCCCGTCCGCCTGGTGCACGGGTGGCTCATCCACTGCCAGGCCCAACCATCGCATCGCGTCCAGGATCTGCGCCGTCATCTCGTCGCTCGAGCGCTCCCTGTCCGTGTCCTCTATGCGGAGCAGGAATGCCCCTCCATGGTGGCGGGCGAAGAGGTAGTTGAACAGGGCTGTTCGGGCACCTCCGATGTGGAGGTATCCCGTCGGACTCGGCGCGAATCGTACTCTTGGAATTATCATATTTTTCAGTATCTTACGATCAAGTAGATAATGTGGTTTCCAGAAATTGCACCCCGTGCGGGCCGTCTCGTCAGGCCCGACCAGGTCGTTCGACCCGAGACGACCGGTAGCGCCCTCCCGGGCGCCGACTCATCTTGCTATCCGAACGGTCGTCGCGCCACCCGGCAGTCGGGCATGGCAGGCAGCCACATCGCTTTCGACCGAGGAAAGGACTTGATGGATGCCAACACCGTCCGAGGTCTTCATCCTTCCCTCCCTGCGCAGCCCGTTCACGAAGGTGGATCGTGAGCTCGGATCGCTCGACGCCCTGCATCTGTCGGTCCCGGTTGTCCAGCAGGCGGTTGTGGGCAGTCGAGGCCCCGGGCCGGGGAACGCCGACGATGTCGACCTGGTGATCTGGGGCGCAGTGATCCCCACCCTCGCCCTGAGCAACTGGGGGCGTGAGGTCTGGCTGGAAGCCGGCCTTGATCCCCATGTCGCAGCCGTCACAGTGATCCAGCAATGTGGAACGAGTCTGGCCGCGGCCACCTACGCGGCGGGCCAGGTGCTGGCCGGTGCCACGCACCTCGCGCTGTGCGGTGGAGTTGACTCCATGTCGAGCGTCCAGATCGGACTCAGTCGGGAGCTCAGCCGGGCGATCCGACGAGCGGCGGGAGCAAAGGGATTCGGTGGCGTCATTTCGCAGGTGAGACGTATTCGGATGCGGGACCTCCGCCTGGCCATACCGGCGGTCAAGGAGCGCGCGACAGGTCTTTCGATGGGTCAGCACGCCGAGATCACGGCGCGGGAATGGGGGATCGGGCGCACTCAACAGGATGAATTCGCGGCCGCGAGTCACCGCAACGCGCTTCGAGCTCAGGAAGCGGGATTCTACCGGCCCCTGCTCGTCACCCCGGGGACATTCGGCACAGATGCAGACACCCTGCCCCGTGGCGACTCGACGCTCGAAAATCTGGCTCGACTCAAGCCGGCGTTCGACAGGGAAAACGGCACGTTGACGGCTGGTAATGCGTCTCCGCTGACGGATGGGGCGGCCTGCGTCTGGATTGCGGACCTCGAGGGCGCACGCCGCCTTCCGGGAAGCGTGCCCAGGGTGCGTCTCCTGGACTGGGAGCAGGCGGCCGTAGACATCGATGCCGAGGGGCTGCTGATGGCGCCGGCTCTCGCTGTCCCGCGCCTGCTGGCACGACACGACATGGGCTACGACGACGTAGCCCTGTGGGAGATCCACGAGGCGTTCGCCGCCCAGGTGCTCAGCACGATTGCCGCGCTGGAAGACGATAGCTGGCTGAGCGAAAAGGCCGGCATCACAGCAGACCTCGGACCCTTCCCGCGTGACCACGTGAACCCGAACGGTGGAAGCGTCGCGCTCGGTCACCCGTTCGGGGCCACAGGGGCCCGAATCCTCTCTCAGGCCGTCGCCGAGCTCTCGGAAATGCCGGCCGGCAGCCGCTGCATGGTCAGCATCTGCGCCGCCGGGGGGCTCGGACACGTGGCTCTTCTCGAGGCCGTCTGAGCGCGGCCCGCTGCACGTTCAGCCCTGCGTGGCAACCCCTGCGGCCGGTCGCGCCACGATCCAGGCCAGCCACACGAGAGCCGCGAATACCGCCGCCCCGAGGGCAACGTGGGTCGCCCGCATCCAGTCGGGCAGCGACATCGACACCATTCCAGCAGCAATCAGCAGTTGTGCGAGCGCCAGTACCGCCACCGCGAGAGCTGCCCGGCGCGCTCCCCTGTCCCCTGCCCGACGCCTGCCAACGAACCGGGGAAGGAACAGAGACCACACGACGAGGGCGTACGCCACCAGCCGATGCCCCCAATGGACGTGCATCAGCGGGTTGTCTGCCGGCATCCAGCTGCCATTGCATGCGGGAAAGCCCTGACACGCGGGCCCCGCGTCCAGGTTGGCTACGAGGCCGCCAGCGATCACGACGAGGAAACCACCCACCGCCGTCCACCACGCCACGCCGGAGGCTGAGTCCGACACCTTCACGGGCCGGCCCGCGTCGCTTGCCCCCGCGGTCAGCGCAGCGGACAGGAGCACGGCCATCAACAGCATGGCTGTTCCCAGGTGGAGAATCACCGAGGCCGCGGGCAACTCCAACCAAACGGTCGCGGCACCAAGCATGATCTGAATGGCGACCAGTACGACGGACAGGACGCCGGCTCGTTTGAGCTTCGTCCACAGCGGATCACCCGAGTCGCCCCACCTCCAGGCCATGACCGAGACTGCGACCACGAGCGCCGCGACGACTGCGGCCACGATACGGTGGCCGAATTCGATGAACGTGGCGAACGACATCTCGGGAACGACCTGCCCGTTGCACAACGGCCAGCTGTCACCGCACCCCATGCCGCTCTCGCTGATCCGGACGAACCCACCGAAAGCAATCAGGAAGAAGGTGGCCGCAGCCGCCGTCCACGCCAGCCGGCTCCAGGCGGATAAACGTCCAGAATCAAGCACGATACGCCTCTCTTCGCTCCACAAATGATCGGGGCTGAGCACCGCAGGCGACGTCGCCGGGAGGAGGCTCTGCCCGTATGGTGCATACGTCGGGCGAGCGGTAGGTTCCGCTCGTCGACGGTCGGAAAGATAGATGCCGCGGGCCCATGATGAAACCGGGAATCCACCCATGAACACGCCCCGAGAGGGTCGATCCCACTTCTCGCTGTTCGCGGTTCGGCAGCTCCTGCCGCGCCTCCGTCCGCATCGCCCCGCCCTGTCGATCGCAGCAATCGCCCTGGTCATCAGCGCTGCGATCGGGCTCGCCTTCCCGCTCATAGTGCGCCACATGATGGATGCGGCGTTCGAGAACCGGGATGCGTCGGCCCTGAACTCGATCGCCATCCTCCTTCTGGTCATTTTTGCGGCGCAGGCCGTATTCAACTTCATCCAGGTGTTTCTGCTCAGTGCCACGGCGGAGAAAGTGGTCGCCGGTCTCCGGACCCAGTTGTTCGCACATCTGCTGACGCTGTCGCCGGGTTTCTACGCCGAGCGCACCTCCGGCGAGCTCACGAGCCGACTGGCCTCGGACTGCTCCACCCTGCAGATCGTGCTGAGCCATCAGATGGCCGAGTTCCTGAGGCAGATCCTCTATCTCGTCGGGGCCCTCACTCTGCTCGCCATCCTGCACACGGACCTGATGGTCACGACCATCGCGGTCGCGCCGATCGTGGTCCTCAGCGCGTACGGGTTCGGCAGCATCCTGCGAGGGAAGAGCACGCTGGTGCAGGACGAGTTGGCCAAGTCCAACGCCGCCGCGGAAGAGGCGTTCACCCAGATCCCGATCGTGCAGAGCTTCACGCGCGAGGGTTGGGAGGAGCAGCGATACGGCAGTCGGATCGCGAGTGCGCTGCGGATCGCCATCCAGCGCGCGCTGGTCCGCGGCCTGTTCTTCGGCATAATCACGTTCATCGCCTTCGGCGGCATCGTGGTCGTGCTGTGGAAGGGGGGCCTGCTTGTATTGGAGGGTCAGATCACGGCCGGCGAGTTGGTGTCATTCCTCCTGTACGCCGTGTCCGTCGCGGCCGCCATCACGGCCCTCGCCTCGCTGTACAGCGGCTACCAGGAGGCGATGGGGGCGGCCCAGCGCGTGTTCGAACTTCTCGAGACCGACCCGGCGATCAAGGAACCACGTCACTCGGAGGCACTGCCCCCGGCCAGTGACCCGGGAGGCCTCGTGTTCCAGGACGTATGGTTCCGCTACGGACCCGACGAGCCGTGGGTGCTGCGAAGCCTGGAACTCGAGATCCGGCCCGGTGAGATCGTGGCGCTGGTCGGATCGAGCGGCGCCGGCAAGTCAACGCTGGCGGCCCTCGTTCCCCGCTTTTGGGACCCGACCCAGGGAGTGATCACGCTGCGCGGTGCAGACCTCCGCAGGCTACCCCTGATCGAGCTCAGGACCGCCGTCGGCATTGTGCCGCAGGAACCGCTTCTGTTCGCGGATACGATCTACGAGAACATCGCCTACGGACGTCCTGAGGCGACTCCGGAAGACGTTATGAAGGCGGCCCGTTTCGCTCACGCACACGAGTTCATCCAGGACCTCGCTGCAGGATACGAGACGATGGTGGGTGAGCGCGGGATCCGGCTCTCCGGCGGCCAACGACAGCGCATAGCCATCGCGCGGATCTTCCTCAAACAGCCCGAGATACTGATCCTGGACGAAGCTACGAGCAGTCTCGACACGGAAAGCGAGGCGCTCGTGGAGAAGGCGCTGCAGAAGGTGATGCAGGAGCGGACGACGTTGATCATCGCGCACCGGCTGAAGACGGTTCAACGAGCCGACCGGGTGCTCGTGATCGACGGCGGGAGAATCCTCGAGGAGGGCACGCACGCGGACCTGGTGGCTGAGGGGGGGATGTACGCCCGCCTGTATCGCGGTCAGCTCCTGGATCCCGACGGTAGCCCGATTACCTGAGCTATCCTCAGACCGGACCCGCCGTATCCGGCTCCGGAGGCCGAATGATCAGCGCCCCGATGTCACGAAGCAGGGTGCGGGCCGTCTGCGGGCCCAGGTACTGCTTTCGAATGATCCCGTCCCGGTCGATCAGGAGCGTATACGGATACCCACCGGCTCCGAAACGTCCCACGGCCGTCTCGTAGTCCGACATCCAGACCGGGTAGTTGATGCCGCGCTCCCTGGCGAATCGTAGCACCTTTTCGCTGCTTCCTGAGTCGACGGCCGGCCCGATGATGGTGCCGCCCAACTCGACGAGGGCCTCCTGGACTTCGATCAGGTGTGGGATCTCCATCAGGCAGGGAGGACACCAGCTGCCCCAGAAGTTCAGGAGCACGATCTGCCCCTGGTAGTCGGCCAGGCTGGCCGTCCCACCCTCGGCCGTTCGGAACTCGACATCGGGCGCCGGGATCTCCAGCCACGAGGGAGCGGGATGATTCAGGTCGAGGCCCCAGGCACCCACGGAATCGGCCCCGGCGTCCTGAAGTCCGGAGCCGATGAGGTATCCAAGTCCGGTCGCGATCCCCCCCACCGCGAGGGCGATCCCGAGGAAGGACAGCCGCCTGCTCATCCGGCGCGGCGGAACGGGTAGTAACGTGACGCGAACGTGCAACCGGCCAGGTGGTGGATCCGGGCCGCCGAGCACGCATCGTCCCGGTCTCGGGGCGGCGCCTGGTACCGCAGACCCGCTTCTCGGATCAGCCCGAACGCTCTCCCGAAAGCGACTGTCGGAACGCTGCGCACCCCCTGCTCGTCCATCGCGCTCTCGAGATGCCGCCGATCGCCCGTCACGAAGGTCAGGAAAGCGCCAGGAGTCAGGTCCCGGATGCCGGATACCGTCAGTGACGGATTACGCCCACGCAGGTCCGCCAGGTACTCCGAATACCGCCACAGCATCTCCAGGCAGAATTCCATCTCTTCGTTTGTCTGCACGTCATCGAGATCCATCTCCTGGCTCAGGGGTTCGGCATACAGGGTGTCCGGAGGCGGTATCTTGCTCTCGAGGGCCTGCACGACCCGCAACATTTGAGGGGATCCGTGTTGATGCTCTACTCGCAGTCCATCTCTCGATGACCGCGCCGGGTCGAGATCCCAGCGGTAGTGCCAGCGGGTACCTTCCATTTCACTTCGTATCGAACCGACACAGCCCAGAAACCCGGCCCCATCGAGGGCCGGAGGGCCCCGGTCTCCGCGAATGCGAACGACTGTCCACTCACCAATCATATTGCCTGGGCCGCGTTTCGTGACCCCGCGCCAGCGGGACCGGTTAGAGTTGTCTGTCGACTGCAGCAAGGTCGCGACCGCGTTCTCCGGCAGCAACCGTCCGGGTTCTTGTGCGCGCCACCGCCCTCGGGCCATACTCCCATACAATTCGATAGCAAGGTATCGTGCCCCGGCGTGCATGGCGGGGCGACAGCAACCGGGCTGCCCAATGATCGACTCCCAACAAGTAACCGGAGAAGCCGACGCGAGGGTTCCGCTGCGCGCCCTCGTCTTGAGCCTCGCTGCGCTCGTCGTCGCGGGGCTTGGCGCGATTGTCTGGCCCGAATCGCTCGACGATCTGGCCAGTCTCCCCTGGCTGCTGGCGCTCGTTCCGGCGTTCCTGTTCGCCTATTACCGGGGGTGGGAGGGCGCGACGACCGGGCTCCTGATCGCGATGATACTCCTGATCTCGATCGAGGTCGTCCCCGCGCTCATCATCGGGACCCAGGTGGACTGGCGCATCGCTGGCGGTGTGACCGTCGTGTTCATCGCCGCCAGTCTCGGACTGGGCGGTGTCACCAATCTGCTTCGCCGTCAGACTTCGTCGGCGCAGCAGCTCGCGTTCCGGGACAGCCTGACGGACCTCCCGAACCGGCGTATGCTCGAGCTGTTTCTCGGCCAGTATTTCGCGGCATCCCAGCGAGGCCAGCCTCTGGCGGTCATCATCTTCGACCTCGACCGATTCAAGCACTACAACGACACCTACGGACACGCGTCGGGAGACGAAGCGCTGCAGGCCTTCGCCGCGATCTTCAAACGCGAGACACGGGACGCGGACATCTCGGGCAGATACGGTGGCGAGGAGTTCCTCGCCATTCTGCCGGCCGGGGGCTTGGAAGGCGCGCGTCGGCACGCCGAGCGGGTTCGCGAGGCCCTGGCCCTGCACGAGCTCCCGACCGGCGAGCGAATCACGGTCAGCGCGGGTATCGCCGTGGCGGATCCGACGATGACGGACGCAGCGGATCTCGTGCGGACCGCCGACGCGGCTCTGTACGAGGCTAAGGCGGCGGGCGGAAACCGTGTAGCTCCAGTCGCCTCCCGTACCCTCCCCACGACCGGCGAGAACGGATAGCCACTCGCACATGACGCCCCCCCTCATCCAGGAGCCGATGGCGGTCTTCGGCTATCTGGCCGCCGTGGTCGCAGGGATCTTCTGGGTCAGTGAGCTACCCGCCCTTCAGAAGATCTTCCGCATCACTCCGGCCGTCATCTACTGCTACTTCGTGCCCACGCTGTCGACCACGCTGGGCATCATCCCCATGTCGTCGCCGGTCTACGACTGGATGACCCGGTACCTCCTGCCAGTGTCTCTACTGCTGCTGATGATCGCGGTGGACCTCAAGAGCATCCTCAGGCTCGGGCGGAC
The DNA here is from genome assembly GCA_964195715.1 of Akkermansiaceae bacterium. Lineage (GTDB taxonomy): Bacteria > Gemmatimonadota > Gemmatimonadetes > Palauibacterales > Palauibacteraceae > Benthicola. The sequence goes on along the minus strand of CAXMRU010000116.1, from coordinate 2,560 downwards.
GGCACTCATCATGGTCACGGCAGGCGCGGTCGGAATCATGATCGGGGCGCAGGTGGCCTTTGTGGTGTTTGCCCGCTGGCTGCCGCTGGAGGGTTGGAAGGGGCTCGCCGCTCTGACCGGAAGCTGGATCGGCGGCACGGCGAACATGGTCGCCATCGCGGAAAGCGTCGGTACGCCCGACGCGATCATGGGCCCCATCATCGTCGTGGACACCGTGGTCGGGTACGGCTGGATGGGCGTGCTCCTGTTCCTGAGCGCCTGGCAGGCCCTGTTCGATCGGGGGTTGCGCGCGGACACGTCGGCGCTGGCAGATACGAACCGACTGCTGACGGAGCTGGACTCGCACCACCGCCCCACGACGCTGCGGGACATCTCGATCATCGTGGGGCTGGGATTCGCCGGAGCCGTTCTCGCCGTGCAACTCGGCGGTTTCCTGCCCGTGCTCGGCGACCCGACGATTATCAGCCATACGACGTGGGCCGTGCTGATCGTCGTCACCGGCGGCCTGCTGTTGAGCTTTACGCCGGTCCGCAAACTCGAGGAGGCGGGCGCGTCCACGATCGGATACGCCGCACTCTATCTACTGCTGACGGCGATCGGCGCTCAGGGCAACCTGCTGGAAGTTCTCTCCGCTCCGGCTTTCTTCTTCGCCGGTATGCTCGTCATCGTCATACACGTGGCCGTAATGCTGGCGACGGCACGGATAGTGAAAGCTCCGTTCTTCTTCGTCGCCACGGGGAGCGTGGCCAACATCGGCGGTGCAGCGACGGCCCCGATCGTGGCCAGCGTCTACCATCCGGCCATGGCCCCGGTCGGTCTGCTGATGGCGGTTGCCGGGTACATCCTGGGAATCTACGGTGCGCTCGGCGCGGCCTGGATGCTGGGAGCGCTCGCCGGATGATACGAAGGGCGGCCTGAGCGCGGTTCCTCGCCCTCCCTGTCGTCCGGGTGCAGCGCAGACCTTCCGTTGGCCCTGAAGTGGCGACGCACGAACCCGACCGTCTCGTCCAGCAGCGAGTGCATGACGGGCAGCAGGATCAGGGTCAGAAACGTGGCGAACGTAAGCCCGGCGATTACCGCGATCGCCATCGGACCCCACCAGGCGGCCTGCGCCCCTCCCCAGAAGATGTTCGGGTTCAGCGTCCTGTAGAACCGGTTGAAGTCGATGTTGAGGCCGATCGCCAGCGGCGCCAGACCCAGCACCGTGGTGATCGCCGTCAGAGTCACCGGACGGAATCGAGTCACTCCTCCCATCACGAGTGACTCGTACTCCCCCAGGCCATCGCGGTCTCGGAGGACGTGGATGTAGTCGATCAGGAGGATCCCGTTGTTGACCACGATCCCGGCCAGGCTGATCACTCCCACGCCAGTCATGATCACGCCGAACGGCATGCGGAAGACCAGGAGGCCGATCAGCACTCCGACCGTCGAGAGCAGGACGGTGCTCAGGATCAGCCCCGGCTTCAGGATCGAGTCGAACTGTGAGATCAGGATGAAGCCGATCAAGAACAGCGCCCACAGAAACGCGCTGAACAGGAAGTCCTGAGATTCCTGCTGCTCCTGCTGCTGGCCCGTGTAGCTCAGACGGTAGCCGGCCGGAAGCGACTCATCGAAGCCCGTGAGCGTCTCCTGCACCTCGGCGAGCACCGCGTTTCCGTTGTAGCCGGCCCGGACATCCGACGACACCGTGACCACGCGGTCCATGTCTTTGCGGTTGATGCCGCTGAAGCCCTCTTCGATGTGCCATCTAGCGATCGCCGTGAGCGGGATCGGGTCCTCCATGTCGCTCTCGACCGTGAGGTCGGCGAGCGATGACAGATCTGAGCGATACTGCTCGGCAAGCCGCACGATGATATCGTACTCCTCCTCGCCGTCCCGGAACGTCGACGCCTCCGTCCCGTTGATCGCGCTTCGGACCGTGTTTCCGATATCGAGGGTGGACACGCCGAACAGGGCCGCCTTTTCGCGGTCCACGTCGACCCGGAGCTCGGGCCGAGCGTCGTCGAGGTCGCTCTCCAGCCCGTCGAGCTTCGGAGCCACGTCAGCGTTAGAAAGAAGTGCGACCATCCGGTCCCCGAGATCCTTCAGGGTCTCGAAGTCCTCGCCGATGATCTCGATGTTGATCGGCTTCCCGGTCGGGGGGCCCATGTTCGGCTTCGCGACCGTGATCGTCGCCCCCGCCACGTCCCCGCCGATCGCCGAGCGCATGAGTTCCAGCGTCTCGTTCGTGTCGTGCTCGCGCAGTTCGAAATCGACGAAGCTGATCGCCACGGTGGCGTACTGGGAGCCCATCTGGCTTCCCATGTCCGCGATCTTCGATCCGGTGGTGGCGACGACGGACTCGTAGTCGGCCCTACCCTCGATCGCTTGCAGTTCCTGCTCCAGCCGCTGGACGATCCCATCGGTTACCACCGCGCGCGTTCCCACCGGCGTCTCGACCTGCACCCAGATGTCGTCGGGAGGAATGTCCTCCGGGAAGAACTCAATTCCCGCATTGAACGCCCCGAACAGCACGAGGACCACCGCAAAGACGGCCACGGTCTGGCCCATCACGAGCAGA
>CAXMRU010000115.1:0-2911 GCA_964195715.1 Akkermansiaceae bacterium | reverse complement strand
CGGAATCATGACTCATCCACATTCGCCTCGACGATCTCCTCTGAGTGGCCAATCTCCGACCAGGAAAGACCGAAATATCGGATGTACAACAGGCCGATGATCGTCACCGGGATGAACGTCAGGATGTGATAGGTCGTGGCGAAGCTGACCGTGTCCGTGACATCGACCCCGTACACTCCGAGGCCGAGCTTGGCGGCAGCCTCGAATACACCGAAGAAGCCCGGGCTCGAAGGAGCCGCAACGGCGAAGGCAATAACGGATTGGAGGAAGATGGAACCTGTAAGGCCCGGTGCCGTGATGTCGAACGCCAGGAGTGCGAGCCAGATCGACACGGCGAGGTTGACCCACACGACGATCGACCACGCCAGCGCTTGGACGAAGGTCGCCGTGTCGTGCAACGCGCCCAGGCCGTCGAGAAACGCGGCAACGATCCGGGTCGCACGCCGGCTCAGCGCCGGCGTGAGGAGGCGACCGACGGAGCGCTCAAACAGCCGAACCGACTGATCGGAACGGCGCGCGGCCAACCACAAAAAAACGAACGCAACCCCGAACGCGAGCGCCCCGAGATTTGCCGTGCGCCGCACGATGATGGCCGTCGAGCCCTCGCCCAACGGAAACCCCGGAAGCGAGATCGTTACGAACAGGAAGAAGGCCAGCACCAGTCCGTCGAAGATGCGCTCGGCGACGAGTGACGCGATGGAAGCCCCTATGTTGAGACGTTCGGTCCGGGACAGCGCGTACGCGCGGGCAAACTCACCCAGGCGCGCTGGAAGCAGATTGTTGACCGCGAACCCGATGCACGTTGCACCGAATCGCGTATTGAACCGGGAATCCGGGTGCGTCGGCTGGAGAAGGACCCGCCATCGCATCGCGCGCAGAACGAAGCTGAAGGTCGCGACGACTACTGCGCCGGAGAGAAGCCAGGGATCCGCCTGGCGGGCCCTGTGCCAGACCTCGGAGATGGAAACGTCCCGCAGCACCCACCACAGCAGCAGGATGGTGAGCGCCAGGCCCAGGATCATCTGATCCGGTGGGCGCGCACCGATCAGCCTTCCCGCGCCCGGAGGATCAGCTCTTTCATGTCCCTCACCGCACGTTCGATCCCGGTGAGGACAGACCGGCTGATCACGGAATGCCCGATGTTGAGCTCCTCGCAGCCCGGGATCGCCGCCACCGGTTTCACGTTTTCATAGGTGAGGCCGTGGCCGGCGTGCACGGCGAGGCCCAGCTCGCGAGCAAGATCGGTCGCCACTTGCAGCCGAGTGACCTGCTCGATCCGTTCAGCGGCGGAATGAGCGTTGGCATACTCTCCCGTGTGCAGCTCGATGGCGGTCGGTCCGAGGTCCGCCGAGCGACGCACCGAGTCGAGATCCGGATCGATGAACAGGGATGTCCGGATACCGAAGGCATGCAGACGTTCGAGGGCCTCGCGGAGTCGGTCTGCCGAGGCGGGCCCAACGTCCAGTCCTCCCTCCGTCGTGACCTCCTGACGCTTTTCCGGAACGAACGTGGCCTGGTGGGGCTTCCACCGTTCGGCAAGCCGCAAGACCTCCTCATTCACGGTGAGCTCGAGATTCACCGGGGTGCGGGCCGTGCGCAGAAGCAGCTCCACGTCCCGGTCCTGGATGTGCCTTCGGTCCTCGCGCAGGTGCACCGTGATCCCGTCTGCGCCTCCCAGTTCGGCAAGCACCGCGGCGCGCACCGGATCGGGCTCGTCCGTCCCGCGAGCCTGCCGAACGGTCGCCACATGATCAACGTTGATGTAGAGCCGCATCGGACAGTCACCTCATCGTGGGACACACGTTGCGATACGATACTGCGGGCCGTCGAGCCGGTCGAGAGGACCCTTCACCCCCCGCATCAGTCAGGATCGAGATCGTGCACCCGCACGCCTGGCCTGTTCCGCCAGCGTCCCAGATTCGCCACCGGAACCCGCGCAGTCAGCTCGACTGTCAACTCTTCCTCCCTCCGCTCCAGGATCTCCGCCTCTCGATACGCCTCGGCCAGCGTCTTTCCATCGGTGACCGGGATCTCGATGCGCACGGTGGGACGCAATCGACGCAGGCGTTGGAGAAGTTCGTTCCGCAACGGTTCGAGCCCCCGGGGCTCGATGACGGACGTGAACACGTTCATGGGCCAGTCTACCTGTACGCGACCGCGCAGCGCTTCCTCTTCCGCGTGTGTCAGCTGGTCGGTCTTGTTGAACACCATGAGCGTGTTCGAGTCGGGAACTTCCAGCTCCGCGAGCACCTGCCGGACTGCCTCCACCTGGTGGTCCCAGCCGGGAGCTGAGCCGTCGACGACGTGCATGAGCAGATCCGCGTCCCTGACCTCTTCAAGGGTCGTCCGGAACGACGCGACCAGGTGGTGTGGCAGCTTGCGGATGAAGCCCACGGTATCGGTCACGAGCGCGCGGTATCCCGCCTCGAGCTCCACTGCACGTGTGGCTGAATCGAGCGTGGCGAACAGCCGGTCTTCGACGAACAGATCCGATCCCGAGAGAGCCTGAAGGATGGACGACTTGCCGGCGTTCGTGTATCCGACAAGGGCGACCCGAAACTCGCTCTGGCGGCCACGACGGCGCGTATCTCGCGAGCGCGCGATGTGCTCGAGCTCCTGCCTCAGCCGGGTGATCCGGCGGTCCATCATCCGCCGGTCCGTCTCCAGCTGCGTCTCACCGGGCCCGCGCATGCCGATCCCGCCCTGGATTCGAGACAGGTGAGTCCACATCCGCTTCAGCCGGGGCCTCATGTACTGGAGCTGCGCGAGTTCCACTTGCATGCGTGCTTCGGCCGTACGAGCCCGCAACGCGAAGATGTCCAGAATCAGCTCCGTACGATCCATCACTCTCCGGTCGAGAGCCTTCTCGAGCGCTACTCCCTGGGCAGGTGTCAGGTCCTCATCGAAGATC
>CAXMRU010000114.1:0-4226 GCA_964195715.1 Akkermansiaceae bacterium | reverse complement strand
TTCTCATTCCGGACGTGGAGATCGTGGTTTTCGACCGGAAGATCAAGGGCGTCAATCCGTTTCGCGGGATGCACTGGCTGGACCAGGTGTGGATCGAGGAGGATGGCCCGTGAATCGACTTCGACGGCCCGCGACCCTGACTTCGGTGTGCCTCGCCCTGGCCCTGAGCCCGCTCGCCTGTACCCGGTCAGCGGCGGAAGCAGGCGCCGCAGGTGAGCACGACGAGCCAACGACCCTCACCCTTCTCGTGTTGGGCGACGAGCTGGATCTGAGGCCCTCGGTGAACCAGCCCCCGATGCATCTGCTGTTCCTTCCTCTTTTCTCCAGGGATAGCAACGGAGAGATCGAGGGGCGGCTCGTCCGCAGCTGGGAAAGTTCGGAGGACGGAAAGACGTGGACTTATCACCTTCGCACTGATGTGCTCTGGCACGACGGCGTTCCGTTCTCGGCGCGCGACATCGAGTACTCGATCGACCTGAAGCGACAGAGACTCTACGAGACTCCAAAGGCCAGACAGGTCGAGATCGTGGATGACAGCACGGTCCAGATCACGTACGGGGCGTCCAATCGCCCTCCCCTCAACAGCTGGTTCGTTTACCTGCCGAACCACCTGCTCTCTGAGATGACCGCTATAGAGCTTGCGCGAATCTGAATGACCGTTTGCCCATCCGCGGTGCCCCCGATCCTGCTCTACTAGGCCAGCGAGACTAGCGGTCCGGTCAGGGCCCCTGCACAACCTCCCGGCCACACAGCCTCGAACTCGAAGATCACTGTGATCTTCTCTTCTGCATATCCGGCCAGGAGAGGATTCAGGTCGTGGATCTTGACCCAACGCGCCCGTGTGAGTGATGCTTGAGCGTCTGTCTGAGGTGGCCGAGGGACCCCGGGGCGGAAAAAGGCCGCCAGGATCTCGAGAGGTGGAGATGGCGATCCAACGACTCTCCCGGACGAGTTCAACCGGCGTACTCCTCGGGATGCTGGGGCTCGCGTGTGCCGCGGGGGCAGACCGGGCCGACTGGAGAGACTCCACCCTCACCGTTCATCTTATGGCCGCGGACGAGTGGCTGTTCAGTCCCGCGCAGGCCGATGAGCCCATGTATCTCCTCTTTCTTCCGCTCGTCCAGCAGGGCCCGAACGGCGAGATCGAGGGCCGGTTGGCTCGGAGCTGGGAACACTCGGACGATTACCGGAAATGGACGGTTCATCTGCGCACGGACGTGCGCTGGCACGACGGCGTTCCGTTCACCTCGCACGACGTGGCTTTTACCGCCGATCTGCTCACCCACCCGGACGTCACATTGCTCGCCCCCGAGGCATTCAGCGTGACCGTTCTGGATGACAGCACGTACACGGTGGATATTCACACGCGGGACGAGCGAGGGGTCGTGACACCGACCAGAGTTCCGACGCTCACGGGCATCTACTTCCCCAGACACCTGCTGGAGGGGCTTGACGCCTCGGAGTTCTTCGAGTGGGAGTTCTGGCTCCGACCCGTGGGGAACGGTCCTTACCGCTACGTGCGCCACGTCCCGCAAACCATGGTAGAGCTGGAGGCGAACCCGGACTTCTACCTGGGCAAGCCGGAGATCGAGCGTGTCATCCTCAGATTCGGGGGCGGCAACCAGCTGGTCGAGCTGCGGAGCGAGGCCGCCGACGTGACTCTGTACAACGAGTGGAAGGATCTTCGAACGCTCGCCGACGATTCCCGTTTCCGGTTCTACTGGACCAAGGACAATTGGGTCTTCATGGGGATCTACTGGAACGTGAGTCGCGTACCGCTCGCCGATCCCAACGTGCGGCGGGCGCTGACGCTCGCCATCGATCGTCGACAACTCTACCGGGACCTCAACCTCCCCGACGACACGCCGCTCATCGAGGGGGTATTCACGGAGAGGCAGTACTGGGCCGGTCACCTTCCAATGCCGGTCCCCTTCGACCCCGAGGAGGCCGGACGGCTGCTCGACCGAGCCGGATGGCGAATGAGAGCCGACGGGCTCCGCGAGAGGGACGGCAGAACTCTCAGCTTTACGATCCTCGTGATGGCTGAGGATGCGATTAACCAGACTGCGGCCATCTACGTGCAGGACCAGCTACGAGATGTGGGTGTCCACATGGAGATCGTGCCTCTCGAGTCGCTCGTTCTGAGGGACCGAGCAGTTACTGGAGATTTCGACGCGATCCTGGGGGAGGTGCTCACGGCGCCCACCTGGCTGGATCGAATGTTCGGGTCGGATTCGAACCTGGGCTACGACAATCCAAGAGCGGCGGACCTGATTCGTCACGCGTCGCGCGAGCTCGACCCGGATCGGTTCGACGAGATCTACGCCGAGCTCGGGTCGATCCTCAGCGCCGACCTGCCGATGACGGCTCTGTTCCCCGACTATGAGATGCACGTTGTACACAGCCGCGTTCGCGGTTTGCGAAGTCCCTTCCGCGCCGTACCCCTGCGCCATATGGAAGAACTCTGGATAGAAGACGCGCCGTGAGTTCCCGACGCCAAGCGCTTCGCGGCCGTCGCTCTAACCGGAGTGTTCTCGCGGTCTGCATCTGCTTCGTCGCGTTGACCAACGTCCAATGCGGTACGGATGTGGGCGGGAACGAGACCGATGCGGAGGAAGCGTCGGGCACCACCTTCACCGTGCTCTACGATGCAGACGAGAGGATATTCGGTCCCTATTGGAGCGTAGATGCCTGGTTTCTGATGTTTCTGCCCCTTGCCACATGGGACGAGTCCGGCGAGGCCATCGGCCGCCTGGTTCGGAGCTGGGAGCATTCGAGAGACTATCGGACGTGGATCTTCCACCTGCGCCCGGATGTTCGCTGGCACGACGGTGTCCCCGTCACCGCCCACGACGTGAAGTGGTCAATCGAGCTTGCCGGAAACCCGGACGTCCTGTACGACGACCCGTGGCACGACGTGGACTCCATTCGTGTCCGGAACGATACGACCCTCACGATTTTCTACGGACGACCGAAGGACGCCCGGAATACCTGGATGGTGTATTGGCCACGGCATCTCCTGGAGGGACTGGACCCGGCGCAGTTTTACCAATGGGAATTCTGGATCCAACCCGTGGGAGACGGCCCCTACCGATACGTCCGCCACGTCCCGAAAACGATGGTCGAACTGGAGGCGAACGCTGAGTTCTACGCCGGGAAGCCAGCCATCGACCGGGTGGTCATCAAGTTTGGCGGAGATAACGGTCTCACAGAGCTCCTGAGCGGGAACGTAGACGCGATAGCGTGGGCGAACCCCACCGACGTCCCGAAGCTGGCGGCGGATCCCCGCTTCCGGGTCTACCACCAGATCGGACCGGGGATTCCGTGGCTCCAGGCGCTGTTCTGGAACGTCCGCAGCCCGTTGTTCGGGGACCGGCGGGTCCGCCGGGCACTGACTCACGCGATCGACCGCCGGGAATTGCTCGGGGTGCTGAACCTGCCGGAGGATTTGCGTCTGACGGATGTCCTGTTCACCGGCCGCCAATACCAACGGGGAGAACTTCCCCCGCCGCTCGGCTACGACCCTGAGAAGGCGAGGGCGATGCTGAGAGAGGCCGGGTGGCTCGACGGGGACGGAGACGGCGTGCTGGAGCGTGCCGGAGAGTCGTTGCGCTTCACGGCATTGGCCCCCCAGGGTGCGGCGGGCCACGCGGCAATCTACGTGCAGGCCGCCCTCCGGAAGGTCGGCGTCCACATGGAGATCCAGACACTCGACATGAACGTGCTCCGGGGTCGCGTTCAGGGTGGAGAATTCGAGGCGGTCTTCTTCCCGTACTGGAATTCCGTGGACGGCCAGATCCGGTGGTTGGCTCCGGGCCTCGACAGTGGCGACGGGACACAGCAAGAGCGCCGTTCGGCCGGGATCGGATACGAGAACCCCGAGGTTGCCCGGCTCCTGGCTTCAGTCAGGGAAACCGCCGATCCCGACCAGGTGGACAGCATCTATCGAAACCTGGCTCCCCTCATCCGCCGCGACCTGCCGATCACCTTCCTCTACCCCGAGGTGACGACCTACGTGGTGCACCGGCGGGTACGGGGTCTGGAAAGCCCCTTCCGCGCGGACCCAATCCAGTTCATGGAAAGACTGTGGATCGAAGACGAGCCGTGAGCCGCGGAGCGACGGTGGATCCAGAAAGAGGAATGATGCCGGTAGCCGGGTCGAAGGCCTCGCCGCTGGCGAACGTATTACTCGTCGGCGCTTGTCTCGCCGCCGCCTGTTCTCCTGC
>CAXMRU010000113.1:0-11449 GCA_964195715.1 Akkermansiaceae bacterium | reverse complement strand
GCCATCATCTCCTTGTGAGTCTCCATCATCTCGGCGTGGGCCTCGTCGCCCTCCATGCCCTCGTGGCCTTCACCGTCGGCGTGCTCCTCCATGCCCTCGTGGCCTTCACCGTCGGCGTGGGCCGCCATCATCTTCTCGTGCTGCGCGGCGGCTTCCTCCCCGGCGGCGTCGGCTTCCTGCGCAACGGCGGGGGTAGCGAACAGAGCGACGAATGCCACGGCAGTAATAGCGAACGAAAATCGCGTCTTCATGTGGTCTTTCTCCTGGTGTAACAGCCTCGGTCCAACCGACCGTGCGGTGCGCACGGATTCCGGATCAGCCGAGAATATCGGGCAACGGACGCCCCTGCGCTAGAGAGTCTCTTCCCGGGTTCGCTCGGGATGGTCGAGAGCTCCGTCGATCTCCACCGGAAGCAGCGAACTCACGATGCCTCCGCGCGTCTCCCACGCATCGAATTCCTCGGCCATCTCGAGACCCCACCGCTTGCCGATGCCGCGAAGCCGTCCTTCCAGCCAGTCCGGGTCGGGAAACTCCAGCTCACGCTGGTAGTGCAAGGCAAGCTCGCGGATCTTGTCCCGGTACGGGGTCGCGTCGATCGCGACCGCCGGAAACCGGGAGTACCTGTCGCGGTAGGTGAACACAGGAGCCGGCTGCCTGTGAGGCGGAATCGGCTCGACGCAGCGCTTGATGCGGGCCATGGTGATCGCGTCGCGGACGATCTTACCGGTAGCCTCGTGATCCGGGTGCCGGAGCCCTCGCCGCCACGCGTCGCCCCACGTGAGAACCGCGTCGGGCCGGACCTCCGCGATAATGCGCGCGACACGGGCCGCGGCCTTGGGAGTGGCGTGAACGCCTGTATCGGGAAAGTCGAGGAACCTTGTCTCCACGCCGAGGATCTCGCCGGCGATCCTGCCGTGCTCCGTACGGCGCCGGATGATGTCCTCGGTAGGGATGGGACCCAGCGCTTCCGTCATCTCGCCGCGTGTGAGCCACAGGAGCACGACCCTGTCGCCGCGCTCGATCTGGGCCTGCATGGTGGCGACCATGCCCACCTCGTCATCGGGGTGGGCAAGGGCCACAAGGAGAGTCTGCGGGGCTTGGTTCTGTCCCGGTTCCGTCACTCCGCTACGTCCGCCGCACGATCAGCGGAAGAAGGTCAGCCGTACGCCCGCCGTCACCGGGATAAGCCAGGTGTGGTCGAACGTATCGGGGAGCGGGAAGACGCTCGTGTCCCCGGACTTGACGAGCGTCAGGTAGGTGGTGCCGTTCACGAAGAGGTTGATCCACGGCTTGACCTGGTAGCCGATCTTCATCCCGCCCTGGAAAGCGAAGTACGTGTGGTCGAACCCGTTTGCCGGGTGGCCCGGAGAAAACGTGTCGTCCACCTTCATGTTCATCGCCCCGGCACCGATATTGAGCATGAACGTGAAGGGGTAACTCTGTAACCTGGGCGCGCCGAAGTTCACCTCGACGCTGCCGCCAAAGAACATGTGGTCCATCGGCGGGGACAGGAGGAAGCCGAAGTCATCGGCACCGTCGTCCAGTAGCATGTAGTCGAAGTCGGCCCGCAGCGCCCAGTTCGGGTGGAAGTTCCACAACAGGCTGGCACCGGCCACCCCCCCGATACCCGTGATGTCGGCCAGCTCGCCCGCGGGAATGGCGACGCCCCCCCGCAGATCGACCGAGAGTTTGCCCGTCGCGGGCTGCGTCAGCCCCGCGGTGGGGACGGCGAACATGGCGAGGACTGCTAGAAGCACACCGTACTTCGTGGCGTTATGCAACGTTTCCTCCTTCGTTGGCAGGCCGCAAACAGCCGCCTTCCGAACCGCGACGTGCGCCGAATTGACGCATGTTTCCGCCACGTTCGGCGTGATCAGAACCGGGATTGAACCACCCCTTCATATGCAGGAATCTTGCCATGCGCCGGCTGCTGCCGCACATGGCTCATTCGTCGCCGGGGACCCCCTCCCCCATCACCCGCTTGACCAGCGTTCCGGCCGGGATCACGTGGCCGGCGTCCCAGCCGTTGATGAGACGAATCGTATCCAGGCTGACCGTCGAAGGATAGCGCTGGAAGAAGCGCTCGGCGGTCATCTCGGTCTCCACCCGCACGAGCTCGATGCGCTTCGGCTCGAGATTGATCCAGCGTTCCTCATTCATCGGGGCGAAGCTTTCGAGCGCCCGCTCGAATGTCACGGCGTACGTACCCATCCGCGAGGTAGACGTGTATCCCATGAACCGGAACACCAGGTCGCGGTGCCGTACGAACAGGACCTGCCCGTCCAGCGTCCCCTGATCCCCCGTGACCCGGAACGTGCCCTGCACCGCCGGCAGTCCGTTCACCGTTCGGCTGCGCGAGCCCAGACGCTCGATCCCCTGCTGATCGAAGAAAGCTGCAGCCGCCCGCTCGGGCGTGTCGCCCTCTCCCAGTGTGACCTGCATTACGGCATCCCGCTCGGGCGACTGCGCGAGAACGGACGTGGGAGCGTTCCGGGTCGTCCAACCATCCGGGAACCTGAACTGCACGCGCAGATCCGGATGAACGAACCGTCCCTCGACGAAGAACCCCTGGTCGGGGTCGTCACCGAACATGATCCCTTCGATGCGGTGCAAGTACTCGTCGCGCCGCACGATACCGCCGTCCACCTGCGACGAGGCAACTCGCTGCTCGGCGGCAAGCACCCGGTTGCCGGGATCGGGATGCGTGGACTGCCACTCGGGAATCGATCCGCCGGACGTGTCCCGCTGGCGCTCGAGGATCCTGAACATGTCGACCGCGCCCTGGGGGTCGTACCCCAATCGCATCATGTACCGGAAGCCCAGCTCGTCGGACTGGCTCTCGTCGTCGCGTCCGAACTTGAGGAACAGCATCCCCAGGCCTCCACCGAGTGCGTCTCCGAACGGCCGCAGCTCCGGCACCAGCACGGTGGATGCCACGAGGCCGATCTGCATCAACTGCGCGCGAGTGATCTGCTCCACGCTGTGCCTGGCCGTGATGTGGCCGATCTCGTGCCCGAGCACCGAGGCCATCTCCGCCTCGCTGTTGAAGTGGGCCATGATACCCCGGGCCAGATACACGGGCCCGCCGGGGAGAGCGAAGGCGTTGATGACCGGGTCATCCACAATCTTGAACGTCCAGGGCAGCTCCGGGCGCTCGGCCGCCGCCGCCAGAGCCTGTCCCACGGAGTCGACGTACGCCTGCAGCTCGGGATCGTCGTACAGGCCCATGGTGGCATCGACTTCGGCCATGGCCTGCTGTCCCATCTCGATCTCCTGGTCCTCGCTCACGAGCGAGAACATGCGTCCGCCCGTTGCCGGGTTGACGGCACACGCACCGAGGGTGACGAGACAGGTGGCGAGGACGAGGCGCGGATAACGGAGATGTCTCAGGTGGCTGCTCATTCTGCTTCCGCTGGTGTGTGGTGCTGACGTTCCCCAAGCTCGTGTCCCCGATGACACTTCCCGAGCCAGGCCTTCGAAACAAGATAGGCAATCGTTGCGGTCACACCACGCCTGAGGCTCGGTGCAGCTGGAGCGTGCTCGCGAAACTTTGCGGCGTCCCGCGCGTTCCGGTAGCATGCGAAGAACTCCGGACGCGATCAGCGTGGCCGCCACGGACAGGAGATGAATCCATGAGTGACCCGACCGCGAGCCGGCCGGAGCGGGTGGCCCGGTGGAGCGAGCTTGGTGATCGGGCGCCGATGTATGCGCTCGTCGGCGAAGTGGACCTGGTCGTGATTCGCTTCGGCGACCGGGTGTCGGTCCTGTACGGGCGGTGCCTGCACCGTGGGGCGCTGCTGTCTGACGGCCACGTCGAGGGAGACAACCTGATTTGTGGCGTCCATTACTGGGACTACCGCATCGACTCGGGGGTCAGCGAGTACGCCAACAACGAGGTACTCCACCGTTTCAGCGCCTGGATCGATACCGAAGCCGACGCCGTTTACGTGGACGCGGACGAAGTGGCGGCGTGGGCGGAGGAGAACCCGCAGCCGTACCGCCGCGACGAGTACTTGGGAACGTACCAGGACATTCACGGCACCCCGGAAGAGCCGAACAACAGGTACGTCCAGGAGCTGGCACGAGATGGCCTGTCCAGGCTGGGCCATCATGGCAGGGTCTCCGCCATGGGCGTGCCACTAACGGACCTGCCGCGCTGGGACGACATCCAGCTCCTGACCGCACAACTCGCGCGCCGACCGCTCGCGGACGACGCGGACGTCTCCACCGAGCTCGTAGTCGGCCCGAAGGCCGGGCGACCGCTGCGCCTCGACATCCCGATCTTCGTCAGTGACATGAGCTTCGGAGCGCTGAGCGCGGAAGCGAAGACGGCTCTCGCTCGCGGGGCCGAGCTCGCGGGCACGGGGATCTGCTCCGGCGAGGGTGGCATGCTCCCGGAGGAGCAGGCGGAGAACAGCCACTACTTCTACGAGCTCGCCTCCGGCCGATTCGGCTGGGACCTCGAGAAGGTGAAGCTCTGCCAGGCGTTCCACTTCAAGGCGGGTCAGGGTGCCAAGACCGGTACCGGCGGACACCTTCCCGGACACAAGGTGACGGGACGGATCGCCGAAGTCAGGGGAATACCGGAAGGCCAGGCGGCCATCAGTCCGTCGCGCTTTCCGGATCTCGCGACGCCGGCCGATTTCGCCGAGATCGCGGCCGAGGTCCGAGAGGTCACCGGCGGCATCCCGATCGGATTCAAGATGTCCGCGCAGCACATCGAGGACGATCTCGACTTCGCGCTCGAGGTCGGCGTGGACTACGTGATCCTGGATGGTCGCGGCGGTGCGACAGGTGCCGCTCCCGACATCTTCAAGAACAACATCTCGGTGCCGACGATGGCCGCCCTGGGACGGGCGAGGAGTCACCTCGACGCGCGGGCCGCCACGGGCGTGACCCTGATCATCACCGGCGGTCTGCGTACCGAGTCCGATTTCGTGAAGGCGCTTGCATTGGGTGCGGACGGCGTCGCGATCTCGAATTCGGCGCTCCAGGCCATCGGCTGCCTCGGCATGCGGGCGTGCCACACGAACAACTGCCCGGTCGGTATCGCGACGCAGAAGGAGTCACTCAGAGCGAGGCTCGTGATCGATGAATCCGCCAGGAGACTGGCCCGCTACCTGGACGCCAGCATCGAGCTGATGCAGGTTCTGGCCCGGGCCTGCGGGCACACGAGCCTCAGTGCCTTCGACGCGACGGATCTGTCCACCTGGAATCGTGACATTTCGTCGCTCACGGGAATTCGCTACGCGGGCGTCACGCCGCCTGCAGGAGAGTCGTCATGAGTCCGTTCGCACCGGACGAAGACACACGCATCCGGTTCGCGAGTCGCTGGATCCAACTGGGCGATCCTCCGCCAGATACACTGCGTGAAGCCCGCCTCCAGCTGCACTGGGCGGTGCAGCTTCTCGCGGCGTTCGGAGAATCGTTCGTACCTCATCGGCCGGACTACAGTCATTCGGCCGTGACCTGGAGCCCCGAGCGAAAGGCCTTCCTCTCGGGACAGACGGTGGACGGCTCCACCCTTCGCCTGGGTCTCCAACCCGGTGCGTTCGCGTACCGTCTGTTCGGACCGGGACCGGCTCAATCGGACGCGTTCGAGCTGCGGGGGAGAACACGAGGTGAGGCAACGGCATGGCTGCAAGCGGAGCTCGATGGGCGGATCGGGACGGCCGCGCAGGCGTTCACTCCGCCGGTGCCCGAGATCCCGGGCCACCCGGTAGGCGCCGGGGCCACCTTCGATGCCGGACTGGCCGAGCTCGCGGAGGTGGAACGCTGGTTCCACGATGCGTCGCTGCTGCTGGAGGCGGTCACCGCCGCCGAAGAAGGTGCGTCGCTGGTTCGCTGCTGGCCGCATCACTTCGACATCGCCGTACTTATCGACCTGGACGCCGAAGCGGATCCGCCGGTCGGGCCGGATGAAGCCCGGTCGGTGGGGATCGGGATGATACTCGGAGACGAATCCTACGCGGATCCCTACCTGTACGTGAGTCCGTGGCCGTATCCCGACCCCGTCCGCCTGCCCAAGCTCCCCCCGCCCGCCTCCTGGCACACGCAGGGCTGGACCGGCGCCGTGCTTACCGCGGAGGACCTGGTGGAAGCGGGCGACGCGCAGGCGCAGGCCACCCGGGCCGCCAGTTTCGCGCGGGCCGCGATCGCGGGGTCGCGGGCGTTGCTGCGCGAGGGCTGAGAGGCTAGAAAGCTCCCGGACGCCGGCTGATCTGCCATCTCCTCCACAGCAGGTACAGGGCCGGAATCACGACCAGGGTCAGAATCGTCGACGTGACCATCCCGCCGACCATCGGAGCCGCGATGCGCTTCATGACGTCCGCGCCGGTGCCGGTGCCCCACAGGATCGGCGCCAGGCCCGCGATGATGGCGATGACGGTCATCACCTTGGGACGAAGTCGCCCTACGGCCCCTTCCATGACGGCCTCCCTGACGTCCGCGGCGTCGTTCATGCGCCCATCTCTCTCGCGGTCGTAGAAGGCTTCATCGAGATAGATGAGCATCACGACGCCCGTCTCCGCTGCGACCCCGGCGAGTGCGATGAATCCGACCCACACCGCCACGCTGGTGTTGTAGCCGGCGAGCCACAGGAACCAGATCCCACCCACCAGGGCGAAAGGCACCGAGAGCATGACCATCATCGTCTCGGGCAGACCCCGGAAGTTGAGATACAGGAGCAGGAGGATGATCCCCAGCGTCACGGGAACGACGACCTTCATCTTCTGCTTCACCCGCTGCATGAACTCATACTGGCCGCTCCACACGAGCGTATACCCGGGCGGCAGAGTGATCTGAGACGCCACTATCTGCTGGGCCGTTTCCACATAGCCGCCGACGTCCTGGCTCTCTATGTCGATGAAGATCGTCGTGACGGGGAAGGCGTCCTCGGTCTTCACCGCCATTGGGCCCTGGCTGACCTCGACCGTGGCTACCTGTCCGAGAGGGATCGGGGTTCCGTCCATGGCGGGGACCAGCACTTCCCGGATCTTTCCGACGTCGTCCCGAAGCTCTCGCGGGTACCTGACGTTCACGGAATACCGCTCGCGCCCTTCCACCGTGATGGCCGCGTTCACGCCGCCCACCGTGGCCATGATGGCGCTGTGTACATCCCCCACGTTGAGCCCGTATCGGGCCGCCTCCGCACGGTCGATATCGATATCGACGTAGTAGCCCGACATTCCTCTCTCGGCGAAGGCGCTTCGTGTGCCGGGGACTTCCTGCATGATCCGCTCGACGCGCTCGCCGAGCGCCTGCAGCGTATCGAGATCGGGGCCGAAGATCTTGATCCCGACAGCCGTCCGGATGCCGGTGGCTAGCATGTCGATGCGGCCCTTGATCGGCATGGTCCAGGCGTTCGTGACACCCGGAAGCTGGACCGCCACGTCCATCTCCCTCACGAGCTGCTCGTACGTCATGCCGGGCCGCCATTCGTGCTTCGGCGCGAGCGTGATCGTCGTCTCGAACATGTCCAGCGGAGCCGGGTCCGTCGCCGTGCTGGCGCGGCCCGTCTTTCCCAGCACTGTCTCCACCTCCGGGAAAGAAGCCAGAACGCTGTCCTGGTAGCGCATGATCTCCCGTGCCTGCGCGATCGATACCCCGGGAACCGTGGTCGGCATGAACAGCAGGGAACCTTCCTTCAGGGGCGGCATGAACTCGCTCCCGAGCTGTCTCCACGGCAATACGGTGGCACCGAGAACGGCTACGGCGGACGCGATTACGATCCACGGCCTGCGCGTGGCAAAGCGGATGACCGGGTGGTACAGCCACTGCAGAACGCGGTTGAGCGGGTTGTGAGACTCCGGGCGGATCTTCCCCCTGACCAGGTAGCCCATCAGCACCGGGACGAGGGTGATCGAGAGGAACGCCGCCCCGGCCATGGCGAAAGTCTTCGTGAACGCGAGGGGCTTGAACAGCCGTCCCTCCTGCTGCTCCAGCGCGAAGACCGGAAGGAAGCTGAACGTGATGATGAGCAGAGAGAAGAAGAGCGGCGGACCCACCTGCTTGGCGCTCTCCGCTACGATGTCCCACCTCGATTTCGTGCCGTCGGATCGCTCGAGGTGTTTGTGCATGTTCTCGATCATCACGATAGCGGCATCCACCATCGCTCCGATCGCGATCGCGATGCCGCCGAGGCTCATGATGTTCGCGCTCACCCCGATCGCCCGCATGACGATGAACGAAAAGAGGATTCCGATCGGCAACGTGATGATCGCTACCAGCGCGGACCGGAAGTGGAGGAGAAAGACGATGGCAACAGCCGCGACGATCAGGGATTCTTCGAGCAGCTTCTCCCGCAGGTTCTCGATCGCCCGATGGATCAGCTCGCTTCGGTCGTACACCGTTCGCAGCCGGACTCCCGGCGGCAGACCCGCCTGGATCTCGGCGATCCGTTCCTTGACGAGCCGAATCGTCTTGTAGGCGTCGGCGCCAAAGCGCATGACGACGATTCCGGCGACGACTTCGCCGCGTCCGTCCAGGTCGGCAGCGCCTCGCCTCGGGGCCGGGCCGATCTGTACGGTGGCCACGTCCGCAACTCGGATCGGAGTCCCGTTGGGAGTCGCCCCGACCGCGACGTCCCGGATGTCCTCAACGCCTTCCAGGTAGCCGAGCCCGCGGATCATGTACTCGCGCCCCCCCATCTCGAGCACGCGCGCGCCGATGTCCACGTTGTGGGCCGAGAGGGCCTGCACCACCCGGGTCACGGGAATATTGAACGCCCGCAGCCGCTCAGGATCCACCTCAACCTGGTATTGCTTCTGGAAGCCGCCGAGACTGGCTACCTCCGACACGCCGGGAACGGCGGTCAGCTGGTATCGCAGGTACCAGTCCTGAAGGGTGCGCAATTCGGCCAGGTCCAGGCTGTCGGACTCGAGCACGTACTCGAACACCCAGCCCACGCCGGTCGCGTCCGGGCCCAGGGTCGGCTCGACACCTGGGGGCAACTGCTGCCGAATCCCGTTGAGGTACTCCAGCACCCGCGATCGAGCCCAGTAGATGTCGGTGCCGTCGGCGAAGATCACGTACACGAGGCTCAGCCCGAAGAACGAATAGCCTCGCACGACGCTGGCTCCAGGCACCTTGAGCATCTCGGTCGTGATCGGGAACGTGACCTGATCCTCGACGATGTCCGGGGCCTGCTCTCTGAAATCCGTCTGGATGATGACCTGCACATCGGACAGGTCCGGAATCGCATCCAGTGGAGTCGTGAACATGGCCCACAGGCCGACTGCCGAGACCGCAGCGGCGCCGAGGAGAACCAGGAACCGGTTGCGAAGAGACCAGGCGATGATCCAGTTAATCATGCTGGTGCTCGGCGGGCTGCGGGGTCGTCTCGGCGGGCTCCGATCCGTGCTGCATTCCGGGCATTCCGCCTCCCGTGCTGGCGAGCCGGCTCTCCGCGTCCACGAGGAAGTTGGCCGAGCCTACGATCGTCTCGCCGAGCTCCAGGCCGGAGAGAATCTGCACGTAATCGCCGGCCTGCGGCCCGAGCACGACCTCTCGAGGCTGGAGCATCCCATCGGCATCCCGGACGAACACCAGGTTGCGCTCGCCCGTCACGAGCACGGCCTCGAGCGGGATCGCCATGGTCTCCGGCAGTTGACTGTCGAAAAACATGGTCGCGAACATGCCGGGCTTCAGACGAAGACCGGGGTTCTTCAGCGTCACCCGCACGCAGTTCGTGCGGCTGTCCACGTCCACCGTCGGGTACACGAAGCTCACACGACCCATCAGGTGCTCGCCGGGATACGCGGCCACCTCGATGTGAGACTGGGCGTCGAGCTGGACGAACTGGAGATCCTGCTCGAACACATCTCCCTCCACCCAGACCTCGGACAGGTCAGCGATGCGATACAGAAGGAGGCCGGGGGTCACCCGCTGTCCCTTCAGGACCTCCTTCTGCAGCACGATCCCGCTCACCGGTGACACCAGCGTCAGTGTCTTGGTGACTTCCCCCGTGCGCTCCAGCCGCTCGATCTGCTCGGCCGTGATGTCCCAGTACAACAGCCTGCGGCGCGCCGCCTCCAACATCGACTGGGCGCTCAGCCAGGCTTCCTCCGCACTCTCCTCCACCCGGGAAGCCAGGCGCTTGGCGGTCAGAAGTTCCTCCTGAGCGGCCACCAGCTCGGGACCGTAGAGCGTGAGAAGTGGCTGCCCTTTTCGCACAGACTCGCCGGTCGTGTTCACATACAGGTCTTCGACGAATCCGTCGATCTTGAGCGTCACATCCGCGACTCTGTCCTCGGCCGCCACGACCCGGCCGACGGTCCGAATGGTGCGTTCCAGCCGCCGCGTTTGGACGTTGGTGTATACCACTCCGAGCGCCTGCTCCTGCGCCTCGGTGAGGTGGACGGGTTGACGCACGAGAGTGCCCGTGCTGTCTACCTCCTGTCCGCCCCCCGCCTGCATGAGCGCGTGTTCCTCGGGCGTCATGCCCATCGCGCCCGCTGCGTCTTCCTCATCGCCCCCGCAGCCAATCAGCGGCAGCAAAATGGCGAGGGTGGCCAGTCCGATCAGCATGTATCGGGTCGGAAGCCCGCTCATTGTCTCACTCCTCTGGATTCTCTTCATTGGAAGCTCATCTCCGAGCCCGTCAGGGCCTCGATGCCGGCGATGGCCCCCTGGTATTCGGCTGCCAGGCGCACTCGTTCCGTCTCGAACCGGTTCACGGTGGTCTGGTTCGCCAGGAGGGTCATGTAGTCCACCTGGCCGACCCTGTACGCGGACAGGGCTGACTCGACCGCCGCCCGTGCTTGAGGGATGATCGAGGTGCGGTAGAGCTCGGAAAGCTCTCGCGCGCGCTCGGCCGAAGCCCTGAGCTCCGAAAGGCGCGCGAACGTCTCGTTGTGCAGATCGAGCTCCCGGGCCTCTTCCGTCGACTGGAACGCCTGCATCTCCCGGATCCGCGGCTGCTGCTTGGATCCCGACCACAGCGGCAGGCTGATTCCCACCTGGATCGTCGCCAGATCTTCAAATTCAGGTCTCTGGCCGTATCCCACGGCGAGCGTGAAATCGGGGTACGCGTCCCGCTTCGCCGCCCGGTAGCCTGCCTCGGCGGCGAGTGCGCGTTCACGGGCCGCCTGGATCGCCGGACGGTTCCGAGCTGCCGTTGCCATCAGCGAATCCACGGCAGCAGGCGGACTTCCCGGCTGGGGTAGCTCGAGCGAACCGATGCGCTCGGTGGCCGGTCGTCCCAGCAAGCTGTTCAGGCGGGCGGCCGTGGCTACCCGGTTCGCATTCACGACCGTGATGTCGGCCGTCATCTGCGCGATCGCGACCTGAGCCTGCAGTATGTCCTGCTGCAGACCCCTGCCGACGGCGTACTTCGCCGATGTGACCTCGAGGAAGTCCCTGAGGAGCTCGCGGGTCGAAGCCATGATGTCGAGCGCCCGATCCATGAAGGCCAACCGGAAGTAGACTTCCTTCACCCGAGCCACGAGTG
>CAXMRU010000112.1:0-13212 GCA_964195715.1 Akkermansiaceae bacterium | reverse complement strand
TCCGCCGTGGCGCAGGAGTGGCCACTCACGAGGGCCGAGAGGTCCGACTACGATGAAACGTCCCGCTACGACGACGTCGTGGTCTTCCTGCGAGGCCTCGAGGGGATGCACCCGAAGTTGTCGTTTACGGCTTTCGGCTACTCGGAGGAGGGTCGGGCTCTTCCGCTGGCCGTGTTCGGTGACGTTGCCGATGGCTCGGCGGCGGCTGTGCGGGCCTCGGGGATGACACGTGTTCTGGTGTTCGCGAACATCCACGCGGGTGAGGTGGCGGGGAAGGAGGCGGCGCAGGTCCTGCTGCGGGAGCTGGCGCAGGGCGCACACGACGAGTGGCTCGATTCGCTCGTGATCCTCGTCGCGCCGATCTACAACGCGGACGGGAACGAGCGCATCGGGCTGCGTAACAGGCCCCGGCAGCACGGTCCGCTGGCCGGAATGGGACGCCGCGCCAACGCCAGGGATCTCGACCTCAACCGGGACAACGCGAAGCTGGAGTCGGCCGAAGCCCGGGCCCTGTCCCGACTCGTCCAGGAATACGACCCTCACGTGGCGCTGGACCTGCACACCACCAATGGCACGTTCCACGCCTATCACCTCACGTACGCGCCGCCGCTGCACCCGTCCACGGATTCCCGGATCACGCAACTGTTGCGCGACGAGTGGCTTCCCGCCGTGACGGAGAGCGTCCGGGACCGGTTCGGCTGGGAGCTCTTCTACTACGGCAATGTGCCCGGGACGTTCGGCATGCAAGGTGAGCGCGGCTGGTACACCTTCGACCACCGGCCGCGCTTCACGACGAACTACCTCGGCCTGCGCAACCGGTTCGGGATCCTCAGCGAGGCTTATTCCTACGCCACGTTCGAGGAGCGGATCCTGGCGCACGGCCGCTTCGTCGAGGCCGTGATAGACTTCGCGTTCGCCAAGGCGACGCGCGTGCGGGAGGCGGTCGAGGCCGCCGATCGTGAGCCGGCTCCGGGGATGGAAGTGGCCCTGCGGGCAGAGCTGACCCGAGGCGACACGATCGACGTGCTCATGGGAGCGGTGGATGAGGAGCGAAACCCCTTTACCGGTGCGCTCATCTATCGGCGGCGCGACGTGCAGACCGTCGAGAGGATGCCCGACTACGGGTCGTTTCGGGCCACGGAGACCGTGGCCGCGCCAGCGGCCTATCTGATCCCCGCGGACCTCGTCGGCGTGATCGAGCGGCTGGATGCGCACGGAGTACGCATGGCGCGCCTCGACGCGGACGCCGAGCTCGACGCTGCCGCGTTCCACGTCGATTCGACCCGGGCGTCCGAGAGGCAATACCAGGGGCACTTCCTGCGGGAGCTGTGGGGCGAGTGGCGCGACGAGAGCCGCGCGTTCGCCACCGGTACGGTCGTCGTGCCAATTCATCAGCCGCTGGGGCGGCTGATCGTAATCCTGCTGGAGCCGCGCTCGGACGACGGCTTCCTCACCTGGAACCTGCTGGACGAGTCCATGGAAGCAAGCGGGAGCTATCCGATCGCACGGGTCCGCGAGCTTCCCACGAAAGCGTGCGAGGAGTGCGCCCGGTTCCGTTGACCGGTGCCGTCCGCCCGCCCCGGCGGGCGCGTGCGTCCAGCCCCGGCAACGGTGTCTCCGTTCCGGGCGTGTTGATTCTCGGCCTCCTGTGCTTGCCGGTTCTTTCCTCCTCTCCGCTATGTGGTCAGACGACCGGCCGGATCCAGGGCAGCATCGTCGACCTGTCCAACGGCCAGCCGCTCGCCGGTGTGTTGATCCGCATCGAAGCCCTGGATCGCTCGACGTTGAGCTCCGAGGCTGGCCGGTTCGTTCTGGCCGGGCTTCCGGCGGGCCGACACGACGTGTGGGTCGAGCTGGTCGGGTTCAAGTCGCTCGCGCTCGAATCCGTCGTGGTGCGTGCAGCCAGGGCTTCGGAGCTGGCCCTGGAGCTCGAGCCCACGGCCGTGCCGGTGGATCCGATTCGGGTGGAGGCCGAGCGGATTCCTCTCATCGAGCCTGAGGTGAGTGAGACCCGCCAGATCGTGTCGGGCGCGGCGCTGCGTGAGCTGCCGGTCACGACCGTCGAGGAGGCCGTGGAGCTCACGACAGGTGTGTCCGATGGCCACTTCCGTGGCGGAAGAGTGGGCCAGGAGACGTACGTCGTGGATGGAATGGCGATCAAGAACCAGGTTGAGGGAGCGACCGAGGGCCAGGGACTGAGGTTTTCTCCCACCGCGCTGTCGGAGATCGAAGTGATCACGGGCGGCTTCAGCGCGGAGTACGGCTCCACGCTTTCCGGCGTGGTCTCGTACACGACCCGGCGGGGCGACCCGGACCGCTGGAAGGGGGAGGCACTGTTCCTCACCGACCGGATCTCCCCCGAAGCCGCGTCCGTCGGACAGTCGACGCTCAACCTGTCGGTGGGTGGGCCGCTGCGCTTCCTCGGCGCGGGCGCCACGCTGTTCGCCGACCTGCAGCTGCAGGGGCTCCAGGACGCGGAGCCGCGAGCCCGAGGGCTCACCTGCATCCAGACCGACGATGCGGATCCTGCGGTGGCCGCGGCGATCGAGGGCTTTGTATCGAGCCCGGTGACCGCTCCCCTCTACTGTCCGTACGAGCAGCCGGGTCTTCCGTATCAGCAGGGCGACGGCCTGATTGGCTTCCTGCGCTTCGACAAGCGCCTGTCCGGACGCCTGAATCTGGCGGCCACGCTGCTCCGCAACCGGTTCCAGCGGGTGCTCTACACACCCGAGCTCAAGTACAACGCCGGTAGCCAACTGGGGAGGAGCACGGAAGCCTGGATGGGCGCCCTGATTCTGGACCACGTCACGCAGATGGACGGGCAGGCCCTCATTCTGACGGCGCGGCTCGCGCTGCAACGGCTCGACCGCTACCTCGGCGTCCTCGATCCAGCGCAGGTGAGCGGTCGCTCCACCGCGCTCGGCTTCGGGCTGTCCGACTTCGAGTTCGCGGGAGAGGAGTTCGTGCGCCTTCCCATCGAGCAGCAGCTCGACTCGGTCGTCGCCGTGCCGGGCTACCGACCACCCGGCGGGATCACGGGGTCTCCATTCGGAGCCGCGGGAGAGGGGATCTTCACTACGACGGGCACTTCCGGCCTGGCGGCGTACAGCCGGTCGGACTTTCTGGGCACCGATCTCGCGGGCGAGCTGATAACGGCCGATGGCAACTCGTTCCGGGGCGGCTTCCAGGGCAAGTTCTACCGGGTCGAGACCTACGAGCGGACCCGCGCGTACCTGGCGGGCTCGGCCCCGAACTACGCCCGGTTCTACCCGACGACGCTGGCCGGATACCTCGACGGCAGCATACGGCCCGATCCCCTGTTCACGATCACGGCCGGCATGCGCGTCGAGGGGTTCCAGTCCGGTCTCGACTTCAGCCTCGACAGGTCGGACTTCCTGGCCCCGGTCGCGTCCACTGACTGGAAGGTCAACGTCACGCCCCGTCTGGGAGTCGCCGGCGCATTCCGAAACTCCGCCGGCCGCAGTGCCTTCCGGTTCAACTACGCGCGCGTGGCGCAGCCGCCGGATTTTCAGTTCTTCATCGACAACACCATCGGCGACTCGTTGCGTACCGACGTGCGTCGCCAGGGCAACCCCAACCTCGCCTTCGAGCAGGGCAACGCGTTCGAGGTCGGGTTCAGCCAGCTGTTCGGCGACGTGGTCGGCCTGGACGTGACCGGCTACCTGAAAAACCTGACGGACCTGGTCACCGGCAATATCTCACTCGGTGGCTCAGCGCCCGGCCTGCTCACCACCGGCGACATGGGGACGGTGAAGGGCGTGGAGATCACGGCCCGTGGACGGTGGTCTGGATTCGGGCTGAGAGCGGGATACGCCCTGTCCGAAGCAACGGGGATCACGTCGGGAGCGTTCGACGATTCCGGGAGCATCCCGCCAGGCACTACCGCTGAGTTCCCGCTTGCCTTTGACCGGCGGCATACGATTGATGCGGCCATGTTTCTGGGTCGGGCGGCGGCGTCCGTCGGCATCCCCGCCGCGAACGGCGGTCTGTCAGGATCACCACTCGGGCTAGTGGTCACGGCCCGCATCCGGAGCGGGTATCCCCTGAACAGCGGTCGGCCGGATGAGGATGCGCCGATCACTGAGGTCGAGCGCCTTCCGTGGACGAGCGTGCTCGACGCGCGGTTTACGTGGAACTTCGGAGGATTTCCGGGCTGCCGGGGATGCGTCATGCGCCTCGTAGTGGACGGAAAGAACCTGTTCGGTACGGACAACGTGATCGCGCTCCGGCGCGACAGCGGCCGCCTGGCACCATCCATGGAGACGATCCTCGATCTGGCCGACAGGGCCGTGACGTCCACGTTCCCGATCCCCCGGGAATCGGAGCGATACGCGCCACTCGCGGACCTCAACGGGAACGGGGTCATCACGGCGACGGAGTTCGAGACCGCGCGGTTCGCGGCCGCGCTGGACGCCAGCGATCCGTCCCTTCTATTCGGTGAGCCCCGACAGCTGCGCCTCGGGCTGGAGGTGGTGTTCTGAGACGCGAGACCGTCGCGGCGATCGCCGCCCTGCTCGCGGCCCAGGTGTGGGCCTGCCACGACGCTCCGTCTCCGTGGGAGCCTCCGAACGAGGACGTCCTGCCGGGCGCCCGCCAGCTAACGTTCAATCCGGGCGACGACCGGTCGCCCGCGTGGTCGATCGGCGGCGATTCGATCCTGTACGTGGCGGAAGGATTCGGTGACCTGGCGCGATCCGACGGCGTGCTCGTGTCGATTCCGAGAGGCGGCGGATCTGTGCGTACCGTGTTCCCGTTCGTCCAGCCCGAGCGGGCGACGGCCCCCGCGCTCCTGGCACCCGCCGTCGAGCCGGGATCGGGACGTATCGCCTACGTGCAACTCCTTTCGGCCGGCGGGTCGGTGTGCACCGGGGATACGATCTCGTGCGACGCTGCCGGTTCTCTGGCTCCGCCTCCGGCCCTGCGGCTGGGCCGGGTTCGCGTGCGCAGACCTGGCTCGACCACCGTCGCAAGCGACGATCCGACGTTGCCGCTCGAGTTCGACGGCGTGGAGTTCGACGATTCACAGCACCCCTTCGGCTTGCCGGGGGTGTGGATCACCCGCCTGCACCCGTTCCAGCGTAGGTTCAACGAAGAAGGAATCCTTCCGTCGCGAGCCTCCTGGGAGCCGGGCGGGCAGCGTCTGGTGACGAGTGACGGGCTCCGATTGTCGTGGTGGCGGCCTGCGGACGGTTCGACCGGCTCGATACCGGGGACGGAGGATGGAATCTCTCCGGCGTGGAGTCCAGATGGAACCACCATCGCCTTCGCGCGTTTGGTGCGCGGGCCGGAGTTCCGAACCACGTGCCAGCACCTGACCCTCGGACGGGATGGCCCCATCGTGGCTTGCGTCGAGCAACGAACGGAATGGCTGGTCGACCGATCGATGGTCATGGCAGTGTCGGCAGGTGGCGGCGAGCCCTGGGCGATCACGGAGGGAACGGAGCCGGCGTGGAGTCCGGACGGGGAGTGGCTCTACGTTGCTCGTAACGACTGCATCTGGAGGGTGGCCGCCTCAGGTGGCGTCGCGGAGCGCGTTTCGGGCACCGAAGCGGGGACCGAGCCCGCCGTGTCACCTGACGGAACGGAGCTCGCCTTCACCCGGATCGGTGAGGACGGAAAGGGGGACATATGGGTCGTTCCGCTTACCTGATCCTCGGTCCGGTCGCGGTCGCAGCCACGCTCGCGTGGGCTGGCTGTGGCGAACCGATCGCCGTTCTTGGCGATACCCCCGGCCTCATGCGCATCGTGGCCGGTGTACCGGACGAGCCGGGCGCAGACGTCGGCGGATCGGCTGTGCAGACGCTGTTGCGCCATCCCTCAGGCCTGGACATGGACTTCGACGGGGTCCTGTACGTGTCCGACCGCGACAACCGGAGGGTCGTGGCTGCGTCGTCGTCCGGTGGGGTGCGCCTGGTGGTGGAAGACCGTCTGTGCAGCGGCGACTGCCTGCGCGAGATCACGGACCTGGCGGTGGACGGCTCTGGCGGCCTGATTGTGGCGGACGAGCGTGGGCACAGCGTCTGGCACTTTGACATCGCCACGGGAGCACGCACCCTGCTCGCAGGCACTGGCGAGTCCGGGACGACGCCCGATGGCGAACCGGCAGCTTCCTCTGCGATCAACAGCCCGCGGGGCGTGGCCGTGGGAGACGGAGGGGAAGTCTATTTCGCCGAAGGGAGGTCACACCTCATTCGTACGATTCTCGCAGATGGAACGCTCTCCACGGTCGCAGGGACGGGCGAGTCGGGCTTCAGTGGGGACGGCGGAGCGGCCACGGCCGCGCAACTCGACTTCCCGGGTGGCATCGACGTGGCAGACGGCGTGCTCTACATCGCCGACACGGGGAACCAGCGGGTCCGGTCCGTCGACCTGACAGGTGGCACGATCTCCACGGTGGCGGGGAACGGGATCAGCGGCTTCGGCGGCGATGGTGGAGATCCCCTGTCCGCGTCCTTCAGACAGGTGCGCGACGTGGCGGCGACCGCCGACGGGCTGAGTTTGTACGTCGCGGACTCAGGCAACCACCGAATTCGCCTGGTCAGCCTGGCCTCGCCTCAGATCAACACGTTCGCCGGGAACGGCGAAACCGAATTCGCCGGGAATCTCATGGACGCCGGAGCCACCCAGCTCGAGCAGCCTCTGGGCGTGGCGACGTCGCCCTTCGGGCTGGTTCTGATCTCGGACACGGACCACCACATCGTGTGGAGGACGCCGACGGGGTTCTGAGCGGATCACTCTCTCCACAACTCCGTTTCCGGTCGGAACGCCACCCATGCGAACCAGAAATGGTTACCGTGCGCGATCGGAGTCAGGCGCTTGCCCTTTAGCGCCCCGGCCACCGCCTCGCCGGCCAGGTTCCAGGTGGAGCCCGTCTCCCGGTCGCGGAACCGGCCCTCACGGCGCTCAAACGTGAGAACGCGCTCTCCCACGCGCCGATCGAACATGGCGCTCTGCCCGACATCGCGACCGCCAGAGATCGACCGTCTGTCAACGGCGCTCGCGGCGCCCTTCTCCCACAGGACCACGAGATCAGTGCCGGCGAATGTGGCGTTCACTGCTCCCAAGTGCTCCAGGGCGCCGAACCCGACGGCCCACCCGTCGCCGACGTCCAGCGACGCGACGCGCTCCATGGCGGGCAGGTCTCCCGGAATCTCGCCGGAGATGAAGCCGGGGTACGGACCGCGTCGTGAGTCGTACCCGGCGTAGGGGTTTTGCCCGTATCGTCCGGATGCCTCATACTCGGGGAACCCCGTGTCGCGGGAGAGGACGTGAAGGTCGGCGTACAGCTCACGCGCCGTCGCCCAGCCGTAGGTGTTCGCCGCCACCGGCTCGAGCCGCGCGCCCGTGAGCTCGCCCACAATCGCTTCGCCGATGGCCTGTTGCCACCACGACTGCGTCTGCCGGTCGTACATCACGAGGTCCGACATCCGAAGGCGGCCGCTGGTCCCGAAGTCCAGCACGCGTCCGTCGAGTCTCCGGTCGAACACGAGGGCGGTATTGCACAGCGGGCAGTAGGTAACGGTCACCGGCTGACCGCCGACCTCGTCGTTCACGATCTCGTGCCAGATCAGGATGCCCAGGGGATACGCCTTGACCTCGCCGTCGGCCTCGACCACCACGACAGGGTGACGATCGTCTAGCCAGCGGTCGGCTTCGTCCGCGGACTCGAACCGGGGCCGGTCGATCGGTGGGATCCCGTCTCTCGGCGGGCCTCCCGAAACGATCTCCGACAGAGGCACGGAATGGCGGCTGAAGTCCGTACGCCACTCCTCTCCCCCAGTCAGGCGCCGTACCTCCGAGTCGGCGGATTGCCCGAGGGCCGAGCCGGGAGCGAGGAGCCCGATCATCATCACGGCCGCCACCAACGTCGTCCTGATCGTCATCTGTTACTCCCTTGGGTCCCTGGCAACACGCTCAATCTGGCTTCCGGGGAACGCAGCTTCCTGGCTCGGCGTTCCTTGCGACACCGACATCGCCGTGCCACGATCCGTGCTTCACATCGACCACGACGGAGGAATCGCGCATGGCAGCGCACACGGACCACGAGAGGAACGGCCCCTGGATCCGCCGCATCGGACCGGATGAGGCGGACGCCGAGCTTGCCGCGGCTTACCAGGCGATCAGCCGAGGCCGCCCGCTCGACCACATCCTCGAGATCCACACGCTGCACCCGCAGTCGCTCCTCGATCACTACGCCCTGTACCGGACCAGCATGTTCGGGCGATCTCCGCTCAGCCGGGCGGAGCGGGAGTCGATCGCCGTCGTGGTATCCGCCGCCAACGACTGTTTCTACTGAGTGCAGCATCACGGGGCGGCGCTCCGTAGACTGACGAAAGACCCGGACTACGTGCAGGCGCTGGTCACTGACTGGCGGACCGCCAGCGATGGGAACGAACGCCTTAGGGCGATCCTGGCATATGCCGAGCGGCTGACATTGGCGCCGGCCTCGGTCGAGGAGGCGGACATCGCCTGCATGCGGGCCGCGGGCCTGGACGACGAGGGCATCCTGCACGTCTGCGAGGTGGCCTCCTATTTCAACTACGTGAATCGCGTGGCGGACGGACTCGCGGTGCAGCTCGAAGACGACTGGGAGCTGCCCCTGCTTCGGTTGCCGGACAGGCGGACGGACCGCCCGGGTCAGTGACCTATCCTTACTTGTGCGGCCGGAGAGATCGGGTAGCTTGAATCGCCCTTCTGCCGGCGGCTCGATGTAAAGTGCGCCGGGCCTCCCAGCACCACGATCGGGGCGGAGAGTTGAGCGACGAGAGCAGGGTGGGGGAGTCTCCCCTCGCGGACGGATACAACGCCGGATACGCCGAGGAGCTGTACGAGCGGTCCCTCCGGCAGCGGGGCATTGTTCCGCCGTCGCTGGCGGACATGGTCGACTACAGAGAGGCCTCGACCCGCGCCACATTCGCGGCTCCGATCGCCGCGATGCCGGCACCCTCGCAGGACACCGCCGGGGCCTCACCCGAGCAGCTCCGTATCGCGGCCGCCGCGGGCTCCCTCGTCGAGTCGTTGCGTACGCATGGGCATCTCAACGTGCAGATCGATCCGCTCGGCACCCCGCGCACCGGCCACCCTTCGATCGAGCCGGAATTCCACGACATCACATGGGCCGACCTGGAGGCGATTCCCTCATCCGCAGTAGGATTAGAGGCCCTGGGTCGCACGGCGCGTGACGCGGTGGAGCGCCTGCGGGAGATCTACTCCGGCCGGATCGGCTACGAGCTGGACCACATGGAGGACCCGCTCAAGTGGAATTGGCTCGTCGATTACATCGAGATGGGAGTGCACACGAATCCGGTGGACCGGGACGGTAAGGTGCACCTGCTGCGCGTTCTGACCGAAGTGGAGGGATTCGAGAACTTTCTGCAGCGCTCCTACCTGGGGCAGAAGAGGTTCTCGATCGAGGGCCTCGATATGCTGGTGCCCATGATCCGCCGTGTCATCCGACGCACGGCGCTCGGCGGTACAAGCAAGTTCTTCATCGGAATGGCGCACCGGGGACGCCTCAACGTGCTCACCCACATCATCGGCTTCTCATACGAAGCGATCCTGGCGGAGTTCGAGGGTCGGTCATCACGGGGCATGCAGGGCCGTGTCTCGGAGGCAGGCACCGGTGACGTGAAGTATCACGTGGGCGCCAAGGAGCTGGTTCGCTCGCAGATGGGTGAGCTGGAGATCGCGCTGGCGCCGAACCCCAGCCACCTGGAGCACGTGAACCCCGTGGTGCAGGGGATGGCTCGGGCGGAGCGGGAGCTGATGGCGCGGGAGAGCGGTCTCCTCATGTCCGAGGACGACGAGAGCGCGCTGGACGCGTTCGGTACGTCCGTGCTCCCGATCCTCGTGCACGGCGACAGCGCCTTCATGGGGCAGGGAATCGTGCCCGAGACCCTGAACATGTCCCGACTGCCCGGCTACGAGAACGGCGGCACGATCCATATCGTGGCGAACAACCAGCTCGGGTTCACGACCGACCCCCTCGACACCCGATCCAGCCGATATTCCAGCGATATCGCCCTCGCGTTTCGCATGCCGATCGTGCACGTGAACGCGGACGATCCGGAGGCCTGTCTATCGGCCATTCAGCTGGCGATCGACTTCCAGCAGCAGTTCTCCGAGGACGTCGTCGTGGACCTCGTGGGTTACCGCCGATACGGCCACAACGAGGGAGACGAGCCGGCGTACACGCAGCCGGTGATGTACCGGAAGATCCGCAGCCACCCGACGGTGCGGAGCCTGTGGGTCGATCAGCTGATCGAGGAAGGCGTCATCGAGCGTTCAGAGGCCGACGAAATGGCCTCCGACATCAACGACCGGCTGACGGAGGCCCGGCTCGCCGTGTCACGGGACGAGGAGAGCGCGGACGACGCGGTGGACATCGGAGCTCCGACGGCCGGGACGACTCTCGGGATCGGGATGGAAGTCGAGCGCGACCGCCCGCGCGGGTACGAGACCCTGACCGAAGAGACGAACTGGCGGGACGTATCCACGGCGATCGATCGCGGGCGAGTCGAGGAGCTGAACGCCGCGATCCACGCGTGGCCCGAGGACTTCCAGCCGAACCCGAAGCTGGCGCGTCAGCTCACGCGGCGCCGCGATTCGCTCGAGGACGGGATCGACTGGGCGCACGCGGAGGCCCTCGCGTTCGCCGGCCTGCTCACCGAAGGTGTCCCGATCCGGCTGAGCGGCGAAGATTCCGAGCGGGGCACGTTCAGTCAGCGGCACCTGGTGCTGCACGACATGAATACCGGGCAGAAGTGGACTCCGCTCAAGCACGTCGGGGAACAGGCCCAGTTCCAGGTGTGGAACAGCCCCCTCTCCGAAGCCGGTGTGCTGGGCTTCGAGTACGGCTACGCGACGGTCGCCACCGAGACGCTCGTGCTGTGGGAGGCCCAGTTCGGCGATTTCGCCAACGTCGCCCAGGCGATCATCGACCAGTTCATCGTCGCCGGACGCTCGAAGTGGGGCCAGGAGTCCAGGCTCGTGCTCCTGCTGCCGCACGGGTACGAAGGGCAGGGGCCCGAGCACTCGAGCGCGCGTATCGAGCGATTCCTGGACCTCTCTGCCCAAGACAACATCCGGGTTGCGAACTGCACGACTCCCGCTCAGTATTTTCATCTCCTTCGGCTCCAGGCGTTGCGTCCTGCCCGGCGGCCGCTCGTCGTCATGACGCCAAAGAGCTTGCTGCGACATCCGAAGGCCCGCTCCGGGATCGCCGACCTCGAGGAAGATATCTTCCAGCCGCTACTGCCCGCGCTTGAGGGGCGTCCCGATCCGGCCGGCGTGCGCCGCCTCCTCCTGTGTTCGGGCAAGGTCTACTACGATCTGATCGCCTCGGATCGCTGGGAAGGCGCGTTGGCCGTGGATCTCGCCCGTGTCGAGCTTCTGTATCCGTTTCCGCGGGATGAGGTCGGCCACCTCGTGGCCACCTATCCGGCGCTGGAAGAGATCGTCTGGGTGCAAGAAGAACCGGAGAACATGGGCGCGTGGCGCGCGATCTCGCCGGAGCTGCGTGAGATCGCGGGCGAGGGGTTGCGCGTGCGGCGGGTCAGCCGCCCGGCGGCCGCCAGCCCGGCGGAGGGTAACGCCGGCGCTGCCGCCCTGGCACAGGCTCGCCTGCTCGAGGAGGCGCTGTCCGCGTTGTAAGTACCTCGCCTAGCTCACTCCGATCTCGAAACCGAACAGCAGCTTGATGCTGCGGAACACATAAGTGGCCTCGAAGTCGGGGTCCTCCTGGCGCAGAATGTTCGTCAATTCCTGATCCACCTTGCTTCCAAAGCCGAATCCGAACCCGAGCGTCAGGCGCGCTGACTTGACGACGAAATCCGTGCCGAGGTTCACGTTGCTGATGTTGAACGGAAGAACTCCCAGGCCCGCTCGCTCTACCTCGTCGGTCAGGGTGCTGTTGTCCGTGTAGTACGAGAGATACGCGTTGACCTTGGGGGAGAAAGCGTACTCCAGGCCGAGTGCCCAGTTGAGTACCTCGTCTTGTTCCTGGACTGCGTCCACCGGGATGATCCGGTCCGGTGGCTCCAGGGCGACCACGTCCTCTCCCTGCATCACGAAGTACGACTCGACCTTGTCGAACCACTCGAAGCTCCCGTGCAGGCGCGCGTCGCCGATCCGCCATGCCAGGCCTGCGCCCACCGAAAGCGGGCTTTTGTAGGTGGCTGACAGGTCCGTCTGGATGCCGGCGGCCAGGGCGACGGTGTCGGTGCCGAACGCCGATTCGTTGAATGAGAGGTCACCGCTCCCGCCGAGCTGGATGCTGGGCGTCGTCAGCGTTACTCCGCCCGTGATCGGACCGGTCGTCGCGAATCCGCCCAGCTTGAAGAGCGTCCTGTACGCCGTGTAGCTGCCGCCCGAGATATCAATCTCCGCGGATCCCGATCCGTCCGTCCCGATCAACTGACCGATCGCCTCGCTCCGCCGTTCCTGGCTGCGCACGGCGCCATACCAGGTGACCCCCAGGCCGAAGTGCTCTCCGAGAGCTTGCGAATAGGTCAGCCCGCCCCAGAAGTCGTTGAACCGACCAGTGAAGGCCACGCCGCCCACCGCATCTTCGAGATCGAGCTCGGGCGAAAGGTCTTCTCCTGACAGAAGGAGCACTCCTGACAGGTCCTGGGTACCGCGGGCACGGGTGAGCGCGGAGTACGCGAGGATGCCGCCGCCTCCGAGCAGCCCCTGCTTGATCGTTCCGGCGATCATCGATGGGCGCAGCCCCGACTTCGCGTTGCCCAGGTCCACTCCCTCACCCCCGCCACCTTCGAGTATCACGCCCGTGACCTCGAACACGTCCGCGCTCACGGCGAAGGCCACATCCGATGCCAGGGACAGGGCACCCGGGTTGTAGAACGTGGCGCTCACGTCGTCCACGCTTCCGATCACGGCCCCACCGAGCAGCGAAGATCGAGGTCCGTACTGCAGGGTCCAGTAATGGGAGTCCTGGGCGGCAGCGGAAGCGGCGATCGACAGCGAGCCGACGGCAGCGGCCAGGATTGCCACGACGACTGAGCGGACACGCGAATTCACGCGGTACCTCCTTGCAGGCCCAGAAAACGCAGCGCAGGCGGAATCGAATCGGCAACATACTTCTCCGGGATCGTCGGCTCCACCGAGTTTCGCACCGCGTTCTGGTTCGGAGTCATGATCTCGACGCCGGCCTCGTTGAACTGGTCGAGCACG
>CAXMRU010000111.1:0-3555 GCA_964195715.1 Akkermansiaceae bacterium | reverse complement strand
GGCCGGAAGCGGTAGCGCGCCACGATGTGATATTCGTCCACCTCGAGGATCTCGTCGACGAAGCGGAAGGGCTCCTGTTGGGGCAGCAGTTCCAGAATTTCGTCGGGGCGAAGGATCATGCCGGCGGCGTTACGCGCGCCTTCCTGTGCCATCATTCCTCCATCCTGCCTCCTCGCGAGCGCCGCGAGGGCCAGGGATAATCGGGATAGGTGATGTCGCGGAAGACGCCCACCTTGGCCCTCTTGATCTCGTAGATCTCCTGGCCGTCCACCAGCACCTTCGCGTCGCCGATGGCGACGGCCGAACCGGATGCGGGCAGGTCCTGGTACCGCACGATATCGATCTCGTAGCGGACGACACCGTCGTGTGGCCGGATCTGACCGAAGAACTCCACCTCCTTGCAGCCGAGCGCCCGCCCGGTGCCCAGGGCTCCGCTCCACGCGCAGTAGAGGCCGATAAGCTGCCAGATTGCGTCCACGCCGAGGCAACCGGGCTGGACGGGGTCGCCAAGAAAGTGGCAGTGGAAGAACCAGTCGTCGAGACGGACCTCGCGCTCGGCGACTAACCGTCCCCTGGCGCCGCTGCGGGTGATCTCCGTAACCCGGTCCACCATCAGCATCGGCGGCAGGGGAAGACGGGCCTCGAATTCCGCCGGTGCGTCTTCAACCAGACGACCGTAGGCCATGGCCAGGATCTCGTCCGGGGTGAAGTGCGAGCGCTCCCGGAACTCCGCGTACGTCACGGCGCCTCCCCGAACCGGAGCACGTGACCCGACCACGACAGCCCCGAGCCGACGCCGACGACGGCGATGTCGTCGCGATCGGTCCAACGGTCCCAGTTCATCGAGATCACGCCGGGGGCGCCTGCCGCCCCGGTGTTTCCGAAATTCACGACGTTGTGGTGGTGCCGGTCCTCCTCGAAACCGCACTGGAGGCAGACCGTTTCGAGCATCCGGAGGTTCGCCTGGTGCCCCACGAAATGGAGGGTGCGGTCCGGCTCGCTGAAGGTCTTCTGGAGCTCGCGGAGGACGCGCACTGTCTTCTTGATGGCGAACATCTGGACGGTCCGGCCCTCCTGCCAGAAATGGCCAAAGTGTGGTACGACGACCTTGCCATGTCCCGCCGGACTGGAATGGAGCCTGTTCCCCAGGATCTCGATTCGGGACGGCACCCTGGTAGAAACGATGGCGGCGGTAGTCCCGTCGCCCCACAGCACGGCCGCCGACCGGTCCGAGTAGTCAACGGCAGTGGTGAGGCTCTCGGGCGTGACGATGAGAACGAAGTCCGGGAGGCTCTCGGGCCGCATCATCGACAGCATATACAGCGCCACGTGGAAGCTCGTACAGGCCGAGTTCACGTCGAACGCCGGGACCTCCATCTCCAGCGCCGCGGCGATGGGACAAGCGTCGGCAGGAGACATCATGTCCGGCGAGCAGGAACCGGCGATGAGCATGCCGATGTCGTCTCTCGCCAGGCCGGCGCGCTCCAGGGCCATTTCCGCCGCCCGCCGCCCCGTCTCCGCGTGGGTGTACATGGCTGCCTCGAGCGCCTGCGTGGGGTCGAGGTTACTGGTCTCGCGGATGTAGTCGAGCGGGAGCACGGTGCGCCGCGAATCGATCCCCACCCGCTCCTCGATCCACTCCTGGTTCGTGCCGATGTCCAGATCGGTGAGGAACTGGTTCGTGATCTCGTTCTCGGGGTGGAAGTGACCCAGGCCATGCAGGTATAGGCTCATCGCGTCAGCCCCGAGATGTGCTCGCCGCCATCGACTCGGATGATCGCCCCGTTGATCCAGGCCGCCTCCGGCAGTGAGAGCAGGTAGATGACGTTGGCTACGTCCTCGGGCCTCGTGAGACGGCCGAAGGGGTTCCGTGTGCGAGCCTGCGCCTTGAGATGACCGCTGCCCGGAATCATGCGCAGGGCCGGCGTGTCGGTGACGCCGGCCTGGATGATGTTGGAGCGGATTCCGGCGTGCGCCATCTCGACTGCAATCGAACGGGAGACGGACTCCAGGGCGACCTTGGCCGCCGCCACGGCGGCGTAGCCCTTCCACGCCACCCCGTTGCCCTCGCTCGTCATACCCAGCACGCGGCCGTCAGGGGCGAACAGCCCCCTGGCCAGGATGTCCTGGGTCCACGTGAGAAGGCTGGTGCCCATCGCGTAGATGGTGCGGACCATGTCCTCGTCTTCCAGGAAGGCGTCCTGTGCGTAGCGGGGCGGGGAAGCGATTCCCTGAACGCCGTCGACGTCCTCTGCGAACAGGCGGTCGGCGACCTCACTCAGACGCTCTTCATCGATCCCGAGCTCCTGGGCGAGGGTTGCGCGCGCGCCTGTGTCAGGGGGCGCCTCGGTGCCGATGAGCTTGAGGTTTCCAAAGGCGATGGAGTGGAGAAGGACGCGAACCTTGCCCTCGCCGGGAGGCTGGCCGGGGCCAGCCGAGCCGCCACCCAAGCGCTCTGCCAGGCCGTCGAGAATCTCCGCCCGGCTCCCGTCGTCCAGCGCGTCCTCGTTGAACGTCAGCAGGGAGATGCCGCGCTTCCTGATTTTCTCGAACTCGGGCTCGATGCGGCTCATCGCCCCGCGCCGATCCCGGTGGACGACGCAGATGTTCAGCCCGTGCTGGGCAAGCTTGTGCGCCGTGGCGAGCCCGAATCCGCTCGAGCCCCCCAGAATCAGCGCCCACTCGTTATGTCCAAATGGAGTGTCCCGCATCGGTCTCCCGGGTCTGGTGTTTCGGGTCCTTGCCCTGGCCGCCGGTTGGGGCCTTAGCTCGGCCGCCACAAGGGTACTGAAAAGGGGTTCACTTGGCTAGAACGTGGGAATGGGATGGAGTGGATCCCGGGTCTCGCAGCCTACACCTGGCCGTGAAGGTCAGAATATGGTGTAGATGAAGGGCGCGAGGGCCGATCCCTGCGCGAATACGAGCAGAGAGCCGACGAGCAGGAGCATGATGATGATCGGGAAGAGCCACCACTTCTTGCGAACACGCATGAACGCCCAGAGCTCGGCAAGAAGGCTATTTTTCGCCATATCCGCTTCCCCTTCACTTTCCTGTTAGAACTGACGATCCAGATCGCCGGTTTGTCCCGGTTCCCGCATGATCCAGTACCCTCCCTCCGACTCGCTGTGCCGAAGGGGATTGCGACCGAGGGCCCGCATCAACAGCCCGGCCGGCGTCAGTACCACCAGGTACATGATGCTCAGGAACAGCGGCGTCGTGACCTTCGAGATGGCGTGTGCCACCCGCATCCAGCCCCGGTAGACGGGTCCGAGGTGCCCCGGAATCGCGAGACCGCCAAGCATGAGCAGTGCTCCCAGCGTGGCCAGAGTGCCGGGCACGTACACGTGCCCCCGCCAGAACCCGATCGCCGCCAGAACGCCGAATGCGGCTCCCACCGTGAGACCGAACTTGCGTCCCTCGCGAGGCGTCAGTCCAGCTCGAGCATCGACCGCCAATCCTCCTCCTCGCTCCACTTGGGTTGTGTCCTCTTGTCGAGCAGGAACGGCCACATGACCAGGTAGTCCATCGCCGTGCGCATGAAACACGTATAGGCAT
>CAXMRU010000110.1:0-2534 GCA_964195715.1 Akkermansiaceae bacterium | reverse complement strand
TCCAGGAGACGTTCACCGACGATCTCGGCGAGCTCTCGCGCTGGCGGATCCAGCTCGGCCTCAGGTACTTCCTGGACTGATCCACGACCGGCGGGACGTCACCTGACGACCCGCCCCCACTCCTTCCCGGGCCGTCCGCATGTCGCGGGCGGCCCGGTTTTCTTTGCGGGACCGTGGGGTTGGGCAAGCGCTGTTCTGGGCAGCGCTGCTCAGAACAGGAAGCCCAGGTCGATCTCCAGTCGCACCGCGTCGGCATCGCTACCGCCCGTCACCATGATCCGCGCCACGCCGAGGCGAGAGTTGACACCCACGCCGCCGCCGATTCCGCTGATGAAGTCGCTCGCATCCACCCGCCACTCCT
This sequence comes from Akkermansiaceae bacterium, assembly GCA_964195715.1. GTDB lineage: Bacteria > Gemmatimonadota > Gemmatimonadetes > Palauibacterales > Palauibacteraceae > Benthicola. The sequence continues at coordinate 2,173 of CAXMRU010000110.1, read as the reverse complement.
CCGGCATCGCCGCCGCATTCCACCGACCGAGCGCGAAGAGGTTCGGCGCAAACTCCCACTGCAGTCCCACGTCCAGCAGCTGCAGATGCCGGCCCCGGCTCTCCATGACCCGCTGTCCGACGAACGAGAATTGCCGATCCGGATACAGATAGAAGGTGTTTGCTCCGCCGATGAAGAACAGGTACTGATCGGGGAGGTCGGATCCGTCACTGGTCCCGACGGTGACGCGACCTCTGAGCGTGACCGCCCGGCTGACAGGTATCGCCGCATCGACGTCGAGCACGTGGTGTGAGAAGCCGCCGTCCGCACTGGCCAGCGCTCCGTCTCCCCATTCCGTCTTGCCGAGGACGTGGACCCCCGAGTGGGGAAACGCCAGCCGATCCCACGTGTCCAGCTCCAGGACTCCGGCCAGAGTGAAGTACGTCCGGTCCTCTCCGTTCCAGTCGGGCACCAGGGCCGCATCGTCCGACTCCACTCCCTCGAACTTCGCGACGACCCCGAGCGCCGTAGAGTGTCCGACCCCGAGCCCGAGGAGCCCCTCGATGTGACCCACTTTCACGTGGGGCTCGGCCACGCGCTTGCCGTCCACGTACAGGTCGAACGGGCTTCGCTTGTACGCGGTTCGGAGCGCGAACAATGGGGCTACCCCCCAACCCAGGCGCTTCTGATACTCGGCCGCGATCCGCGTCTGCTCGCCCAGCCGGAGATCCGCGAGGAGAGTGGATCCGCGGATGAGGAGATTACGCACCGCGGCCGTCGCGAGGATGGAGGCCTTGTACCGCCCTTCGTAGCGGTAGCTGCCTCCGACCCAGCTGCGGCCCTCGTCCTTCACGTGGACGGTCAGGATCCGCTCGTCCGGGTGGTCGGCCGCCCCGACCGGTGCCGGGTCCAGCCGGTACGATACGCGTTGGAAGAGCCCCGTATCGTAGACCCGGGTCACGGCGTCGTTCACGTCGCGCAACTCCAGCGTCGCCGGGACGTCGAGTCCCAGGCTTTTCCTGACCGAAGCCTCCGGGGAGCGTTCGAGGCCCGTGACACGGATTTCTCGGACGCGCGCGGGCTCGAACAGCCGGTCTTCATCGATCTCGGGTCGGACTCCACTGAGTTCCGTCAGGCCGAGTTTTCGCATTTCCTCGAGAGCCGCCCGTGCGGCGGTCCGGCCTCGGGCGATGATCTCCTCAGCGCTGGTGAAGTCGGCGGACTCAATGCCCTGGATGTCTGGTTGGATCATCACGTCGCACAGCTCGGCGTCCACGTCCCGCCGCTCTACCGTCCGAAAGGCGATCGTCTGGGAGAGGATGTCCACCAGGCTTTGCAAGCTGTCGGCTGTCGCGAGTGGCTTGGTCACGTCGCTGCAGATGATGATGTCGGCTCCGAGGTCCCGAACCTCCGGCGTCGGCAGGTTCCGGACGATCCCGCCGTCGATCAGGTACCGACCGTCGATCTCCACGGGCGCGAACACGCTCGGGATGGCAATGCTCGCCCGGATCGCCTCCGGAAGGAACCCTCCATCGAGCACGACGGCCTCGCCCGTCTCGGCGTCCGTAGCTACGGCCGCGAACGGGATCGGGAGGTTGTGGAAGTCGTGGATCGGGTGCACGTGCCACGTGAGGCCGGTCAAGAGCTGCGTGAGCCGCTGACCCTGGATGATGCCGCTGGGGATGCGGGGTCTTCCGTTCACGAGCGGCAGGCCGAAGACGGTGCGCCCCTCCTCCACCTTGCGCTCGACAGGAAGGTTGCGGCGATCGGGCGCGTCACTGAACACCCGGTTCCAGTCAACCTCTGCCGCTACGAAGCGCAGCTCGTCGGTCGAGAGCCCGGAAGAGTAGAGACCCCCGATCACGCTACCCATGCTGGTACCGGCGATCGCGTCCATCGGGATGCCGGCCTCCTCGAGAACCTCGATCACGCCAACGTGCGCGAAGCCGCGGGCCGACCCGCCGCTGAGGGCGAGACCGATGCTCGGGCGCTCCTTCTCAGCCGCTACGGTCGCATGGGAATCGGGTTGCTGGGCCTGGAGCGGGGCGGATGCCAGCAGCAGAACGCCGCCGACCGTCGCGGCCAGGGTCGCCGTACTGTGGTTCACGGAGCCTCTTCCGGGAATCAGGGAGCGGGAATCGGAACGTATCCGGATCGCGAGCCCGCCGGAATCACCCGGATCGGCGGCAGAGGG
>CAXMRU010000109.1:0-4892 GCA_964195715.1 Akkermansiaceae bacterium | reverse complement strand
GCCGAGGGACCCGGTTCGAGACCCAGGCACGCCCCGGCTCCTACGAACTCCGTCCGCACCTCGTCGAATTCCAGGTCCGCCTGCTCGAGGCGCGCCCGCAGGACTTCGTCCGCCCGGCGAGCCTTGGCCAGTGCGTCGGGGCCCGCGTAGGTCAGTCCTCCGGTCGCCTTGTACCCGGCATGATAGGCGATCGACACCTTCAGGAGATCGGTGCGCGGCCCGCCTCGCACGCCGCTGATACGCACGCGATCGGCGCCCAGGTCGGTGACCGTGGCGCTGCCGAAGTCCGCCACGCAGTCCGGGGTAATGTAATCCTCGGGATCACCCATTTCGTATACAAGCTGTTCGGTTACCGTGGCCCAGGTGACACGGCCGCCGAGGTCCGGGTGTTTCGTGACGACGAAACTGCCGTCCGCCTGCGCCTCGATGATCGGATAGCCCGGTGTCTCGAGGTCCACTCCCTCCCAGTCGAACAGGGTGTTTCCACCGGCTGCCTGTGCCCCGCACTCGTTGATGTGGCCTGCCACAACTCCCGCGGCTATCCGATCCCAATCGTCAAGCCCCCATCCGAATTCGTGTACCAGGGGCCCGTACGTGAGCGCCGTGTCCGTCGAACGGCCTGTGACCACGATGTCCGCGTCCCGCGCGAGCGCCTCGAGGATCGGGCTCATACCGATGTACGCGTTCGCGCTGTAGACACGGTCCTGGATGTCCGAAAGAGGCGCCCCGGTCTCCATGTTTCGAAGCTCGTGGCCCGAGGCAAGCAGATCGTCCAGCCGGCCCATGAGGTCGTCGCCCGTGACGATCGCGATCCTGAGGGGACGCGACGTTTCCACGTCGGCGAGGCCCGAGACCAGCGCGTCCCGGCAGGCCCGGGGGTTCACTCCCCCCGCGTTCGTGATCACTCGGACGCCCCCGTCCACGAGATCCGAAGCAAGATCGAGGATCAGCGGCACGAAGTCGCGCGCGTAGCCGGCCGAGGGGTCCTTCACGCGCTGCTTCTGCATGATGGACATAGTGATCTCGGCCAGGTAGTCGAGCATCAGGTAGTCGATCGGCCCCTGCCGCACCTGCAGCTTCGGGGCTTCCTGCCAGTCGCCCCAGAACCCCTGGCCCGAGCCGACCCGCACCACTCCGTCGCCGCTCATGCGTCGTCAGGGAGCGTGAAGGCTCCGATGTGGGGCGCCGGGTTCTCGAGAGCCGTCCGGAGGGCCAGGTCGAGAACGTCGCGCGTCTCTTCGGGCGCGATGATCGCATCGACGTAGCCCCTGGCCGCGGCGTAGCGTGCATCGAGGGTCCTGTCGTACTCGGCTCGTGTCGCGTCCATCTCGGCCTCGGTCTCGGCGTCGACCGGAATGCCCTCCGACCGTGCCCGGTCCATCTTGCGGCCGTGCACGGCACGCACGGCTGACGCTCCCTCCATCACACCCATGCGGCCAGTAGGCCATGTGAAGATGAAGTCCGGATCGAAGCCTTGCCCGGCCATGGCGTAGTAGCCCGCTCCGCTGGCGTGCCCGATCGTGAGCACGATCTTCGGTACGCGGGCCACCGACATGGCCTCGACCATGCGCGCGCCGGCCCGGATGATCCCCGAATGCTCCGCTTCGGTGCCCACCATGAAACCACTCACGTCCTGAACGTACAGCAGCGGGATCTTCTGCCGGTCGCACATGTCCATGAAGTACGCGACCTTCTCTGCACTGTCGGCGTAGATGATCCCGCCGAACCGGGGAGGGCCACCCATCGTGTCCTTGAACATGCCCCGACGATTCGTGATCACTCCGACGCGTCGACCGGCCAGCCGACTGACCGCGGTGAGCATCTCCGGCGCGTAGCCCGCCTGGAACTCTTCGAACCGCCCCGCGTCGAGAAACGTCTCGAGCACCGCCTCGACCTCGTAGGGCTGACGGTGATCCTGTGGAATGAGCTGGTACGCCTGCTCGGCGGCACGGGCAGGTGCCCTGGGCTCGTCTACCGGCTGCGGAAGCCGGGCCGGCGGCAGATCGGACACGAGATCGCGGATCTTCTCAAGGCACGCCTCGTCGTCGGGCACCTCGTAGTGGGCGACGCCACTGATCCGGTTGTGCGTGGCCGCACCCCCGAGGACCTCGCCCTCGACATCCTGACCCGTGGCACCCTTCACCAGGTTGGGGCCGCCGAGGCCCATGAAGCTGGTGCCGTCCACCATCACGATCACGTCGGAGAGCGCCGGCAGATACGCTCCTCCCGCGATGCATTGGCCCATGACGGCCGAGATCTGGGGCACGTCCAGGTAGTGCCGCATGATCGAGTTGTAGTAGAACAGGCGGCTCGCACCGTACTTGCCCGGGAACACGCCTCCCTGGTACGGCAGGTTGATGCCGGCCGAATCGACCAGGTAGATGATCGGCACGCGGCAGCGCATCGCGATTTCCTGGGCTCGGAGCATCTTCGGGATCGTCTCCGGCCACCAGCTGCCCGCCTTGACGGTGGCGTCATTCGCCACGATCACCACAGGCCGCCCGCACACCTCGCCGATCCCGGTCACGACCCCCACCCCGGGAGCGTTTCCGTCGTACTGGTCGTAGGCGAGGAGGAGGCCGATCTCCAGGAACCCGCCGCCCGGGTCGATCAGGCCGTCGATGCGCTCACGCGCAGTGAGCTTGCCCTGCGTGTGCTGGCGCTCGATACGTTTCGGACCGCCCCCTTCGCGGAGACGGTCCTCGAGGACTCGGACCTCATCCATGAGGTTCCGCATGCGTGACGGATCGGCCATCAGCCGTCTTCGTCCGCGCGGTTCTCCTCGAACCAGTCCCTGATGTAAGCAGCTGCATCGCCCGTCACGGTGCCCGGTCCGAACAGCCGGCCGATGCCGAGCTCCTGCAGCGCGTCCATGTCCTCCTGCGGGATGATCCCCCCGCCCGTAATGAGGACGTCGTCCATGCCGTTCTCCCTCAGAAGCTCCCGCACGCGTGGGAAGAGCGTCATGTGGGCTCCTGACAGGATCGACAGAGCCACCACGTCGACATCTTCCTGCAGCGCGGTGGTGGCGATCTTCTCCGGCGTCTGGTGCAGGCCGGTGTAGATCACCTCCATGCCCGCATCCCGCAGGGACGCCGCGATGACCTTGGCTCCCCGGTCGTGGCCGTCCAGCCCCGGCTTCGCGACCAGTACGCGGATCTTTCTCTCAGCCATGACGGAATCGCTCCGGATGGACACGATGGGCAGCGGAGGACGGATCGCCCTGCACGCGGCCCACTGTAGTTGTTCAACGACCTATTAAAGGTACCGGGCACAGGCCCGAGTCAAAAGGCCACGGGCTCCTGGAACCGGCCGTATACCTTCTCCAGCGCGTCCCGGATCTCGCCCAGCGTGGCGTACGCCCGGACGGCATCCAGCATGGGAGGCATCAGGTTCTCGTCCGCCATGACTGCCGCCGTGAGCGCCCCGAGGGCGTGCTCGACCGCGATTCCATCCCGGCGCTCGCGGAGCGCGGCCAGGCGTCCGGCCTGCGCCTCGGCAGCCGACTCGTCGATCCTCAGGATCTCGAGATCCGGCTCGTCGTCCTCCTGGAACGAGTTCACGCCGACGATCAGGCGGCTCCGAGCCTCGATCTCGTCCTGGAACCTCCTCGCCGACCGGGAGATCCTGGCCTGGAAGTAGCCCGACTCGATCCCGGCCACGACGCCGCCCAGATCGTCGATCTCAGCGAAGATTTCCTCCGCCTGGCGCTCCAGCTCGTCGGTCATGCTCTCGACGAAGTATGAGCCGGCAAGCGGATCGATGGTGTTCGGCACCCCGGTCTCGAATGCCAGGATCTGCTGGGTGCGCAGGGCGATCCGCACGGCGTGCTCGGTCGGGAGTGCCAGCGACTCGTCCATCGCGTTCGTGTGAAGCGACTGCGTGCCTCCGAGGACGGCCGCCAGTCCCTGGTACGCGACGCGCACGATGTTGTTGTGCGGCTGCTGGGCCGTGAGCGTCACCCCGGCCGTCTGGGCATGAGTGCGCAGACGCCAGCTCTCGGGCCGCTTCGCACCATAGATCTCGCGCATGCGGCGCGCCCAGATTCGCCGACCGGCCCGGAACTTCGCGACTTCCTCAAACAGGTCGTTATGCACGTCCCAGAAAAACGAGAGACGCGGGGCGAATTCGTCCACGTCGAGGCCGCGGGCGATGCCCTCCTCGACATACGTGAATCCGTTCTTCAGCGTGAACGCCAGCTCTTCGACCGCTGTGGCGCCCGCCTCACGGATGTGATAACCGGAGATCGAGATCGTGTTGAACTTCGGAGCGCTGGCAGCGGACCACTCGAAGATGTCCGTGATAATCTTGAGCGCCGGCTTCGGCGGGTAGATCCACGCGTGCTGCGCCTGGTACTCCTTGAGAATGTCGTTCTGGATCGTTCCGGTGACCTTCTCGAACGGCACGCCCTGCTTCTCCGCGGCGGCGAGCAGGAAGCAATACAGCATGATGGCCGGCCCGTTGATCGTCATGGACACCGACACTCGATCGAGGGGAATCCCATCGAAGAGCGTCTCCATGTCAGCCAGGCTGGAGATCGCCACACCGCACTTCCCTACCTCGCCCTCGCACAGAGGATCGTCCGAGTCGTATCCCATCAGAGTCGGGAAGTCGAAGGCCACTGACAGGCCCGTCGTGCCGTGCGCAAGGAGGAACTTGTACCGCTCGTTGGTCTCTGCGGCCGTGGCGAACCCTGAGAACAGCCGCTTGGTCCACAACCGCGTGCGGTACATCGTGGCATACGGTCCGCGGGTGAACGGGTACTCGCCCGGCAGACCGACTTCGGCCAGATAATGGTCGTCCCGGGTGTCCAGCGGTGTGTACAGGGCCCGCACCGGCTGCCCGGAGACCGTCGTGAAGTCGGTGTCCTGTCGCTGCGGAGCACCGGCGGT
>CAXMRU010000108.1:0-3034 GCA_964195715.1 Akkermansiaceae bacterium | reverse complement strand
TTCCGCGAGAAGACGGTGATCATGAAGCACGCGCTGCGGAACGCCATGATCCCGATCGTGACCATCTACGGGATGAGCCTCCCGTTCCTGCTTGGCGGCGCCACGATCATCGAGACGATCTTCGCGTGGCCGGGCATGGGCCGGCTGACCGTAGGCGCCGTGGGTGGGCGCGACTACCCGATCATCATGGCCACGGTGATGATCGCCGCCATCCTCACCGTGCTCGGCAACCTGCTCGCCGACATCACCTACGCCGCCGTGGACCCGAGGGTATCGTACGATGCGCCCCGACGACGCTGATCGGCGGGTTCGGATCCGCGCCTGGCTTCCCGGCCTGGGCCACATGAGCCTGGGCCGCTGGGGCCGCGGCATCCGGCTCACGCTGTTCGCCCTGGCAGTCGTGCTCCTGATGGCCTGGCGGTGGGACCGATTCTTCGGCGCGTTCTCCACGCCATTCTTCGACCGCTGGGTGGCCTCCGTCTTCCTCATCCTCCTCCTCGCGGGCGCAGTGTGGTACTCGAGGTGGGACGTCGGCCGCATCCTCAGCGACGGCGGTGATGGGAAGCCGGGCAAAAGCCCGTGGAAGGTGGCCATGCGCCGCTTCAGCGAGAACCGTCTCGCGGTGTACTCGATCTACGTGATCCTGTTCTTCTACGCGGCGGCGATCCTCGCTCCGATCCTCGCGCCGTACGACCCGGCCGCCATCCCCGATGTGATGACGAACCGCTACCTGCCGCCCTCGTGGATGCATCTGTTCGGGACGGACGAGTTCGGGCGCGACCTGTTCAGCCGCGCCCTGTACGGGGCGAGAGTGTCCCTGTCGGTGGGTTTCCTGGCGATGATCATCGCCAAGACGGTCGGGACGATCTACGGAGCGGTCTCGGCGTACTTCGGTGGCATCGTGGACGCCGTCCTGATGCGGATCCTGGACGTGTGGTTCGCTTTCCCCACATTCTATCTGATGCTCATGCTGGTGGGCGTGTTCGAGGCGAGTCTGCTGATGCTCGTGCTCATCCTCGGTCTCACGGCGTGGCCGGGCACGGCACGCTTCATCCGCGGCGAGATCCTCTCCCTCAAGAACCAGCAGTTCACGGAAGCGGCCCGCGCCATCGGGCTCCCTGCGCACCAGATCATCCTCAAGCACCTTATTCCGAGTGCCCTGTCGCCCGTACTGGTAACCGCTGCGCTGGCCGTGGCCGGAATGATCGGGGCGGAGGCCGGCCTCTCGTTCCTGGGTCTCGGCATCCGGCCGCCTACGCCGTCGTGGGGGAACATGGTCTCCGCCGGCAGTGACAATCTCCTGAATGCGTGGTGGGTCGCGTTCTTCCCGGGCGGTTTGCTGACGCTCACCCTGATCTCGTTCAGCCTCCTGGCCGACGGACTCCGTGACGCGCTGGATCCGAAGGCCCTCATGCAGAAATACGTCTGATGCTGCTCTCCGTGCGCGACCTCCGGAGCGCTTTCTTCCTCGACGAGGGGGAGCTGTGGGCGGTGGACGGAATCTCGTTCGATGTGGACATCGGCGAGACCGTGGGCCTGGTGGGAGAATCGGGGTGCGGGAAGACCATCGTCGCCCACTCCATCCTGGACCTCATCCCGTACCCCGGTCGTGTGGTGAGCGGACGGGTGATGTTCGACGGCCGTGACCTCATGCAGGCCTCGACGGAGGAAATGCGCAAAGTGAGGGGCGGCGGCATCGGGATCGTGTTCCAGGAAGCCGCTGCTGCTCTGAACCCGGTGTACCGGATCGGCGACCAGATCGCGGACGTGCTGCAGCTCCACCGCGGCATGAACAAGCAGCAGGCGTGGAAGGAGACGGTGCGAGTCCTGGGGGAGATGGGCATCCCGGAGCCGGAGAAGAGGGCGAAGAGCTACCCGTTCGAACTGTCGGGCGGCATGAAGCAGCGGGCGATGATCGCGATCGCCATGGCGGGTCGGCCGAAGCTCCTCATCGCAGACGAGCCCACAACGGCGCTGGATCTCACGGTGCAGGCCGAGATCACCGACCTGCTGGAGCACATCCAGGAACAGTACCGGATGGCCATCCTGATCATCTCGCACGACTTGGAAATGGTGGCCGAGATGTCCGACCGGCTGATGGTCATGTACACGGGCCGACTGATCGAGATGGGCCACACCCGAGACCTGCTGGCCAAGCCCGAACATCCGTACACGAAGGGGCTTCTCGCAGCGATCCCGCAGCTCGGCGCCGGGTCCGACGTGCCGCTGGAGGGGATACCGGGCGCCGTGCCTGACCTCCTGGATCTCCCCGCCGGTTGCACGTTCCACCCGCGGTGTCCCCTGGCGGACGCCGACTGCGAGGTCGAGCCGCCCCCGATCAAGACCGTCGGCTACGGGCGTGAGTGCGCGTGCTACAAGGTGAGGATGCAGACGTGAGCGACGTCGCCCTCTCGGTCCGCGGCATCGAGATGCACTTCCTCATGGGGAAGGGTTGGATGGGCAGGCGCGACGTCGTCCGGGCCGTGGACGGAGTGGACTTCGACCTGCACCGGGGGGAGGTCCTGGGCCTGGTGGGGGAATCCGGCAGCGGAAAGACGACTCTCGGACGGACCGTGCTCCGTCTGATCGAGCCCACGGGTGGCACCATCCACGTCAACGGCACCGACTTCATGGCGTTGAAGGGGAAGGAGCTCCGCAAGATCCGCCGCCGCCTCCAGATCGTGTTCCAGGACCCTTATGCCTCGCTGAGTCCGCGCATGCAGATCGGTCAGATCGTGGCGGAACCGCTCAAGCTCCATCGGATCGTGCCGCCGGGACAGATCAAGCGGAGAGTTATCGAGCTGCTCGAGCGGGTGGGCATCGAGCCTTACTTCATATATCGGTACCCGCACGAGATGAGCGGCGGACAGCGGCAGCGAATCGCCATCGCCCGGTCACTGGCGCTCGAGCCGGAGCTGATCGTGGCGGATGAACCGGTTTCTGCCCTGGACGTCTCGGTGCAGGCGCAGATCCTCAACATCTTCCTGGAGCTCAAGCGCCGAGATGGCATCGCGATGCTGTTCATCTCGCACGA
>CAXMRU010000107.1:0-4095 GCA_964195715.1 Akkermansiaceae bacterium | reverse complement strand
TGTACTTTACCTCAAACGGCGGATAGTACGGCCAGAAAAAGACATCCTGGTTCAGTGGCTGCGACAGATCGTACGGCTTCATGAGTCCTCCATGTGTGGTTCTTCGACCGTGCGCTGTGCGTGACGCGCAGGCCGCGTGCTCTCGTGGCACAGGGATCGATCGGTCTGGCGTCCGGCGGGCGTTGCCCGCCCTACACAACCTCCTGCCGGCGCAGCTCGGCCACTTCCGCGCCGCTCATGCCGAGCCAGTCCGACAGGACATCTTCCGTGTGCTGGCCGAGCACGGGCGGTGGAGAATGTACCGCTCCCGGTGTATCGGACAGCTTGACGGGCACGCCGGTTACGCGGATCGGACCGGCTTTCGGGTGCTCCAGCTCCACCACCATGTCGCGTGAGATCACCTGAGGATGCTCGCACACGTCCTGAACGGAGTCGATGCGTCCGGCGGGAACGCCCGCCGATCTCAACGCCTCGATCCACTCCGCGGTCGTTCTCTCCGCCATCGCGGGGCCGAGCACCGCGCGCAGAGCATCGGCGTGTTTCACGCGGTCCGCGTTACTCCTGAAGCGCGGATCCTCCAGCAACTCCTCCAGGCCGGCCGCCTCACAGAAGCGGCGCCATATGGACTGGTTGCCGCAGGCCACGTTGACGTATCCGTCCCGGCATTCGAAGGTCTCGTACGGGACGATGGACGGGTGCCGATTTCCCAGGCGGGTCGGGCTCTCGCCTGTGGCGAAGTAGATGCCGGCCTGGTAGGTGAGCAGCGCCACCTGGCAGTCGAGCATGCCGATGTCCACTTTCTGCCCGCGGCCGGTGCGCTCGCGCGCGATCAGGGCCAGCAGGATCCCCTGGCAGGCCATCATCCCGGCGACGATGTCGGCCTGGGAGGTACCCACCTTGAAGGGCGGACCGTCCCGATCTCCGGTAAGGCTGGCGATCCCGCCTTCGCCCTGAATGATCAGGTCGTAGCCCGGCAGGGCTGCGTCGGGCCCCGTTCCGCCGTATCCCGAGATCGAGCAGTAGATGAGTCGCGAGTTGACCTCGCGCGCTGCTTCGTAGCCGTACCCGAAGTTCTCCATCAGCCCGGGGCGGAAGTTCTCGACCACGATGTCGGCCGTCTCGAGCATGTCATGGAGAATCTGCAATCCCTGCTCGTGCTTCAGGTTGAGCGTCATGCCGCGTTTGTTGCGGTTTATGCTCATGAAGTACGTGCTCTCGCCGCCCACGAACGGGGGGCCATAGCCGCGCGTGTCGTCGCCGTAACCCGGCCGTTCGACCTTCACCACGTCGGCGCCCATGTCCGCCAGCATCATGGTGCAGTACGGACCGGCGAGGACGCGGGTCAGGTCCAGTACTTTGAGGCCGGCGAGTGGCTCCGACATGCGCTCATGTCTCTCCGCGGGACGATCCATCATGTGTGGGCCGCAATATCGCTGGCGGCTGGCAGACCGGCCAGCGTCGGACCCCGGTCAACGCTTCGCTCGGCGCTGCGCATCAGCCACCAGTAGACCAGGCCTGCCGTCGCAGTCGCGCTGAACCATGCCCCGTCGAACAGGAAGCGCAGGGCCGGCGAGGTGAGTCCGAGCAGGGCCATGCCGATTCCGGCCAGCGTCGCCACCAGGGCCGCTGGGTTGAAGCCGGAGCCGTACGCGTATTGCGAGCCCTCCGTGTACAGGGCGTCCACGTCCAGGCGGAAGCGGCGCACGAACACGTAGTCGCACAAGATCACTCCGCCCACCGCGCCCAGCAGGCCCGAGTAGCTGATGAGCCACGTCTGGTACAGGTCGAGGAGCTTCCACGGGACGATCAGGATCCCGATGACCGCCGCGATCATGCCGCCAGCGCGGAAGCTGATGCGGCGCGGGTCGAGGTTCGAAAAGCTGTTGGCCGGGCTCACCACGTTGGCCGCGATGTTGGTGCTCAGCGTGGCGATCACGATGGCCCCCATGGCCAGCACGCCGAGCCACACGCTGCCGCCTTCCGCCGCGAGGCGCGACACCAGTTCCACCGGGTTCCAGATCGCCTCACCGTACAGAATCATGGTGGCCACGGTGACCGCGACACCGATGAACGAGAACAGCGGCATGGTGATCAGCAGTCCCACGGCCTGGCCGGCCATCTGGTCGCGCTGGCTGCCCGCGTAGCGCGTGAAGTCGGGGATGTTCAGCGAGAGTGTGGCCCAGTAGCCCACCATCGCTGTTAGCCACGGGATGAACAGGGTCAGCGTGAACGCCGCCGGGCTCATGTCCTGCCGGGCCGTGGCGAGCCTCTCGGATTCGGAGAGGATCACGCCGATCCCGCCCGCCGCGCCGGTGGCCCAGAAGAGCAGGGCCAGCCCCATCGCGATGAGGAACGGAGCGGCCAGCGTCTCCAGCCGCTTGATGCTCTCCGTGCCTGCCCACACGAAGTAGACGTTGATGAGCCAGAAGATGAGGAAGCCTGCGTATTCGGGCGCTCCGTGCCCCATGAGCGACCAGCCACCGCCGATCAATGGCCAACCGGCCCACAGGATACCGACCAGGCCACTGATCGCGAGGCCGCCGATCCACGTCTGGATGCCGAACCAGCCGCACGCCACCACCGAGCGCAGGAGCGACGGGATGTGGGCCCCGGTCAAGCCGTACGACGCGCGTGCGAACACCGGGAAGGGGATACCGTAGCGCGTGCCTGCGAAGCCGTTGATCACCAGCGGAAAGAGGACGATCGCGTTGCCGAGAAAGATCACGAGCAGGCTCTGGCGCCAACTCATCCCCGACTCGATCATCACCGCGGCCAGCATGTAGGTCGGGATGCACACGCTCATCCCCACCCACAGCGATACGAAGTGCCACAGCTTCCAGGAGCGCTCGGCCGTCGGGATGGGGGCGAGGTCCTCGTTGAGCAGGCGGCTGGCGGCAGGTCCGCCGGCCTCGACCGGTCCTGCGATCACGCGCCCGTCGCTCGCCGCGCGGCCGTCTCCAGGGCCCGGGTCGTGAGCACTCGGGCCAGCTGACGCCGGTACGGAGCCGAAGCGTGGATGTCGGCCGGCGGGTCGATGTCGCGCGTCGCCGCGGCCTCGGCAGCTTCGCGGATCGCGTCGGCGGTCGGCGGACGCCCGACCAGCAAGTCCTCTGCGGTCTTCGCGCACACCGGTCCGTCGCCCACGCTGAGCAGCGTCACAGACGCCCGGGTGCACGTGCCGCCGGCGTCGAGCGAGAGGACCGCACAGACGCCGACGAGGGCGAAGTCACCGTGCCGACGCGAGACTTCCTCGAACGCGCAGCCCGTACCGTTCGGGAGGGTCGGGATCTCGACGCCCGTGACGAGCTCGTCCGGGGCCAGCGCCGTGCTGAAGAGTCCGGTGCAGAAGTCGCAGAACGGCACCGTGCGCTCGCCACCCGGCCCGCGCAGATGGAGCCGCGCGGCGAGTGCCAACATCACGGCCGGGAGCTCCGAGGCCGGGTCGGCGTGCGCCAGGCTGCCGCCCATCGTACCGCGGTTCCGGATCTGAAGGTGCGCGATCCACGGCATCGCCTCGGCCAGGAGAGGCGCCCGCTCCTTGACGGCCGCGCTCCGCTCGACGGCCGAGTGAGTGGTCATCGCGCCTATTACGAGGCTTCCTCCGGCCTCGCGGATGTAGCGCAGCTCGTCGAGGTCGCCCAGGTCCACGAGCACGGCCGGCTGTGCGAGGCGGAAGTTCATGGCCGGGATCAGGCTCTGGCCGCCGGCCAACGGCTTGGCCCCGTATCCCTCCGCGGCGAGGACCGAGATGGCCTCATCCACCGAGGACGGCCGGACGTACCGGAACGGGGCGGGCTTCACAGCAGCAGCACCAGGAGCGCCGCCGCGATAATCGCGACCACGAGGTAGAGCGCGAGCCGACCGCGGCGCGTCGTGGGTAGAGCCGCGTGGGACGTAGTCGCCGGAGCGGGCACCGCACCACCTTCGGCTGGCGCGAGGCGGGCGTTCAGAGACCGGCTCACGGCCTCCAGTCCCTGCTTGCTCATCGACTTGCCCACCGAGTCGAGCAGTCGCTGCCCGACGCTGGCCACGCGGCCTCCCACCTGCAGGTCTGCCCGGTACTTCATCAGCGTGCCGCCGTCGAGCTCTTCAAAC
>CAXMRU010000106.1:0-6371 GCA_964195715.1 Akkermansiaceae bacterium | reverse complement strand
CGGGGGCTGGGCGTGGTCGAACATCGAGTACCCGCCGCAGAGTCGGAGCTGGTCGCTGTCGCTGGCGGGGTCGATGCCGCTGTTCAACGGGTTCAGCCGCGAGAGCCAGCTGTACACGGCCCGGGCGCGGGCGGACCAGTCGCACTCGGTCGAGCGGGCGGCGGAGCTCAAGCTGAGGAAGGACCTGGACCAGGCGATGGGGACGATCGATGCGGCAGTGGCCTCGAGCGACCTCGCCGAGCAGACGGTCGAGCTGGCGAGAGAGGATCTCCGGGTCACGCAGGAGCGCTACCGGCTCGGACTCGCCACCATCCTGGACCTGCAGGCCGCACAGATAACCCTGCTCCAGGCCGAAGTCGACCTCATCCGCAGACGCTTCGATTACCAGCTCGGTCTCACCCGACTCGAAGCCCTGCTCGGTACCAACCTCAGAAACTAGAGCACACCGCCCGGGAGGCTGGGGACGATGGTCGCATCCGCTCTCAAGATGATCCGCTGGCTGCTCGTCCTGCCGGCGGCCATCGCCGTTGCGGTGCTCGTGGACGGAGCCATGGTCGAGGTGCTCGGAGGCCTCGGCGTAGTGGATCGTTCCGTGCCCTGGCTGGTTGGCATGATGCTCGGCCACTTCGTGATGGGAGCTGGTTCACTTGCCGCGGGAAGCTGGATGGCACCGGCCCGCAGGGACACCGTCGCGACGATCCTGTTCGTGCTGGCAATTCTCGTCACGATCGAGGCGGTGGCGTCAGCGGGGCTGCCTGTGTGGATGATTCTCCTTCTCTACGCTGCCTTCGTGGCGGGCGCCTGGGCAGCGCTCAGAAAAACACGCCAGAGTTGACATAGACGATCCGGCCGGTCGCTACGACTCTGAGGTCAGCCGGTCTCTCGCCGCCAGGAGCTCGCGCCGGTCCTCGTCGCTCACCGTCGGATACGCGAGTCCGAGTCCCGAGAGCGTTCGGTTGAGAATCTTCGCCACCGTCAGCCGCATGAACGGTTTGTCGTCGGCGGGAATCGCGTACCAGGGCGCCCACGGCCGCGACGTGGCGTTGAGAGCTTCCTCGTACGCTCTCATATACGCATCCCAATGGAGGCGTTCGTCCACGTCGCCCGACGAGAACTTCCAGTTCTTCTCGGGCTCGTCGATGCGGCGGAGGAAACGTTGCCGCTGCGCTGCACGCGACACGTTCAGCCAGAACTTGAGAATCACCGTGCCGTTGCGGGCGAGGTGCATCTCGTGCGCGCTGATCGACTCGAAGCGTTCCTCCCAGATGCGGTCAGGATCGATTGGATAGGGCAATCTCTGTCGCTCCAGGATGCCGGGATGCACTCGTACGACAAGCACTTCCTCGTAATAGCTGCGGTTAAAGATCCCGATTCGGCCTCGCTCCGGGAGCCGGATGGAAGTGCGCCACAGGAAGTCGTGATCGAGCTCGAGAGGGGTCGGGCGCTTGAACGAATACGCCTCCGTGCCAGCCGGGTTGATGCCCCGCATTACCGCCCGGATCGTCCCGTCCTTGCCCGCAGCGTCCATGGCCTGAAACACCAGCAGGACGGAATAGCGATCCTGCGCGGAGAGCATTCGCTGCAAGTCGTCCAGCTCCTCGATCTGGTCCTTGAGTTTCTTCCTGGAGGCCTTGCCCGACAACTGTGTCTCGTCCGGCGCCGTGGGGAAGCCGGACACACGAAACGAGCCGTCGAACGGTACCAGGTATGGGCTGGGCACGGCCTCGAACATGGCGATCACCTGTATCGGGTTGGACGGAACCGTTTGCGTTCCACAATGTGGTCGGGCGAACATGATCATACGTCAGGTGCCGCCGCCACCCAAACGAACTACGGACGGCATCTCCTCTTCAGCGCTGGAGGCGCCATGGTCCGCTGGACACCGCTCCTGATAGCGTGGGTGTTTATGTTTGTCATCGCTCCACACGGCTTCGCGCAGGAAGACCAGGGGGCTCGATCCGGCAGTAACGTGGTCCATGTGGAGGGCGAGCCGGAGGGCTTCCCGTTCTCGCCCGCCATCAAGGCAGGAGGAATGATCTACCTCTCGGGCCAGATCGGGAACCTCCCCGGTACGCTTGATCTGCCCGAGGGAGTAGCGGCCCAGACACGGCAAGCGATGGAAAACATCAAGACCGTGCTCGAGTCTGCTGACGTGTCACTTTACGACGTAGTAAAGTGCATGGTGTTCCTGGACAATATGGAACATTACTGGCAGATGAACGAAGTCTACGCCTCGTTCTGGGACGGCCCTCCGCCGGCTCGTTCGGCGTTCGGGGTCGATGGTCTGGCTCTCGGGGCATTACTCGAGATCGAGTGCATCGCGAAGGATCCGGCGGCACAATAGCGCCGGGATGGTAGACGTGACCGGGCCGCGGCGGGCCCGGTCACTACGGCTGGTCAGTCTCCGAAACCTGCCAGCACGTCCGACAGTGTGGGGCGTCCAATCTCCTGCAACTCGTAGCGTACGCGGACCGACGGCTTGTCGAACTCGATCAGTCGCCGGAGGTCGATCGGCGTGCCGATGACGACCAGGTCCGCCGGCGTGGCGGCGATTGTCTGCTGTAGCTCGGCCGTTTGCTCGGCCCCGTATCCCATCGCGGGCAGGACAGGGCCAGTGTTCGGATACTTCTCGAACGTGCGGGCGATCGAACCCACGGCCCAGGGACGCGGGTCGATGATCTCGGCCGCCCCGTAGCGAAGGGCTGCGACCCAGCCTGCGCCGTAGGCCATCTCGCCGTGCGTGAGCGTGGGGCCGTCCTCGATCACGAGCACCTTCTTGCCTCGGATCTCGTCTTCGCCTTCAACGAACAGCGGACTCGCCGCCTCGATCACGAGAGCGTCGGGGTTCAGCTCGTGGGCCACGGCCCGCGCGGTCTGCACCTGCTCCAGGCTGGCGGTGCCTACCTTGTTGATCACGATCACATCGGCCATCCGTACGTTTGCCTCGCCGGGGTGATACCGGGCGGCGTGATCCGGCCGGTGGGAGTCGACAACCGTGATGTAGAGATCAGCCTCGTAGAAAGAGAGATCGTTGTTGCCCCCGTCCCAGATCACGACGTCCGCTTCCTGCTCGGCCTGCCGCAGGATCGCCTCGTAGTCCACGCCCGCGTAAACGACCCGACCCACAGCGATGTGGGGCTCATATTCCTCACGTTCCTCGATCGTCACCTCGTGTTTTTCGAGGTCGTCGTAGGTCTCGAAGCGCTGCACGGCCTGCGCGGCGAGGTCTCCGTACGGCATTGGATGGCGGATGACCACCACCTTCTTTCCCTGGGCCGTCAGGATCTCTGCGACGCGCCGGCTCGTCTGGCTCTTGCCCGAGCCGGTGCGGGCTGCGCACACGGCAATGAGCGGCTTGACGGACTTGACCATCGTGTGTTTGCTGCCGAGCAACAGGTAGTCGGCGCCCGCTGCGATCGCGCGCGAGCCGAGGTGCATGACCTGTTCGTGCGGCACGTCGCTGTAGCTGAACACGACGACGTCCAGCTTCAGCTCGCGGACAAGGCGCTCGAATTCCTCCTCTGCCTCGATCGGGATACCGTCGGGATACCGCGGACCGGCCAGCTCGGCCGGATACGTGCGGCCATCGATGTCGGGGATCTGTGCAGCGGTGAAGGCGACGACGTCGAAGTCGGGGTTGTCGCGGAAGTACGTGTTGAAATTATGAAAGTCCCGACCGGCCGCGCCGAGAATGAGTACGCGCTGCGCCATGCGTTCCTCCTGCGAGAGTCATTCGTCCAGGATGCCAAGGTCCGCTCGGCGCAATTTCTCGCCGAGCCCTCGAGCGAGATTCCGATACAGTACGACGCCTATGCCGGGCCGCAACCGGACGACGCTCTGCAGGTCCTTCTTGGTCAGAACACCGGCTTCCACCGGAGTGATGGCCCGGGCCGTGGCGGAGTGCTCCCCGCCCGTCAGGACGGCGACCTCACCCAGGCATTCGCCTGCATGGACCGTGCCTATGCGTCCTTCTCTTCCCTCGGCCAAAACGGCAACTTCGCCATCCAGAATCAGAAACATTTCCGTGCACGGCTCGCCAGCGCGGAATATGTCCTGACCACTGTCGAAGGTCGTGTGAGTGCACACGCTGGCAAGGCGCTCGAGCTGCTCTTCCTCGAGTCCCGAGAACAGCCCGACCCGGTCCACTACTTCGCTCAGACGCGGCAAAACCTCCCGCCGCCGGAAAGAAGCCAGGACCAGGTCCGCGAGGTCGCTTATCGGCGGGATGAGCATCACCTGGCCGATGTCCAGCGGGATGAGGAGCTTCGAAAACTTAACAAGGTCGAGCCGCTCGACGTCGTGGAAGGCCAGGGCCGGCGTATACGCAGTGGGAACGTACCCGAGCTGGAGTACGGTGCGCTGCATGCGGGGCGCGTGAGCACTGACATCGAGCTCCATGTACGCGATATCCCATTCCTCCCGGCACCGCTCCTCCAGCTCCGTGAGCAGGACGCGGATCACGTCGTCGCGGAGAGAAATCAACTCGAACACGCGCACGACCCTGTCCAGCCGCTCCAGCGTGAAGCCCACGGCGCCGACGATGTGACCCCCTTCACGTGCCACCAGGTACTTCGACTTGTGCGAGATCAGCTTGAAATAGCCGTACTGGAGGCGCATCGGGCCGAAGATCTCGCGGTTCCGTACGCGGCCTCGCTCGATACGCATCAAGCGCGAATATCCTTCGGTCGTGAGCTCGCTGATCGTGAAGCCGTGTCCGAAGGGGTAGGGTACGGACTCCTCGTCCACAATCACGTCCACCGCTACGCGACACGCCTCGAGAGCGGTGCACGCGAGCTGATAGATTTCCGGGACGATGCGCGGGTTGTTTCGACGCAGCTCGCGACCCCGTCCGAACAGCTGTACCAGCACTCCCATGTTCTCGCGCGTCGAGCCGAACACGTACTTCAGTGGAAGAAAACCGACCGGCGCGAATCCCTGCTTCAGCGCGATCGCCTGGGTGAACGGATGCGTCACCCGGGCCTCGATGACGCCCACGTGCAACCTGTCCTTGACGGAGGTCAGGCGTTGCTCGAGAAGATGCGTCCCGATTCCGCGTCGGCGGTAGTCCGGATGCACGGCGAGCCGGCCGAACTCTCCAACCAGATCCGTGTAGGCGCCCACCTCGAGAATGACCGAAGCCGTACCCACGATACGGTTTTCGTCCACGTCCTCCGCGACGAGCATCAGCGTCTCGTCGGAGAATATCAGCTTCTTGATCTCGAATTCTTCGTAATACTGCGGGTAGGCGTAGTCCTCGCCGTAAGTGGCGAGGTAGATGTCGATGATCCCGTTAGTATCCGCATCACGCGCCTCGCGAATAATGATCAACGGACGCTTCCCGCATGGTTAGGGTCGCCATTCCCGGCAGCCATCGCTTTGCCGCCCTGGCGGGCGACCTCCGCGAGCCATGCGGCACCCGCGGCGAGCACGTTCTCGTCGATCTCGAACCGGCTCGAGTGGGCCGGATAGCTGGCCGAGCCCGGCAGGCGCGCACCGAGGCGCACGTAGCAGCCGGGGATCTCCTGCAGATACCAGGAGAAGTCCTCACCACCCATGTTCGCGCTGCGGACCGTGTAACGGACGCGCTCGGGGCCGAGGGCCGATGCCGCGGCCGCCCGAGCCACCGAGACCATCGGTCCCTGGTTCACGAGCGGCGGAGTGCCCTCTTCGATCTCGAGCTCGACGCGCGCCTCGTGGAGCTGACCGACAGACTGGCAAATTCTTGCGATCGACCGGTGCAGGTGGCTTCTCACATCGGGCTCCTGAGCCCGGATGGTGCCGGCGAGCTCGGCGGTGCCGGCGATCACGTTCGAGGCGCTGCCTGCGTCGAACCGGCCGATGGAGAGAACCGACGGGTGCGTCGGGTCGATTTCACGCGAGACTATGGTCTGAACGGCCATGACGATCAGGCTGCCGACCACGACGGCGTCCACCGTCTCGTGCGGCCGCGCCGCGTGGCCCTGCTGGCCCCGGATCGAGATGCGAAACGCGTCGGTAGACGCGTTCACGGGGCCCTCGACAGCCACGACCGTGCCGGTGGGAAAGTGCCGGTCCACGTGCCCGCCGAAGATCGCGCCCACTCCGTCGAGCGCTCCCGCTTCCACCATTGCCTTCGCCCCCGAGCCGAGCTCCTCGGCCGGCTGGAAGATCAATCGAACAGGCGCCGGAAGCGGCTCATCGCTGCCCGCCAGGATCTCCGCTGCGCCGACCAGTATCGCGGTATGCGCGTCGTGGCCGCAGGCGTGCATCACTCCCGGAACCACGGACGCGAACTCCAGCTCCGTCTCTTCCTGGATGGGCAGGGCGTCGAGGTCGGCCCGCAGGGCAACCGCAGGGACCCCCGGGGGGCCCTCGATCTCCGCAACGACACC
>CAXMRU010000105.1:0-2015 GCA_964195715.1 Akkermansiaceae bacterium | reverse complement strand
GGGCATATCGGTCGCCTCGCCTACAGCTTTGGCAGCAGGGAAGGACTGACGCCCGCCCAGTGGACGGCGCTTCGTTTCTTTGCACGTGCCAACCGGTTCTCACGCACCGTGTCCGCGTTCGCCGAGTTCCATTCGACCACCCGGGGCACGGCTTCACAAACGGTGAAAGGACTGGTACGACACGACTATCTCGTCAGACACCGTTTGAAACGGGACGGTAGGAGCGCGCGCTTGGATGTGACCGACAAGGCGTTGGCGGTGCTCGCCCACGATCCGCTCGAAGATCTGGAGCTGGCTGCGGGTGTGTTGTCTGCACGGGTGCGGTCCGACCTGGCGTCGAACCTCACACGTGTGTTAGGCGAGCTCGCGGAGCGGCGCGGAAGACGACGGTTCGGTACATGTCCCACCTGTCGATACCTCGAGAGGGACACCGACACTTCCGAGCGAGCTCAGTGCTGGTGCCGCCTTGTAGACGAGAGCCTGAGTGCGGAAGAAACGGGGCAGATCTGCGTGGACTTCCATGCAGTCGAAGCTGGCGGTTGACGGATTCTCTGGCAGGAACGGGGATAGATCGTGATCACCTTCACCAATGAAGCCCGAGAGCACGTAGTCGCCTTCCTCGAGCAGGAAGACGAGGAGATGGCAGTGCGGATCCGCCTGTTGGACTCGAGCCCCCTGTCTCCCCGGTACGACCTCTCTCTCATCGAGCGGTCGGAGCGGGAGAACGATGACCGGGTCCTCGACCTCATGGGATTCCAGGTCGTGGTCGATTCCCAGAGCGCCGAACTCCTGGACGGCGCCACGGTGGATTGGATCGAGAACCTCCAGGGTGCAGGTTTCTTGGTCGAGAATCCCAACATCAAGCCCATCGGTGGGGAACTCGTCGAAGGACCGCTGACGGACCGTGTCCGGCGGGCGATCGATGCGCAGATCAACCCCGCTATCGCGAGTCACGGAGGTAGAGTCAGCCTCGTGGACGTCCGGGACCGGGTGGTCTACCTGGAGATGCACGGCGGCTGTCAGGGCTGTGGTATGGCCGCCGCCACGCTGGCGCAGGGGATCCGGAAGACTCTCATGGAGACGGTGCCGGAAGTCGAAGGAATCGTCGATGTCACCAACCACGAGGCGGGAGCCGATCCCTACTTCTCGCCGGCCAGGTGATGCCCGGCAGGAGCCGGGCCTGGCTCCGCACCTGAGTGAGCCGCAGCGTCCCGCCACCGGGGTCCGGCCGCCGGACGTCAGCGATACACTCGATCGGCGGCTGCGGGATCTCCGTGTTTCGGTCACGGACCGCTGTAATTTCCGCTGCACATACTGCATGCCGAAGGAGGTGTTCGGGCGGGACTACCGGTTTCTTCCTCGCAGATTCCTGCTGACATTTGAAGAGATCACCCGCCTCGCCAGGATCTTCATCGACCACGGTGTTCGAAAGATCAGGATTACTGGTGGTGAGCCGCTGCTGCGCCGGGACGTGGAGCAGCTGATCGAGATGATCGCGGGGCTCGAAGGTCTGAGGGATCTGACCCTCACTACGAACGGCGCGCTCCTCGCGAGGAAGGCTCGGGTGCTCAGGGACGCCGGCTTACAACGTATAACCGTGAGCCTTGACTCTCTGGACGATGCCGTATTCGGGGTTCTGAACGACGTCGACTATCCGGTGAAGCAGGTGCTGGAGGGTATCGAAGCGGCGAGGGCGGCAGGCTTTTCTCCGATCAAGATCAACATGGTCGTGAAGCGGGGGGCGAACGAAGACAGCGTGCTCGACATGGCGCGCTACTTTCACGGCACGGACATCATCCTCCGCTTCATAGAATTCATGGACGTCGGAAACACCAACGGCTGGAGACTGGATGACGTCGTTCCCGCCGCGGAGATCCTCGAGATGGTTTATGCCGAATTGCCTCTCGAGCCGGTTGATCCGAACTACCGCGGCGAGGTTGCGCGGCGGTACCGGTACAAGGACGGCGGCGGGGAGCTGGGCGTGATCGCCTCGGTCACCGAGCCCTTCTGCGGCG
>CAXMRU010000104.1:0-14431 GCA_964195715.1 Akkermansiaceae bacterium | reverse complement strand
TTCGCTCCGTGATCCGCCGTCGCAGGGTTGCCGGGTCGGCCTCCAGCACCCAAGTCCGAGCCGGAATGGGATCCGCCTCGGGCGACGCATTGCACTGCCACCAGCTCAGGTTCCTTCCGGTGAGAAGAGCCAGTTCAAGCGCCCGGCCCGCGCGCTGACGGTCGAGCACGGGAAGCCGATCGATCAGGTCGGGGTCGAGGCGCCCGGTCCACCGGCGGATCTCATCGAGCGGTCGGACCGACAGCCATGCTTCGAGGGCAGCACGGCCTGCCGGATCCAGATCCGGCTCCTCGAATACGGGATGCGTTACCGCACGAACGAAGAACCCCGTGCCACCCACCACGATCGGCGTGCGACCTCGCGATTCGATGTCGGTGATCCACTCGCGGCACAGCCGGGCAAACCTGCCGGCCCCATAGCGTTCTCCCGGCTTTAGGAACGCCACGCCGTGATGCGGGACCGCGGCTCGCTCCGCGATGGTGGGTGCCGCGGTGCCGATCTCCAGCCCCCGGTACGCCTGGCGGCTGTCGGCCGATATGATCTCGCCTTCAACCAGACGGGCGACGTCCAGGGCGAGAGCCGTCTTACCCGATGCGGTGGGACCGAGTATCACCAGGATTCGGGGACGGTGGCTCACGATCGGCCGAACCGCCGGGCCAGCTCCTCCATCGTCAGTCGCAGGATGGTTGGTCTCCCGTGCACGTCGTGGCTCGGAAGTTCCGTCGCGAAGAGACGGTCCACCAGTTCCTCCATCTCGGAGCGAGACAGAGGTTGGCCAGCCTTGATCGCGCCCTTGCACGCCATGCTCCTGGCGATACGCTCGTGCTGGTTACGGGCCGAATTCACGAGCTCGGATCCGTGCGTAAGCTCGGACACCATGTCCCGGAAGCACGCTTCCGCATCGAAGTATGGATGCGGGTTGGGCGCAGCGTGAATGATCACGGTGCGGTCGCCGAACGCGTCGACCTCGAAACCCACCGCCCGCAGCATACCGCCAAGCTCTTCGACCGCAGCGAATTCGGCGGGCGATAGCCTGACCGTAAGCGGAAACAGTAGACGCTGCGACTCGGCGCCACTGCCCTCGAATCGCTCCATGATCTCCTCGAACAACACCCGTTCGTGCGCCGAATGCTGATCGACGATCAGGAGGCCGTCACGAGTGGAAACGAGTATGTAGGCGTCGTGCAGCTGCCAGGCGTGCGGCCTCGCCGCCCGGCTCACCGCACCGAGGGGAGGTTCCTCCGGCCCGTCGCCAGCGGCGCCAGGGGTCCCCGGAATGTCCACATCCCGCGACACGAAGAACGCGAGCTGCGGTAGAGCTTCCTCTGCGGCCTCGTCAGGTCCGGATCGCGGCGGACGCTCGGCCACCATGGGAGCCGAGGTCTCTCGCATCGGCGCGGGGCGACCTGCCGAGGGCGTGTCGGGCCCGGCCGGCCGGGGGTCCGGGGCCAGACCGGGAGCGCTGCTTACGGCGGCCAGACGCGACCGAACGACCCCCGCGAGGGCCTCGCGCACCCGAACTGGATCGCTGAAACGCACCTCGGCCTTCGCGGGGTGCACGTTGACATCCACACCGTCGCCCGTGAGTCGCAGATAGAGGACGAAGGTGGGCCGCAGGCCCGGCGCGACCGTCGTCCGGTAGGCGTCGTCCACCGCCCGCACCAGTGTCTGATCTCGGAACGGCCTCCCGTTGACGAACAGATAGCGTCGCCCGCCGCTTGGGCGAGCCGCATCCGGGCGCTGAATGAGGCCTCCGACGCGGATCCCGTCTACCTCGTCGTCCACCTCCAACAGCTGCCCGGCCTCGTCCGGTCCCCACACCGTCGCCACTCTCTCTGCCGGGCTCGCCGCCGCCGGCAGATCCAGCAGCTCCCGACCGTTCGACTCCAGGTGGAATGCCGTCCGCAGGTGAGACAGCGCGAGCAGCAGGACCGCCTCACTGACCGCGCGCGTCTCCGCACCGGCGGCTCGCAGGAACTTGGCGCGCGCGGGAACGGTCTGGAACAGGGAACGCACGGTCACTGTGGTCCCCGGGCGCCGCGCGATCTCATCCGTCGACACGATGCGTCCTCCAGTGACGCGGATCCTCGTCGCCGGACCGCCATCCGCCGGAGCCGTCTCCAGCTCGAACCGGCTCACCGCGGCGATCGATGGCAGGGCCTCACCGCGGAACCCTAACGAGACGACGCTCTGGAGATCTTCTGCCGTCCAAATCTTGCTCGTCGCGTGTCGATCCAGCGCCAGAAGAGCATTCGGCCGGCTCATTCCTTCGCCGTCATCAGCGACGCGGATGAAGGTCTTCCCCCCATTGCGAAGCTCAATCCGCACCGACCGCGCGCCCGCATCGAGCGCGTTCTCGATGAGCTCTTTCACGACCGACGCCGGACGCTCGACTACCTCGCCCGCCGCGATCTGGTTCGCGACGTGATCGGGGAGAATCCGGACGCGGCGGCTCGGGTCCGCCGAGCCGCTCATGCCGGCACCTCGACGCCGTAGAGTCGGCACGCGTTCTCGAGCGTGCGCCGCGCCACCGCTTCCGCCTCCTCACCCCGTATCTCGCCCAGCGCAGCACAGGTGTGTCCCACCAGTCCAGGCTCGTTGCGCCGTCCGCGCATCGGAACAGGAGCGAGGTACGGGCTGTCCGTCTCCACCAGCAGACGATCCGCCGGCACGCGTCGCACGAGATCGGCGCCTTCGAACTTCCTGAACGTGACGATTCCCGAGAACGACACGTACCACCCTGCATCCAGGCTCGCCTCGAGCAGCTCCGCTCCGCCCGAGAAGCAGTGGAGCACTCCTTGCACGCGACCCGAAAACGCACGGATGAGACGCATGGTGTCCGCGTCGGCGGAGCGGGAGTGCACGACGACCGGGAGGCCCGTATCTGAAGCCAGTTCGAGCTGAGCTTCGAAGCTCGCGGTCTGCTCGGATCGGGGAGAGTTATCGTAGAAGAAATCGAGCCCGGTCTCGCCGATGGCCACGACCGACGGCTCCGCCGCGAGCGAACGGAGGTCCGAGAAGAGCTCCGACGTGTAGCCCCGGGCTTCGTGCGGATGCAATCCTGCCGTCGCCCAGATACCCTCGTAACGATGAGCGAGGTCGATCGCCTGGCGCGCGTCGCCGGGGTTCGACGCCACGGTCACCATTCCGATAACACCCGCCGCACGGGCCCGGGCGATCGTCTCGTCCCTGTCCACCGCGAAGGCGGCGTCGGTGAGATGTAGATGGCTGTCGAAGAGCTTCACCGGCGCGAGACCGTCAGTTCGAGCGGTAGCAGGGCACGCGGTGGCGGCAGCGGAGAACCGCCACGCCGCCGTCCGCGTGTTCGATCAGCGGTGGGCCTTCTTATCCTTGCGGCGCGACCGTTCTTCAATCTCGAGCAACGTCGGAGACGCCACGAAGATCGAGGAATACGTACCGATCACGATACCGATAATCAGCACCAGGGCGAACGGACGCACGACCGCTCCACCCAGGATGAACAGGGCCAGCAGGGTTGCCAGCGTCGTGCCACTCGTGAGCACGGTACGCGGCAGGGTCTCGTTGATACTGGAGTTGATGATGTCCTCGTATTTGTCCTTGCGACGTTTCTTGAGGTTCTCACGAATGCGGTCGAACACGACGATCGTATCGTTCAACGAGTACCCCAGAATCGTCAGGATCGCCGCGACGGTCGCCAGCGTGATCTCGATGTTCAGCAGGGAAATGAAGCCGATGGTAATCGTAATGTCGTGGAACGTGGCAATGATCGCCGCGACTCCGAAACGCCACTCGAAACGGAAGGCCAGATAGATGAGAGTGAGCGCGAACGACATCAGGATCGCGATCCCAGCTTTCCTCTGCAGCTCGGAACCGACCTTCGGCCCGACCGCGTCGGTGCTCATCGTGAACCCGTCGACGCCGTAGCTCTCGTGCAGAACACGGCTCACCTCGTCGACGATACCCTCGAAGTCCTGCGTTCGGATCAGGAACTCGTTCGAGCCTCCGAATTGCTGGATCTGCGCGTTCTCCATCCCGGCGGAGGACAGGATGCTTCTCAGTTCGCCCACGGACGTTTCCTGGGCGAACTCCAACTGGATCAGGGTGCCACCCGTGAAGTCAACGCCGTAGTTCGGACCCCCGTGCAAGACGAACGATCCTATGCCGACCAGGACCAGCGCTCCCGAGAACATGTACGCGCGCTTCCGCATTGACAGGAAGTCGAAGTTCGCGTTTCTGAAGAATCTCATATCAGGACCGTGTCAGATGCTCAGAGGTTCGGTCGGCGAGCGCCGCTCGAGGTACATGAGGAAGAAC
Organism: Akkermansiaceae bacterium; assembly: GCA_964195715.1. Taxonomy (GTDB): domain Bacteria; phylum Gemmatimonadota; class Gemmatimonadetes; order Palauibacterales; family Palauibacteraceae; genus Benthicola. The sequence goes on along the minus strand of CAXMRU010000104.1, from coordinate 10,135 downwards.
GTCCGGGTCACGTACAGAGCAGTGAAGAAGGACGCGATGATTCCGATGACCAGCGTGACGGCGAACCCACGGATCGGACCGGTGCCGAACTGGTAGAGAATCGCCGCAGTGATCAGCGTGGTCAGGTTGGCGTCAACGATCGCCGACAACGCCTGGGCGAACCCGGCATCCACTGCCGTCCGGGGTGTCTTCCCCGCGTCCGATTCCTCGCGTATCCGCTCGAAGATCAGGACGTTCGCGTCCACCGCCATGCCGACCGACAGGATGAGCCCGGCGATTCCTGGAAGCGTCAAGGTCGCGCCGAGGCCAGCGAGCCCGCCGAGGACCAGGGTCACGTAGACAGCCAGGGCGGCCACCGCCATGGCGCCCGTGATCCGGTAGTACCAGATCATGAGCAGGACCACGCCGACGATCCCGATGATTAACGCGTTACGGCCCTGCCGGATCGAATCAGCACCGAGCGACGCGCTCACAGACCTTTCTTCGACGACCTTGATCGGCATCGGCAGGGCGCCCGCCCGCAGCACCAGGGCGAGGTCCTGGGCCTCCTGGAAGCTCGAGCCCCCACCCATTTCGATCTGGGCCCGGCGACTGAGCATCTGCCGGATCACGGGGGCGCTCTGAACTTTCTGGTCGAGCACGATCGCCATGTACCGGCCGACATTCGGCGCCGTGCCACGCTCGAACACGCGGGATCCGCGCCGGGTGGTCTCGAACGGCACGTACGGCTGGTTGAACTGAGGATCCCGGGCCGCCGGGCCCGCGTCCGCCAGCAGATCTCCGGTCAAGATCGCGTCGGCCTCCAGCACGTAGAGCTCGCGGTACGCCCCTCCGGCAGCCGATGTCGGCTTGGCTCCCCAACGGAGTTGCGTGTTCCGTGGGAGGGCCTTCGCCAGAGCTTCGGTGGCCAGGTAGCGTTCCACGGTAGGCACATCCTCTTCGGCCACGAGCAGTATGCCGGGATTGCCCGACTCGAGAAGGAGGCTCGTCAGGGGCCGGAGGTTTGGCTCCCCGGTGTCCTGGTCCGGCGCGGCTGATTCCCCGGCCGTGTCGGCGACCGTGCTGTCGGCGACCGTGCTGTCGGCGGCCTGTCTCCGTGTCGTGTCGGCCTGCGTTACAAACGTATCCTCAACGGTGCCGAGAATATCAATGATGGCGGGAGTCTCCGGCTCGATCTCTTCCACACCGGCGTCGCGCAGATTCTCGGCCCCAAGCTCCAGGACGATGCCGCGGTCTATCCGCGGAAGTGAGTTCCGGAAGTTGTCATCCTCGCGAACGAGCTTGAATTCCAGGAACGCGGTCCGCTCCACGATCGCCTTCGCCCGCTCGGGATCGTCGATGCCGGCCAGTTCGACAATGATCCGGTCGTGCCCCACTCGCTGAATCGTTGGTTCACGAACGCCGAATTCGTCTATCCGGTTGCGGATCGTTGTCAGGATCCGCTCGAGTGCGTCGGCCCGTCCCTCTTGCGTGAGCGTTTCGTCTGGATCGTCGACCTCCACGGCCAGGTGCATACCACCCTGCAGGTCGAGGCCGAGGTTAATGGACGGAACCTTTTCGCCGGTAGGCCCTGCCTTTGGGATCAGGGCGTACACGCTGACGATGATGAGTCCCAGTATGACCAGGAGTCTATTTCGGATTGTACGCATGGAAACGGGCCAGTCCTCTACCCGGGTGCCCTCCGCACGGAGCCGGCCCTGTGCCGGCTCCGTTCATAAGCGGCGCAAGGTACGGAGGAACCGCCCGAATGAAAAGACTGTGGATCGGGCTCAGACGTCGCCTCGGCTCCCGGTTTCCCTGTGAATACCTGTCCAGCGCAGAATGTCTTCCATCAGACACCAGCCAGTCAGGGCCGACTGAAACAGATTGACGCCGACAAAGGCTGTGAACAGAAGCCACCACGGACTCACCCAGTGCGCCAACGCGAGGCTGAGGAGCACGAACGTGCCCGCGACGAGTCTGATCTTTCTATCCATTGTCATTCGAACTACTCCTTTTGATCGGACATGGTTGTCCCGGATCCGGCTTCCACCCGCCGGAAGGTCAGTCCGCACTCTCGGCAGAAGCCGGGCGCTTGCAGTCGCACGCCGCGGCATTCTCGACCCCAAGCAGGAACGCCCGGATCGGGTGCCCGGGATCCTCGACCGCCGTGCATTCCTGCACCCCGGCCAGCACGCGCCTGGCCGTCTCGTCCTCCGCGAAGATGATGATCATCTCGGAACGGTAGGACGCTCCCTCGCCGTACCAGCCCGCAGACCCGGCGGGGCCGTGACCCTCCACGGCCATCCGCGTGAAGCTCGTCACGTCGAGCTCCGCGAGCATTCGGTCGACACATTTCTCGTCTCCCTCGAGATACGTCAGCATGACCAGCTTCATCAGTTTCGTCCCTTTGCTCCGACGCTCAGGCCGGCGATGGGTCCGTTGCGTTGATCACCTGCTCTTCGGGATCGGGCTTCGCGGGTCTCTCTCTCCGGAGCAGGAAGTAGATGCCCGGCACAACCACCAGTGTCAGCGGCGTTGATGCCAGTGAGCCGGTGATCAGGGCGACAGCGAGTCCCTCGAAGATCGGATCGAACAGGATCACGATCGCCCCGATGATCACCGTTCCGGCCGTGAGGGCAATCGGACGCGTGCGCACGGCACCCGCTTCGAGCACCGCCTGCTTCAACGGAATGCCGGCATCCAGACGCGCTTCCAGGTAGTCGATCAGGAGGATCCCGTTCCGCACCATGATCCCGGCGAGCGCGATCATCCCGATCATCGACGTGGCCGTGAAGAAGGCCCCGAAAGCGAGGTGGCCCGGTGCGATTCCAATCAGCGTTAGCGGAATCGCCGTCATCATCACGAGCGGGGTTACGAAGCTGCCGAACCAGGCTACGAGAAGACCGTAGATCAGCAGTAACGCTCCCGCGAAAGCGATGCCGAGGTCCCGGAACACTTCGTAGGTCACCTGCCATTCGCCATCCCACTTCATGACCGGCTGCTCGACGGTGCCCGGCTGACGTGTGTAGAGTTGTCCAAGACTCGCACCCGATGGCAACTGGATCTCGGCGACCCGGTCCTGCAGGTCGAGAATCGCGTACACCGGACTCTCTTCGGCGCCGGCCACGTCCGCCGTCACGTAGACCACGCGCTGTCCGTTCTTTCGATCGATCGGCTGGGGCACGGTCGCCGTTTCGGTCTCGACGAGCTGCCCGACCGGAACCATCCCTCCCAGCCGGGAGGCGACGTGCAGAGCCCCGATCCGATCTGCCCCCGAGCGAACCTCTTCCGGCAGGCGAACGCGCACGGGAACGGGTGCCCGTGCCTGCGGGGCCGAGAGATACGTGGCTACCGTGCCTCCAAGGCCGACGGCGAGCGCATGCACGACCTGTTCCTTCGCCACTCCGGCGAGAGCCGCTTTCTCCTCGTCCACCGACAGGCGCAGCTCCTCCTGCGGATCGATCAGCGACCAGTCGATATCCACTACCCCGGGGTGCTCCGCAAACCGCAGCATGACCTGCTCCGCGACCTGCCGCTGAGCCAACTCGTCCGGTCCGTAAACCTCGGCCACCAGGGTCGCGAGAACCGGCGGTCCCGGTGGCACCTCTACGATCTTGGCCCGCGCGCCGGTACCGGATGCCGCTACGACCGAATCGACGATCGGCCGAACGGCTTTCGCGATGTCGTGGCTCTTAGCGCTCCGGTCAGACTTATCAACGAGGTTTACCTGAATATCCGCAACATTATTTCCCCTACGCAGATAGTAATGTCGGATCATTCCGTTGAAGTTGAATGGCGCCGCCACCCCGGCGTAGACCTGGACATCGGCGATCTCCGGCACCGCTTCGAGCCCGCGGGCTACATCGAGGGCCAGCGCCGCGCTCGTCTCAAGGGTGGTCCCTTCGGGGAGATCCAGGATCACCTGCATCTCGTTCTTGTCGTCGAACGGGAGCATCTTCAATAACACGGCGCGAGTAAAGAACAGTCCCGTCGTTCCGAGCAGCAGGAGCACCACCACCCCGAGGACGGCGACCAACCGGCTCGGTTTATCGAGCAGCGGCTCCATTAACCGCCGGTACGCCCGATAGATCTTCGTTTCCTCGAGCACGTACGCCGATTCTTCACCTTCGCCCTGGTGCGTCTTACCGAGAAGGCGGAACGCGAGCCACGGGGTGCCGATCAGCGCGACGAGGAGCGAGAACATCATCGCGATGCTCGCCCCGATGGGCATGGGGCTCATGTACGGACCCATCAGACCCGACACGAACAGCATGGGAAGCACGGCCGCGATCACGGTCAGGGTCGCCAGGATGGTCGGGTTGCCGACCTCGTCCACGGCGGCCCGTGCGGCGGCCCGCAGCGGACGGTCCCTCATTCGGAAGTGTCGCTCCATGTTCTCGGCAACGATGATCGAATCGTCGATCACAATTCCCGTCACGAAGATCAGCGCGAACAGGGTCACCCGGTTCAGCGTGTAGCCGAATATCTGGTACACGAACAGCGTCAGGGCGAAGGTGATCGGCACCGCCAGCATCACGACCACGGCGCTCCGCCAGCCCATGAACACGGCGATCACGATGCCCACCGCGATTACGGCGAGCCCCAGATGCTCCTTGAGCGTCGTGACCTTCTCGCGGGCTGTCTCACCGTAGTTGCGGCTGACCAGCGCTTCCACGTCGGCCGGCACCACCCTGCCCTCCAGGCGGCCCAGCGTGTGCTCGAGCCGGTTCCCCACCTCGGTGGCGTCAGCGCCCGGCCGTTTGGACACCGTGATGCTGACCATCGGCCTCAGGGCCTCCCCTGGCCTCCCGTGGAACGTGTAGCTTTCTACCTCGGCGGGACCGTCCGTCACCCGGGCGATGTCGCCCACCTGCACGAGGCGGCCGTCCCGGACGTCGAGCACGACCCCGGCCACGTCATCGGCCGTCCTCAGGAACGCCCCCCCTACGACGCGGACGACCCTATCGGCGGCAGAGAACCGGCCGGCCTCGAAGCTCACGTTGACCGCATTGAGCCGCTCGACGACGGTGCCGGGATCCACGCCAAGCTCGGTCATTCGCTCCAGCGACAGCTCGACTCGCATTTCACGTGGCTGCCCGCCGATGACCTGGACGTCCCGCACGTCCGGAACCGCTTCGAACGCGGTGGCCGTTTCCTCGGCGATGCGGCGAAGCTCGGCGTGGTCTCGGTCTCCCGTGAGCGTGACCGAGAAGAACGGCACGTCGTCGATCGAGACCGTTTTGACAAGCGGAAACGCGAGACCCGGGGGCATCCGGTCCGCGTATTTCATCAGAGTGGAGTAGAGCCGTATGAGACTGTCCTCGAGATCCCGCCCGACCTCATAGCGCACCGTCACCAGTCCGAATCCGGGCTGGGAGTGACTGTAGACGTACTCCACCCCGTCGATTCCGGAGAGAACGTTTTCGAGCGGTATGAGGGCCCGGTTCTCGATCTCCTCGGGCCCGGCCCCTGGCATGGGCAGATAGATATCGGCCAGGGGCACAATGATCTGAGGCTCCTCCTCGCTCGGGAGGGTGGAAATCGTATAGACGCCGAGCCCGAGCGCCGCCGCGAGGAGCAGGGGCGTGAGCTTCGAAGTCAGGAACGCATCCGCGAGGCGTCCCGCGATCTCGGTCTTCATCGCCCACCATCCGGCGAGAAGACCCATGCGACGATTTCCGTCGCACCAGCGTGCGCGCCGTCCACCAGGCCGGGATCGGGCTCGCGGACGACAAGGGCGCCTTCGCGAAGACCGGCCAGTACTTCGACGGCATCTTCCGTTCGGCGGCCCGTCCGGATCCACCGGACCCGGAGAGCATCGCCCACTACTACGAACACTCCCGTGAGCTGGCCGCGGCGCACGAGCGCGTCGAGCGGGACCCAGGCGCTGCGCTCTCCTCCGCCTGCCAGCTCGATGCGCGCGAACGTGCCGGCTGCTGGGAGATCCGTCGCCTCGTCGAACGTCGCCTCGATCCGGAACCGGTGACTCGACAGCTCGATCACCGGCACGACCCGGCTGACGGTGGCCGCCCAGCGCTCTCCATTCTCCTGTCGAACCACGCTGACGCGATCGCCCACGGAAACAAAGTCCGCCAGCGACGCCGGAAGATCCGCTTCGACCTTCAGATCGCCCGCGCCGGAAATCAGCAGGACCGGTCTGCCCGGCACCGCGAGATCGCCCGGATCCACGAGACGCGCCGTGACCGTGCCGTCGAACGGAGCACGCAGCGCTACGTATTCCCGTGCCGCCCTGGCCTCATCCAACCCCGCTTCGGCGGTCCTCAGGCCCGCCTCTGCCTGGTCGAGCTCCTGCTTGGTCGCCGCGCCATCGCGCTCCAGGTTTGAGAGACGGTCGAACGTGCGACGAGCGACAACCGCCTGGGCCTCGGCCCGGGCCACCGCCGACTCGACTCCCGATGCCTCGAGCCGTACGAGGACCTCACCCCTGCGAACCGAGCTTCCGACATCGACCAGGACGGCCTCCACCGTGCCGCTTGCCCGCGTGGCAAGGTTCGCGCTCTCCCGGGCGACAATTCTGGCCGGAACCTGGGCCCCCGACTCGGCGGATGTCGCAGCGCTCACGAGCACCGTGCCGGCGTCTGCCACACTATCCACTTCACCCGGCTCCTCTCCGCCGCATGCGGCCATCGAAGCCAGCATCAAAGGTGCGAGCAAGATCGCGTATCGCTTCATCGGTCGTTCCCGTCCTGGTGCAGTGTGGTGACGAACCGCAGCCGGGCCTCCGCCATCCGGAAACCGGCCTGCGCGTCGATCGCATGACTTTCGGCCTGGGCCCTGCGTGACTCCGCCTGAAGGAGGTCTGCGGCGGTAGCGAGTCCTTCCTCGAAACGGCGCCGCATCAACTCGGCGCCCACTGTCGCCGCCACGTCGGCTGCCAGCGTGGCCTCCACGCCTTGTCGGGCCGCGATCACTCCGTTGCGCGCCTCGGCGAGCTCGGCGCTCGCTTCCCGCATGGCCGTCTCGTACCGGGTCTCAGCGATGGATTGGACTGCGCTCGCCCGCTGACTGTCCTTCGAACGACTGAAGCCCGAGAAGATATTCCACTTGAGGCCGACGCCTACGGTCCAGTTGTCTCCGTCCCTCTGGAACGCGTCCGCCGCGTGTATTCCGTAGTTGGCGAACACTCCGATCTCGGGGAGATATTTTCGCCCGGCCTGTTTCGAGCCGGCCTCCGCAGCGTCCCTGGCGCTGGACAGGGCCCTCAAGTCGGCCCGGCTGGCCGGATCGAAGCTCGTGTCCGAACCGAGGCCTGCCCCGGGTGGCGCCTCGAGCCGCAAGCTGTCCGTGAGAACCGGCATCCGCGCCCCGTCTCCACCCAGAAACACCGCCAGGTTTCGGCGCGCGTTGGAGTCAAGACGCTCCGCATCGACTCTACGGGCGATCGAAAAGGAGTAGTCCGCTTCCGCCTGCAGAAGGTCCGCCCGCGTGAGGACTCCTTCCACCACGCGACGTGCAAATACGTCGCGGTTGGCTTCGGCGGCCTCCTCGGACCGGCGAGCTGCCTGCAGCTGGGCTCCCGCGCGCTGCGCCCCGCGGTACAGGAACTCAGTCTGCATCAGGGTCGCCTCCCGCGTCCGCGTCTCGGACCAGTGCGCCCCATCTGCCCCGAGCGAGGCGGCCCCGCGCGCCGTCCAGTCAGCTGGACTGAAGATCTTCCACTGAAGCGAGAACCGGTTCACCCAATCGTTGATCGGATCCGGATTGTTGAGCACACCCGGGTCGAAATCGGGCTGGCCGAACGACCCCTGCCGAAGCTTCGTACCGAACACGAAGACCGGATCGTTGGATCGGATGAACCCACTTTCGAAGTCGAGCCGCGGCCAGTACACGGCTGACCCGCCCGCAGCCACCGCCTCGGCCATCTCTGTCCGCGCCGCCGCGATCCTGAGATCCGCGTTTCCAGATAGAGCTTCCTCCAGAGCAGCTTCCAGACTGAGCGGCCTGGTACTCGCAGCTTCCTGGGCGACGAGCCGACCGGCGGCGCCGGACCCCACCAGGAACAGAACGGCCGTCACGAACGCGATGGGGCTCGCCATCCTCGGTCGTGAGAACCGAGCCCTGGCAGGTTGCTGAACAACCCCGGGTGATCGTGCGCTTGGGTCCTGGATGATCGTTCTCATGGTTCTTCCCGCGGCTAGGCTCAGCGAGTGTCGATATCGCACGCGCGCAGACAATCGATCACGCGTACGACCTTGTCGTCGCTGATGTCGTAGTAGACGTGCACGCCGTCGCGGCGTGCCGTGAGAATCCGCTTGTCTCTCATCAGGTTCAGGTGTTGCGACGCCGAGGCCTGCTCGAGTCCGATGGTCTCACGGATCTCCGTGACCGTCTTGGCTCCACCGTTGTCGAGTAGCTCGATGATTCGGAGTCGCACCGGGTGGCCGATGCACTTCAACACCCGGGCTGCGTCCTGCACCGTTCCCACGCTGATCGTTGTCGTATCGTCATTCATTGTCATCTCATATTCGTCGATTCCCTGCCCCGGCAATCGCGTCGCCACATAATCAGTAATATATATATATTTGAATATAGCTATTGTCAATAGTATACGGCGCGGGGTGTCGCAAATCAGCTGCGAGTAGGGACCACTCCGGCGCCGCAGGCGCTCAAACGGGAATCCAACTATATTATGTTGGTGGCGACCGATCGCCCGTCTGGTGACTCGCTCTATCGCCGGATTCCTCCCGACGGTATTCCCCCGGGCGGAGTGTCGGCGGGAACGACTGACGACTGAGCAACGAGGAGTGCTACAAATGCGGTCTGGGCGTGACCACCGGAGAACCACAGTGATCGTCATGTTAGCCGCGATCTGCCTCGGCAGCGCTCTGGCGTGCAGCCCGGATGGCCCGGAGGGTGGACTTCCGACGCATCCGACGGACCGAGTCTCCATCACGCTCGAGTGGACGGCTCCCACACAGGACGCCATGGGGCGACCGCTCACCGACCTGGTGGGCTACCACCTGTACTACTCCCCTTCCCAGCCGCCAAACGGTGACGACGCGGTCATGGTCGATGTCGGACTCGCCACGCAGCACACGGTCACGGAGCTCATTCCGGGCGGATATTACTTCGGAGTCACGGCAGTGGACGCCTCGGGCAACGAGAGCAGCCTGTCAGAACCTCTGTGGCTGGATCTGGGCACGTGAATTCGAGGAGGCTGCGATTCGCGGTCTTAGTGTCCGCTGCCGCCGGGATGGCCATCGCCCTCCCGGCGAGCGTGGGAGCACAGGACGTGCAGGCCGTCCCCGGACCTTCGAACCTGCAGGCCACGGCCGCGAGCCCGTCTCAGATCGATCTGTCGTGGAACAAGGTTTCAACGTCGCAGGTCACCGAATACGTCGTGTACTACAGCGACGACACCGAGATCGCCCGCGTATCGTCGTCGCAAAGCGGCTACTCGGACACGGAGCTGCGGCCCTGGACGACGTACCGGTACTACGTCACCGGAGCGAATTCGTCGGGCAACGAGAGCCCGCCGAGCAATGTGGCCTCGGCCCGGACGCTGGACGGCACGCCGCCGACGAAGCCGGGGAACCTGGCCGGCTCGGCCGTCAGCCGAACGCAGATATCGCTGACCTGGACGGCGGCGAGCGACCCGCAGACCGGCATCAACGAGTACATCGTGTACCGCGACGGCAGCGAGATCGGACGCACGTCCAACCTGACCTACCTGGACAACGGCCTGGCACCCGACCACCAGTACAGCTACGAGGTCTCGGCCGTGAACGGCCAGAGCCTCGAGGGGGCCGCTGCCGGACCTGTTCAGGTGCGAACGCCCGCAGACCAGACCCCTGACCCGCCGACCGGACTGTCCGGCACGGCGGTCAGCGCAAGCGCCGTGGACCTCTCGTGGAATCCGCCGGCTGACGACAGCGACGTCGTGTCGTACCGGGTGTATCAGAACGGTTCACGGGTTGCGACCATCTCCGGGACCAGCTACCGCAATACGGGCCTCGCGTCGTACACGTCTTACGAGTACTGGGTAACTTCGGTGGACGGGGACGGAGACGAGAGTGCGCAGAGCGGCGCCGTCACCGTCCGGACGCTGGACGGCACGCCGCCGACGAAGCCGGGGAACCTGGCCGGCTCGGCCGTCAGCCGAACGCAGATATCGCTGACCTGGACGGCGGCG
>CAXMRU010000103.1:0-34593 GCA_964195715.1 Akkermansiaceae bacterium | reverse complement strand
CGACGTCCCCTACATCTACGGCTGGAGCTTCTCGAAGGACGGCAGCAGGATCGGTTACATCGCGCGGTACGGCGATACCGAGCCGTACCGGAGCTGCCTCACCCTGCTCGACCTCGCCACGGGAGTGTCCACGGAAGTGCTGTGCGAGGAAGGCGCCGAGCACAGGTTGGTGTGGACGGCCGTCAACTTCCGGCCGGACGACTCCGGGGTCGTGGTGCGCCTGAACCGGGAGGGCCATCGGCGACAGGGCGCCCTGGCGTACGTGGACCTCGAGAACGCGGAATTCGACCTGCTGCTTCCGGACGGAGTCGAGCGGCAGTCGCTCGGCTCATATGAGAAGGGCTGGCTGGACGAGGACCGGTTCGTGTACGTGTCTGACGAAACCGGGTTCGGCAACCTTTACGTGTACGACTTATCCTCCCGGACCTCCCGGCCGCTGACCGCGGTGGAGGAGAACGCCTGGTTCACCCTTCTGGACGTGGACGGCCAACGCCTGATCCTGCAGGTACTCGACCGGCCGCACGAGAACGTCCTCCAGGTCCTGGATCTGGAGTCCGGGGCGCTGCTCGGAGAGCGGACCCTGGACTTGAACCTCGGAGTGATCGGGTTCGACGATCGTGACCAGCTCGTGGTCTCACAGACGTCGGCCTCCTCTCCGTTCCAGGGCAACGAGATGAAGATCGTGCTGGAGGATGGGGAGGCGACGTTCGCGTTCGCTCCCAAGATCCGTCTGCCGGCAGCGTACCTCGCGGCGATCCAACAGTGTGACGTCGAGCGGGTCGAGTATCCGACGTTTGACATCGACCCCGCCACGGGCGAGCCCCGCATGCTGCACGCGTTCCTGTTCACTCCGAAGGACGAGCGTACGAACCGCGAGGCGAAGCTCGCCGTGATCACTTCGTTCTACGGAGGCGGCAACTCGTTCAGCACGGGGACTCAGATCTACTGTGAAGCCGGCATCGCCTGGCTGTCTCCTGCCGTCCGGGGCAGCTTCGGCTTCGGCAAGGCATTCGCCGCGCTCAACGACCGCGACCTCGGAGGGGACGAGATCATCGACCTGTTCTACGGCGCCCGGTTCCTCGAGGAGAAGCTCGGCCTGGAGCCAAAGCAGATCGGGGTCGCGGGAGGCTCGCACGGCGGATACGCCACGATGCGGGCGCTCACCTTCCCGCCGGAGACAAACGGGCGGAACGAGTCCTACGCGCTGGGATTCGGGATGAGCCACGCGGGGTTCTCCAGCATCGTCTCGTTCTATGACGCCACCAACATCCCTGACTGGATCATCCTCGAGGCCGGCGATCAGGAGACTGAGCGGGAGAAGCTATTGGACCGATCTCCGATCACACACGTTGATCGGCTGGACTCGCCCATCCTGCTGACGCACGGCTCGAACGACAACCGCGTCGGGGTAACCGAGAGCAGAGCGTTCGTGGAAGCCGCTCGCTCGCTCGAGAAGCCCGTCACCTACGTCGAGTTCGAGGGCCAGGGACACGGGATCTCGGGTCTCGAGAACCAGGTCAACTACTACCAGACGCGGTTCGACTTCCTGGAGAACGTCGTGTGCGGCGTGGAGGGAGAGCAGGTGGAGGATTGCGTGGACGGGAACTAGATGGTCCCGGCGGTCGGATCCATGAGACCGCCCCTCCCCGCAGGATCGACTCACCGGTAGGTTGTGGCGATTCGGATCTGTTCCCGGAGATACGCTGGGCGGCGTTCACCAGGAGATGGGAGAGGGAATGAACTCGGAGCCGATCTTCACGGACCTCATCGGGATCATGGCGGTGATTCTCATGGTCCCGGTGATCTTCCTGTGGCTCGAGAGGAAATCGGGCTGGAAGATCTTCAACTACCTCCCCGCCATCATCTGGATCTTCCTGACGCCGGTATTCCTCAGCAACTTCGGCGTCATCCCCCGACAGAGTCCGGTGTACGACACGTTCAAGACGTTCGCCGTTCCGCTGTTCATCGTACTCATGCTCCTGGACATCAATATCAAGGAGGCGATGAAGGTCGCGTGGCGCGGCGCCGTCGTCCTGGTGATCGGATCCGTCGGCGTGGTGGTCGGGGCGGTCGTGTCGTTCGTCATCTTCCGTTCAGGTCTCCCGGCCGATGCGTGGTCCGGATTCGGGGCACTGGCCGGGAGCTGGATCGGCGGCACGGGAAACCTTGCGGCCGTGGCCGAGAGCCTGGACACACCGCCCGAGCAGCTCGGCCTGGTCGTCATCGTAGACAACTTCGTTTACCTGGCCTACTTCCCGCTCATCCTGGTGTGCAAGCGGTGGGCGAAGCCGTTCAACCGGTGGACCGGCGTGTCGCAGGCGCAGCTCGACCGCTTCTCGGAGACCATGCAGCAGGTCGAGCGGAAGACGCACGAGGTACACTTCCGCGACATCCTGACCCTGCTCGGTTGGGCCTTCGTGGCGATGCTGGCGGCCAACTGGCTGGCTTCTCTCGTGCCGCCCCTGCCCCCTGTTCTGACGCAGAAGACGTGGGCGCTGCTGCTGGTAACGAGCTTCGGCATCGCCCTGTCGGCCACACCACTACAGAAAGTGCCTGGCACGGAGCCACTCGCCATGGCGTTCGTGTACATCTACATGACGATGATCGGAGCCTCGGCCGACCTGCGGCAGCTGGGCGGCGGGCAGTTCTTCCTCATCGCCGGCTTCCTGACGATCACGGTTCATCTGCTCTTCGTGTTGGTCGGAGCGAAGATCATGAAGCTGGACATCAGCATGGCAGCCGTTGCGAGCGTCGCTGCGGTCGGAGGAGCGGCGTCGGCGCCCGTGGCGGCAGGCTACCACCGCGAGGAGCTCGTGCCGATCTCGATCATGCTGGCCCTGATCGGGTACGCGCTGGGGAATTACCTCGGGGTGGCGACGGCGTACCTGTGCAACGTGCTGGGTTGACGGCCCACACGACCGAGTCGCGTCGAGACCGGAGACTTCCGGGGCGCAACCTGCTGGCTCGGGGCTCCGGTGCCTGCGCCCTCCTGGTCGCATCAGCGCCGATCGCGCTCGCCCAACCCGTCACGATCCCCGAGGCCTGGGGCTCACGCTCGGGCGACTCCGAGGTCCTTGCCTTCACGCATGTGAGCGTCGTCGATGTGGTAGCGGGTGAGTTGCTCGAGGACCATACAGTCCTGGTTCGCGGGGACTCTATCGTGACCGTGGCTCCGGCGCTCCTGGTGCTGGTTCCCCAGGGAGCCTCGGTGGTCGACGCGACCGACCGGTTCCTGATCCCGGGCCTGTGGGACATGCACGCCCACCCGGACGATCCCGAGGTGTGGGAATTCTTGGATCCGGCACCCGGGCAACGCGACCTGCTCATCCCGCTATTCCCGCTGTGGGGAGTCACCGGTATCCGCGACATGGGCGGCAGCTGGAACGTGATACGCGACTGGCGCGAGCGCATCGCAGAGGGAGAGCTGCTGGGCCCACGCATCGTGGCAGCTGGACCGCTGATCGATGGGCCGGAGCCGATGTGGCCCGGGTCGGTTCCGATCGCCGATGCACAGGCGGCGCGTCACGCCGTCGACTCGCTCCTCGCCGAGGGAGTGGAGTTCCTGAAGGTGTACTCGCACGTCCCGCGGGACACCCTATTTCGGGAGATGGCGGAGGAGTACGAGGCGGACCGGGCGTGGGCTGTGTTCAGGCGCCTGGCTGATCTCGGAACCTTTGTGACCCCCACGCTTCTGGTCTCCCGGCGAAACGCGTGGTTCGACCCGGAGCAGGCGGACGTCGAGGCGCAGCTCGCCTACATGCCGGAGTACATCCGCCGCTGGTGGACGCCCGAGGTCAACGTCCACCTTCGGGATCAGACGCCGGAGTCCGCGCGCGACATGCAGATCCTGTACGCTACGCTGAGCCGAATCACCGCCGATATGCACGCCGCAGGCATCCGGCTCCTCGTCGGCACCGACACGGGAGGCGACCCGCACCTGTTCCCCGGCTTCACGGTTCACGAAGAGATGGAGGAGCTGGTCGCTGCTGCGGGCCTCACGCCCGCGGACGCCCTCAGGGCTGCAACGCTCAACCCCGCCGTCTACTTCGGCCTCTCCGATCAGCTCGGCACGATCGACGAGGGGAAGCGGGCCGATCTCGTCCTGATCGACGGCAATCCGCTCGATAACATCCGGAATACGCGGCGTATCGCGGGAGTGATGGTCGGCGGTCGGTGGATCGACACGGCCGACCGAGTGAATCTCCTCGAGGAGATCCGGAGACGGGCCCGCTACTCCGGGCAGTAGCCGGTCGCTGAAATACGCGGCTGGTAGCGCCCGAAACTCTCAGACAACACCCTTCGTATGGTCCTCCGGCAGAGCGGAATCCGCCGCCGGGGCTGCACATGTGGTCGTGGGGCGGGGTGGACAACGGGTTGAAGGGGACATGGCCATGGACGGGTTCTTCAAGGACGTCAGATACGGCGTCCGCATGCTCATCAAGTCGCCGGTACTCTCTCTCATCGCCATCCTGGCTTTCTCGCTCGGAATCGGGCTCACGACGACGGTCTTCAGCATCGTCAACGGAGCCATGTACAAGGGGCTCCCGTTCGAAGAGGCCGACCGAGTCGTGTCGATCTGGCGGAACAACCCGGAGCGGGACATCGAGCGGGGCGGCGTGTCGTTGCACGACTTCGTCGACTACAGGGATCAACAGACGAGCCTGGAAGCGTTCGGCCTGTGGAACCAGGGCGCGGTCAACCTCATCGGAGCGGACGGCGAGCCGGAGCGCTACGCAGGCGCCACGGTCACGGCGAACATGTTCGACATCCTGCGCGTCGCCCCGGTCCTCGGCAGAGGATTCCTCCCGGGCGAGGACGAGCCCGGCGCGGATCCGGTGATTATCATCGGCTACGAGGTGTGGCAGGAGAGATTCGACGGGTCCCCGGACATCGTGGGGCAGGTCGTGCGCACCAACGGTGAGTCTCGAACAATCGTCGGAGTGGCGCCGGAAGGGTTCAAGTTCCCGATGGAGGCCGACATGTGGGCCCCACTCGAAGTGAATCCGCTCGAGCACGAGCGCGGCGAGGGCCCGCAGCTCCCGGGGTTCGGACGTCTTCGCGAAGGCGTGTCGCTGGACCGGGCCTCCGCCGAGTTCGCCACCATCGGACTGCGGCTCGAGACCCAGTACCCAGAGGCCAACGAGGGCTTTGCCCCGGTGGTCGAGCCGTTCACCAAGTTCGTCATCGGGGATGAGCTGTTCGGACTTCTCATGGCGATGCTGGGCGCAGCAATCGGAGTGCTGCTCATCGGGTGTGCAAACGTGGCCAATCTCCTGTTCGCGCGGGCCGCCGGGCGAGAGAAGGAAGTGGCCGTGCGCTCGGCCCTGGGCGCGAGGCGCATACGAGTCATCCGCCAGCTCCTGATCGAGGTGGGCGTCCTCTCACTCGCCGGCGCGGCCGTCGGGATGTTGATCGCTGTCGGGGGCCTGGCCTGGTTCAACCGGGGTGTCGCCGCCAATCCCCCGCCCTTCTGGATGAGCTTCGACCTCGACTCCCAGGTCATGCTGTTCGTGATCGTGATCACGGCCCTGTCGGCCGTCGCCGCAGGCCTGTTCCCGGCTCTACGGGCTACCGGCCGCGGAATGAACGAGGCGCTCAAGGACGAAGGCCGGGGGTCTTCCGGCCTCCGGATGGGACGGATCACGTCGATCATCGTGATCGGCGAGGTGGCCGTGTCATGCGGTCTCCTGATCGCGGCGGGCCTGATGATCAAGAGCGTCGCGCAACTGCGGACCGTCGATCTGCCGTTCGCGGTGGAGAGCATCTTCACGGCGCGCATCAACCTGCCCGAGGCGGACTACCCCGAGGCCGACGATCGCACTGATTTCTACCGTGAGTTCTTGCAGCGGCTACAGACAACGCCGGGCGTCGAAGCGGCCACGTTGTCGGATGGCCTTCCCGCTCGCGGGAACGGGATACGCACGTTCGAGATCGAGGGCGGCGAGTATCCGACAGAGCAAGACTACCCGCGGGCACGCGAGGGCATCGTCACGCCGGGCTACTTCGCGACATTCCAGACGCCGGTGCTCGACGGGCGGGCATTCGAGTTCTCGGACACGCGGGACAACCTGCCCGTGGCTCTCGTCAACCGGAGCTTCGTGAGGGAGTACTTCGAGGACGGCGAAGGGCTCGGGAAACGGTTCCGAATCCACCAGGGAGACGAGGTCTACGAGTGGATGACGGTGGTCGGGATCGTGCCCGACCTGAAGATGGAGGGGATCGGAAACAACCAGGCCAGCCCCGCCGGCTACTACATTGCCGTGGATCAGTTCGGCGAGATCCTGGGCAACACGGCGAGCATCGCAGTGCGCACCGCGGGGGATCCAGCGGGCCTGGCATCCCGGGTGCTGGAGACGGTCGCAACCATGGACGCGAACCTGCCGATCTACGACGCCATGCCGATGCAGCAGGTCATCGACGAAGCGACCTGGTTCTATACGACATTCGGCACGCTGTTCATGGCATTCGGTTTCGTGGCCCTGTTCCTGGCCGCCGTCGGCCTGTACGGCGTGATGTCGTTCACGGTCAGCCAGCGCACGCGGGAGATGGGTATCCGAATGGCGCTGGGAGCATACGACGGCCGCCTGATCCGCCTCGCTATGCGGCGCGGACTCAAGCAGCTCGCGATCGGGATCACGATCGGGATCGCGTTGGCAGCCCTCGCTACGCGACCGCTTCAGATCATCCTGTACGAGGTCGACGCGCGCGATCCCGTGATCTTCGGAGGTGTCGTCCTGGCCCTGGCCCTGGTCGGAGTTCTGGCCACGTACATCCCGGCGCGCCGGGTGAGCCGGATACAGCCCGCGGAGGCGTTGTCACCCGGTTGATCGACGCGCTCGAGAGTACGGTTCGTCAGTCCTGGGGCGTGTCCTTCGCCGGGTCGTACACTCGCACGAACGCGATCGTCCGCGGAAGGCGATCCCCTTCGAGCCGCGTGAGCACGTGCAGACGCCCGGTCCCGGCGTGCGCGGAGTACTCCTCGGTCAGCGTGAGACCCCCGTCCAGCTTCCGCTCAATCAGGAGATTCCCGCCCTCCCACCACGCCCGGTATTCGATCTCGACATCGTCCCCGACCACTTCCTTCTGCTTCCGCCGATCGGTGAACAGCGTCAGGCTGCGCTCCGCATAGACGATCACCACTGTCGAGTCGTCCTGGCGGATTGCGAAGCTCTCGGCAGCGCGCCGGACCGCGTCCATCCCTGAGCGCATCTGCTCCGGACTGCGGCCTCCGGAGCGCCTGCCACTCGGCCGATCGGAAGGCATCGTGCCCCGCATGCTCCGCATCTGGTCGGCCGGGTCGTCGCTGAGTGCCCGGTTCAGGGTCCATTGGCCGACGAACCCGGCGGTCGCGGGCCTGTCACCCGCCACGTCCTGGGAGGCAGCTCGCCCCACTCCGAAGCTCGCGATCATCATCGCCGTTACGACAACTCCGCGGGTAACGACTTTCCCCATCACGTCTCTCCCTGGTTCGGATGGTGTCATGCGCTTGAGAGTAAGACCGGGACAGCGGTCGGAACATTCCCCGAGACGCCCAGAACGTGATCTCTCTTCGATTCAACTGCTTCACAGCGCTCAACTCAGCAGCCAGCGCATGATTCCATTCGCGAGGCAGCCGAGGGGCACGGGATATGCACGAAATCAGGCAGCCGAAACGCCAACCACAGCGGAGGCAATCGGATTTGAGTACGGCGGCATGCCCGATTTGTGGGCGCCCAGCTGCGCCAGGTCGAAGATACTGCGACACTTGCGACTTTCAAGCACGTCCTCGCAAAGCAGAGGATGAAGCTGTGCAAGTTGCGAAAGTCCGTGCCGCATCCGGCAACAAGTTTGCCGAAGTCCGCATCTTTCTGGGCGTATTCATAGTGGCCGCGATCACTACCACGGTTCTCGGAGTGGGCGGACCGCTGGGATTATCCGGACTCCGCGCGAGCCTGGGACTCGTTCCGGCGGGCGAGGCCATGCACCAGGAATGGGGAGAAGTCCGGTGGGTACACGTGACTTCCCGCATGCGCGCCGATCGGACGACGGAAAGCGAGATCGTCGGACGACTCGAGCCGGGTGACAGTGTGCGCGTGGACTTCGCCGGCGCCGGATGGTACGCCGTGTTCCCGACCTCCGCGAACGAGAGGATTGAGAGGATCGCACTCGGCTACGTGTTCGGGCGCCTGTTAAAGAACGAGCCACCGCCGGACGTACAGCTGCCGCTGGTCCGAATCCTCCCTTAGCAGGGCGACCTCAGTCTGTATCCCTCTCCCGCAGCGCACGCCATAACCATAGCGCAGTACCCGTGAGAGCGAGAGCGACGCCGGGCACTCCGAGTGCGAACACCGTGAACGTCCACGCGTAAGTGGCCACCTCGGTGCCGGAGGTCGTCTTCCAGATCCACGTCGCGGCGGGCAGCACCAGGAAGGAGAGGCCGATCTGCAACAGGAGGACGGGGGCGCGTCGGTCCAGCATCGCTCCCGAATCGCCAGCGCTCTTCACCGTCCAGAGAAGTAGCAGTCCGAAGGTCACCAGGGCCGGTCCCTCGAACATCCAACCGTCGAAGCTCGGGGGAGCGCCCTCCATCCCCGGGGAGAGCACGTTCCACGTGGCGACGAGACCGATACCCGTGATCAGTAGACCGGCGAATCCCGTCGTCCACCTAATCCAAGTTCGCATGAGCCGTCCTCCAGTCGAATCCCAGTCGAGCTGCGAAGCGAAACCTAGCGTCGGCAGGGAGGACGCTCCAGAGCGGCGGTTGGGAACCAGGCGACCGGTCGTACGTACGCTTTCCACCGACCCCTATGGCAAAGCGGGCGGGGTCTCTCGACCTCCGCCCGCTGCGTTCATCGGGTTGCCGTCTGTCGGATCCGCTTACCGCCTGCCGGAACCGCGCCTTCCCTGGCGACCTTGGCCGCCGGACCCGTCACTCGCCCGGCTACGAGCCTGGTGGCGAGCGAACAGCTGCGACAGCGAGCCGTGCAGGACCCAGATTTCCTCCTGGTCGTCGTCGAGGATTTCGAGCAGCGCCTGGTGGTGCGCCTCGCGGCGGGCCTCGGCTTCTTCGGGAGACGGCCGTCCCTGGCCTCTAAACCCCTCCCTGAGGGTCTCGATGGCGGCCTGCTGGTCCGCCGTGAGCTCGAGAGCGTCGACCATCGCGTCCTGTCCCGCTTGATGCCGGTCCTCCCACCGGTTCCTTATTTCCTCGCGCCGACTCTTCATCCCCTCACGCCGGACCTCGGCCTCTGCCCTGTGCTCGTCCAGCACCGCGATCTGCTCGTCCGTGAGAATCCCCTTGAGCGCTTCGTGCATCGCCTCGCGGATCTCCTCCATCCGGGTCTGCGCCTCGTCCCGCGTGATGCTCCCGTCTCGGACGCCGTCACGGATTTCGTCGCGCTGCGGCGTGAATGACTCGCGAATCTGCTCCAGCTCTGCGATCTGCTCGTCGGACAGGTCGAGACCGCCACCGCCGACGCCGTCATGGCCCGGCCCCATACCCAGCCCCATGCCCGGCCCGTGGCCGCCGAACTCGCCGCCACGCCCGAACTGACCACCACGTCGGGTCCGTTCTCTACGTCCGGCCTGATCGCCGAACTGTCCGCGCATCCCATCGCGGCGGGCCTTCATTTCGGCTCGCATTTCCTCCTGGCGTGCCTGAACGACATCGATCTGTTCCGAAATCAGGATGCCCTGGAGATCCTCCGCGGCGTACCACAGCTGCCCGAACTGGCGCTCCTGTCCCCGGTACTCCTCCAGTACGTTCCTTACGGCCGCGATCTGCTCGTCCGTCAAACCGAGCCCCTCGGTAAGGTCACCGAGGATGATCGAGTAATCGGCTTCACTTGCATCCGCCGTCGTGTTCTGGTTCAGGCTGTCCGTCGGCGAGCTGTCACACGCGACTGTGAATCCCGCAAGTGATATAGCGAGACCGGCAGCGATGACGCCCCGGCCGCGGCTCCAACCCGTTCTTCCCGTGCGTAAACGCATTCTTCACCTCCGTGGTGCACGCGACCGGGCGCGCCGGTCGTTACGGTAGTCGTGGAGACCTCGTTGCCCTCGCGACTGTCCCTTAGACGCCGGGCCCGGAGGCCTGATTCCATCCGCGGGAGGGAGCGAGAGCTGAGCCCGGCCCGCGTGGCTCAGGCTCGACGCTGAAGTGCCAGCAGCCGGGGCCGGAGTCGCTCCGCCGTCTCGATGGAGGACGCCACGTCGCGGAGCTCCATCACCATGTCAGCGAGCTCGCTCGAGCGCGCTTCTGCGATAACATGTGCGCGGCTGTTCCCGTGACGAGAGAACCCCTGCTTGCCCAGCCGATCCATCCAGGTCGAGAGGCTGACCAGGCGCCGCATCGTCTGCTCGAAATCGCGGGACCACCACTCGAGCAGTTCTTCCGATGGAACATCCTTGTCCGACGCCCGCTTCCGGATTCGGTCGAGCTCGGACGTGGGAATCCGCCACTCTCCGTCCTGCTTCCGGGCCGCCACGGCTCCGGAGCGAATCCAGTTATAGACCGTATTGAAGTGCCGACCGCTGAGGCGGGCGAATTCGTGCACACCGAGTGTCTCTCGCATGGTTGATCCTCGTATTGTTGTCGATATTCATACTAGTCATTGATGGTGATAAGTCAAGGCATTCGTACTGAACAGGTGGGAGTGCACCAAACCGTCTACACGGATTCCCACTTCCCCACTTTTGTGCCAGGGAACGGAATGATCCCCGCACATGTTCACTGCCGGAGCCGGATGGTCCGGCACGCAAACCGGGACCAGGCAACAGGAGATAAGAGTGGCAAGAGCCATCTGGAATGACGCGGTGATCGCCGAGTCTGCCGAGTACGAGGAGGTGGAGGGCAACATCTACTTCCCTCCCGACTCGGTGTCCGAAGATTTCCTTCAGAAGAGCGACACTCAATCCCGCTGCCCGTGGAAGGGAATGGCGTCCTACTTCGACGTCGTGGTAGACGGTGAGGTCAATCGGGATGCCGCCTGGTATTACCCTGACCCCCGCGATGCCGCCGCCCGGATCAAAGACCACGTGGCGTTCTGGCGTGGAGTGACGATCGAGATGTAGCGGACAGGACGCGTCCGTTGACGAACAGCGGAAACGAGAGGTACGGTACGGCGGTCGCGCGCCCGATGAGCTCACTCGACGACAGGAGACCGTCCGTTGAGCCAGTACCTGCTTCTCGCCATCGCCAGCATCATCACCCTCGGCATCGCGGCGGAGTGGATCGCGTGGCGAATCGGCCTGCCGTCGATTCTATTGCTTCTCGTATTCGGAATCGTGGCCGGTCCCCTCACCGGCCTTCTGAAACCCGACGCCATCTTTGGCGACCTGCTGTTCCCCGTAGTCTCGGTTTCCGTCGCGATCATCCTGTTCGAGGGCGGGGCGAGCCTGCGAATCGGGGAGCTGCGGCAGGTAGGTCGGGTAGTCACCAGACTCGTGACCGTGGGTGCAATCGTCACCTGGGCCCTGGTCACGGCGGCGGCACACTATATCCTTGGCTTCGCCCTCGAACCGGCTCTCCTTCTCGGCGCCATCCTCGTGATCACGGGACCCACCGTGATCGTGCCGCTCCTGAGGCACATGCGGCCAAGCCGACAGGTCGGCAATACGCTGAAGTGGGAAGGTATCCTCATCGACCCGATCGGCGCGGTGCTGGCCGTGCTCGTGTTCGAGGTCCTGCTTGCGGGTGGCCTCGAGGTCGCATGGACCGTCGGTGCCCTGGGGTTCCTGAAGACGGTCGTGATCGGCGTCATGCTGGCGGCCGTCGGAGCGGGCCTGATGATCTTGGTCCTCGATCGCCGCTGGGTACCGGAGTTCCTGCAGAGCCCACTCTCGCTGACCGTCGTCGTCGCCGCCTTCGCCGGGTCCAACGCCCTGCAGCCCGAATCCGGCCTGCTCACGGTCACGCTGATGGGCATGGCGATGGCCAACCAGAACTCCGTGAACATCCGTCACATCCTCGAGTTCAAGGAAAACCTGCGCGTCCTCCTCATCTCGTCTCTGTTCATCATCCTGGCTGCGCGTCTCGAAATGGCCGACCTGCGTGCTGTCGGCGTGCCCGAGATCGCGTTCGTCGGCGCGCTGATCCTGGTCGTGCGGCCGTTGGCCGTCGGAATCTCGACGCAAGGCTCGAACTTCAGCTGGCGCGAGCGCATTCTGCTCGGGTGGGTGGCTCCGCGCGGCATCGTGGCGGCCGCCGTGTCGTCCCTGTTCGCGCTGGAGCTGACCCGGCACGGATACGCGGGAGCCGAGCAATTAGCCTCCGTCACGTTCCTGGTGATCATCGCGACCGTTCTCGTTTACGGCTTCACAGCAGGACCCCTCGCCCGCCGACTGGGCGTGGCGCAACCCGAGCCTCATGGAGTCCTGTTCGTAGGGGCGCACCCGTGGGCGCGTGAGATCGCTCGCGAACTGCAGGAGCTCGGGTACCAGGTGCGCCTCGCAGACACCAACCGCCGGAACATCTCTCAAGCAGGCCTGGCCGGCCTCCCCACGTACTATGGAAGCACCCTGACCGAGGGAGCGCTCGACCAGATCGAGCTCGCCGGGATCGGCAACCTTCTGGCGCTCACCTCGAATGACGAAGTGAATTCGCTCACGGGCCTGAATTTCAGCGAGGTGTTCGGGGTCGACTCGGTGTACCAGCTTCCACCCGCAGAGCTCGAGACCGCGACGGGAGAGACGCTTGTGGGTCGTCACCTGCGGGGGCGGTTCCTGTTCCAGGCCAACGCCGGGCACTGGGAGCTGACGTCCCGGTTCGACGCCGGCGCCGACGTCAAGACGACGAAGCTCACCGTTTCCTTCGGCTACACCGACTTCCTCGAGCAGTACCCGGACGCGATCCCGCTGTTCGTCGTAGACGAGGGGAAGCTCACAGTCGTGACCGTTTACGGCGCCGCGGTCCCCCAGCCCGGGCAGACGATCGTGGCGATCGTCGGAGGAGCCTGACGCGGTACCTGGACGGGCGGCAACCGCTGGCCGAGCCCTTTAGCAGGTCGCTGAAGAAGCCCTATTTGTCGACCGAGAAGCTGATCGGTTGGCCGATCCACACGCCGATCGGCTTGTCACGCAGCATGGCCGGCGAGAACTTCATCCGCTCCACGATCGCGAGAGCCGCATCGTCGAGCTGAGCGCGGCCGCTGGATCGGTTGATCCGGGCCTTGCTCGGTTTCCCTTCCGCGTCCACCCAGACCCACATCAGGACCTCACCCCCGACGCCGGCCTCCCTCAGCAATGGCGGGTAGAGCTTCTCAAGCAGACGCAGCATTTCCGGACCATTCAAGAGTCGCGGCTCGGTATCGCGATCCACGTAGACCGGCTGCTCGCTCGGATCGATCTCGACGTCCGGGGGCGGCGGAGCGAGCTCAGCCGCGGGGTTCTCGTCGAACGTGGTGGCAGCGATGGTGATGTCCTCATCGAGAATATCGGCCGAGACCCTGGGACGAGCCGGCCTGACGATCGCCTCGGGAGGCGGAGGGATCCTGACCTCGGGCGGAAGCTCGATCGCCGCCAGCTCGTCCGGAACGAAGCCGAGGTCGGCTGCCTGCATCTTCGGGAAGAACTCGAACGCGACGAAGTGGACAGCGACCGACGCCAGAATCGCCGTCGCCACGAAGAAGCGGTAAGAGCCCTTGAACCGCTGGTTCGCTGTAAGGGTCTCTTCCTCAGGTTGGCCCTTCAGAACCGAGTGCAGCACCTCGTCAGGCATCGCTCGCTCCTCTTACCACCGTGGCCGCCAGTCGGGCAACCCTTCCCCCCGGGATGCGTCAAGACGGACCGCAACAGGACTGGAACACAGTCCAAGTTACTATACGCGAGACTACCAACGAAGGGTTCGTTTTCACTACCATCGGATCCCGCCGTCTCGTGCGCGTCACCTCATGCCGTGAACACGCCCGGAATGGTCATCGTTCAATCGTCTCCGTCGTGGCCACATACAGCGACACGTCGGGCACCGATCCGGTTTCCGACATATATTGAAAAAGAGAGCCGTAGCCCGGCACGGCAGGCCATGCGTTATCCGTCCGCGGACTCCCCGGGGGAATTCATGAACGACACTTGGAAGTCCTGGTCTGGATCAAGCTTCTGGGACGTCGCAGTCGACACGACGGTGATCGTGATCGCTCTCGGGAGCATCGTCGTCGGAGTCCGCTCGCTGGCAGACCCGGTCGCCGAGGCGAGTCCGGCGATTGCCGAGATGCTGGCGGACGTCAGACTGCCGGCGGCGACGGAAGTCGGCCCGGGCGCGTCACTCGTCACCATCCAGGACCGCCGGGTCACGGCGCGCGAGCCGATCTCGCTCATGGCCAGGAATCTCGAAGCCACGCTCGGACGGTACCGGGCCGTGTCCTCCGTCTACGCACAGAAGCGGCTCGCGTGTGACCAACTACGCGAAACGTATCGTGAGGTCGAGGCCGGGTGGACGCAGTACAGTATCGCGCGCGGGCGGACGTACGGCGGCGATCTGCCCGATCATCTGCTGACCTGGGATGAGGCCCTGTACGAAGCAGTCCGCGACGTGGACCGCGACTTTGCGGCTTCGGGCTGCAACCGGCCGTAGACGCCAAGCCCGATCACACGCCGGACCACCCCGGGGATGCGGACATGCGCATGCGGCATCGGACAGTCATCTCGTTTGCCTTGATCTCGTGTCTCATCCCGGGCGTGGACACCTTCGCCCAGTCTGGCTCGCCCGCGAGCGCCGGATTCCCCCGGAGCGCAACTCGATCTACCGAATCCGCTCCATGACCAAACCGCTCACCGGCACGGCGATCCTCATGCTCGCGGCGGTGCTGGCGACCGGTTGCGGCGCCGACGATCAATCGCGCCCCGGTTTCCCGCGCACCCCACGCACGGCCTTCGAGGAATCGCCGTACCCGTACGCGGCCTCCGCCGAGGACGTCGGCCTTTCGTCGGACGCGGTCTGGCTGTTCAAGGAGCGACTCTACTCGAGGGTCGTCGCGCGCCACGTGATCGGCTCCGAGGTCCTGGTGATCAAGGACGGCCAGATCGTGCTGCACCAGGCGATGGGCTGGGCCGACCGCGACGACCTCGTGCCGATGGAGCGAAACTCGATCTTCCGCCTCGCCTCGATGACCAAACCGTTCGTGGCAACGGCTGCGCTGCTCCTGGCCGAGGAGGGGAACATTGCCATCGACTCACCGGTCGCGACGTACCTCGCGTCATTCGACAACGAAGCGTCGCGCCGTGTCACCGTGAGGGACCTGCTCACGCATCGCTCCGGCTTCGTCCAGGGTGGAGAGCCGCCCGGCTACGCCGCCCAGCCGACGCTCGTCGACGCCGTGAGCCTCGCCGCGACGCAGGGACCGGATTTCGAGCCCGGAGAGCGCTTCATCTACTCCAACCTCAATTCCGATGTGCTGGGTGCGGTGGTGGCGACCGTTTCCTCAATGCCCGTCGAGCGGTTCCTCGAGGAGCGCATCCTGGAGCCGCTCGGTCTCGCAGACACGCACGCGGTGTTCTCTCCGGACGCAGGCTGGGCGAACCGCGTACCTTCTTCGTATCGCAGCTGGGGAGGCTCGTCGTGGGAGCGCTGGTGGAATCCGGCGCGACCGCATGCGACGTCCTGGTTCAGCCCGGCCGGCGACCTGTTCGGAACCGCGTTCGATTACGCCCGCTTCCTGCAGGTCTGGGTGGACGGCGGCGCCTTCGGAGACGAACAGCTTCTGCAGCCGGCCACCGTGGAGGCCGCGTTGGCCGACGCAACGGCAGCCGATACAACAGTGGGCGACACGACGGCCGCACGGACCCGGTGGTACGGGATGCACTGGGAAATCTACGCCCGTCCACCCACGACCGGCGGACTCCCCGTGTTCGGACATCGCGGCGCGACCGGCACGCTGGGGATGGCGTTCCCGCACCGGAACACGATCGTGATCTACCTAACCAATTCCGGCGAGACCGATGTCGTCGACGAGGTCATCGACGCGGCGCTGGAGATGTTCGGGAGTTAGACATGGCAAAGATGAAGATCGGTAACGGACCCCTGAGGTTTACTCTGACGGATGACAAGGGCCGTATCGTAGCGGACCTTCGCTATCCAAGGGTCAGGTGGCAGAAGCTCGTGATCGAGAGCGAGGACTGCGAGTTCGACACCGTAGTCCTGAGCGACACGCGGGTCCGGCTCCAGAAGAGAGTCGAGGCCTCCGGGGACGACGCCGAGACCAAGCCCCCCGAGTGGGACCCGTTCCACGAGATCGAGTGGGGCGTACGGGACTTCCTGAAGAAGATCGGCGAGGCGTTCGGCATCTGAAGCAACGGGCAGCTCGGATCGACCCGACGCAGGCGCTCAGGGAGGAGTCAGGGGCTGGGGCCGGATCGGGAGTCCGACCAAAGCTCCTCCCGTGATGGCTCCGAGTACGATTCCCGCGATGGCCGGTGCCATGAGTATGGCAAACACCGGGTACACCGCGTCCGCCATGGAGGTAAGGAAGCCGAGCCCGGGCGCGCTCGCCCCCCAGCCGAGGGCCGACACGGCGATCCAGCAGCGCGATTGATGCACGTAGCGTCGCAAAACCCGCTCCTGGACGAATCCCGTGAGCGCCCCGGCAATCGTGAAGGCCCCGATCAGCCCCAGCATGCCAATGCGATCGACATCGACCCGGCCCACTTCGACTACGAGCCAGCCGACGGTGAACACGAGGGTCATGCCGATCACGCTGCCGAGGATCCAGCCGGCCGAGTCCGCCGGAGACCACATGCGTGAGCGGTGTGGTTCCAGCAGTCGCTGGACCACGAGACGCTGAAGGAAACCGACGCCGGCGCCGATCGTGATGGCCGCCATGATCGGAGCGAGCAGCATATAGGCGACGAAGAAGCCGGCGTAGAAGCCGAGGGAGTAGCCGATCGCCGTAACCACGGTCCAGAGCGCCCACCAACCCAGACGACGGGAGTCTGTCATCGCACCGGTCCAGGCTCAGCCCGGGTTCGCCTCTCTCCACATGAGTACCGACAGCAGCCCAAGTCCGATGAAGATCGCCACGCTGGGCCACATGGGGATCACCACAGCACTTACGGTCACGGTCCACCCGAAGAGCACACGGGCCAGGTGCGCGACTGCGATCAGGCCGAACAGGAAGCTCCCGAAGGTAGAGAACGGCTTCATGCTACCACTCCGTCTGGGGACATCCGGGGAGGGAGTCAGAATATGGGAGAATGGGAGTGAAACGGACAGGGCCCGGCGGCGGATCTGAGCCCGTTCCGAAGCCGTGACAGCCCGGTGACGCCGCCCACGCAACGTAGAGTTGGCGCTCTAACACGAGGGATGGTTGTCATGATTGTAGTACTGCTCATCGTCATCGTGCTCATCGGACTCGCCTATGCCGACTACTGCCTGGTCGACAACACCGCACACTTCGGGATCTGCTTCGCGAAGGTGGCCGAAGCGGAGGAAGTCCGGAATGAGGCCGCGGCCATCGAGGCGGTTGCGGGCGGCGCAGTGGGCGACATTGCGGCGAACGAGGTGGTGGTCCCCTCCGACGCACGTCCGGCGGCCCCGCTGGCCGACAACGGCAGCGAACGACCGCTCCGTTCCCCACTCAGTCCAGTGCCCGCGTGGCTCCTCCTTGAACTGGAGCCGGTACTGGAACTGCGTGAAGAAGCGTCCTGACGCGCTGAACCGCATACTATGCCAGCCTCCGCGCGGTCATTCGGCTCGCGCGGCTTGCCGGTCCCGGCCACGGTTTCGGCCAGGGTCCCAGCCCTCATGGAGGAGTGTCTGCAGCCCCACCACACCGAGTGTTGAGCGTATCCACACATTCCGGAAGTCGAGGTCAAAGGCGATCCAGCGGCCAGGATAGGCGCATAAACCTGCTGTGGATGTGGATTCAAGTCCGGTCGGACCCACTCCGGCCCGCACATCCACGAAGTTGCGTGAGGCCCGGACTGTGGCTTCGACCCCACATCTGCCGCCCGCGGACCATCAGCGATCCCTGTCTCCGATGATTCACAACGCTTGACGTTCCAGTCACTTTCAGCGACTTGCGACCTGAGGGGCCCTTGCTGGGCACGCCCGGTGCCTCATCCGGTGCCGAACACGCGGTACGCCGGTGCAGCATCGGACGGACCGCCCCTGGAGAAACTGGACGCAAAGGTGGACAGGCCATGAACGAAGAGCTCGGGGATCAGCGACACTCCCTCCGGACACACAACGGAGCCATGATCGGCCTCGGGCGCGCATTCCGCTGCTCGCGCGGCACCGCGCTCATCGAGATGGCCTTGGTCATGCCGATGCTGCTCGTCCTGTTCGCGTCCATCTTCGAGTTCAGTCGCATGTTCCACACGCGCCTCACGGCCCGGCACGCTGTGATCGAGGCCACACGCTACGCTG
This sequence comes from Akkermansiaceae bacterium, assembly GCA_964195715.1. Lineage (GTDB taxonomy): Bacteria > Gemmatimonadota > Gemmatimonadetes > Palauibacterales > Palauibacteraceae > Benthicola. The sequence goes on along the minus strand of CAXMRU010000103.1, from coordinate 16,256 downwards.
TTACCGGCAACCAGCTGACGGACGACGAGTCGGGCGACCTGTTGGACAGAGCGACGTCTATTCGGCGCATCGTCGCCGAGCGCGCATACACCCTCCCCGTGACCCCGGAAGCGATCGTCATCGATCCGGCGGACGGTGGAGGCCCAGAGGACGTTGTTCGGATCACGCTCATCTACTCGTACGACTATTCCCTTCCGGGCTTCATGGACGTGCTCCCCGAGCTGCGATTCAGTGTAGCGGCAGCCATGCGGAACGAGCCGTTCTACGGAACCGCGGGATCCTGACGGTCGGATAGGAGAGATCAAGATGCGCAGCACGACTATGACTCGCACACGCATAGACGGGCACGGCCGGCGAGCGCTACGCGGACTCGCGCGCCTTTCCCGCTCGGACAGCGGCCAGGGGATCGTCGAATTCGCGCTCGTGCTTCCGGTGATCCTGGTCATCCTTCTCGGAATGGTCGAATTCTCGAACGCCTACGACCGGACACACGGGCTCGCGGGCTTGAGCCGAGAGGGCGCGAACATCGCGGCGCGGGGCACGGCTTTGAGCGAAGTCCTGACGACCGTGATGGCCAACGGCGAGACGCTGAAGATGCCGGCCAACGGAGGCGCGATCGTCAGCCGCCTGGTCGTGAAGCAGGGACAACCCACAGTTATGGCCCAGATCGCGACGGACGGATACGAACAGAAGAGCCAGCTCGCCGACAACGACCTGGCGGCCGAGTGGATCGCCATGGCCGGGTTCGCCGAGGGAAGCACGCACTACTCGGTCGAGGTCTTCCTGACCTACGAGCCCATCACGCCGCTGGCCGGACTGTACAAGGCCGTGGCGCCTTCCGTGCTCTACGAGCGCGCGGTCTTCTGAACGGCTGCGAGGAGAACTCATGATGTCGATCGACAAGATGGGCCGCATGGTCCGGGACACCCGGGGTTCGGTGCTCATACTGGTGGCCGCCGGCATGCTCTTCATGCTTGGCATGACGGGTTTGGCAGTAGACTCTGGGCGGGGCTACCTGACACGCCTTCGCCTCGTGAGAGCCGTGGACTCCGCCGCCCTCACCGGAGCCCGCACGCTCCGCTCGGGCGAGGCCATCGCGCTGGAACAGGCCACGGCCGCCGCATACGCCAACGGTGTGGGTCCGGCGATCAACGGAGCGACCCTGGACATGCGTGTCGACACCGATGCGCAGGGCGAGAGCACGTTCGAGGTGAGCGCCGCGCGGACGATCCCGACCATTCTGATGCGTCTGCTGGGCGTCGACCACATCGACGTGCGGGCCAAATCAGTGGCCGCCGTGCCGCCCGTCGATCTCATCCTCGTGATCGATCAGTCCGGATCACTCGGAACGGTCGGCGCGTGGAACGATCTACAGGCCGCGGCCAAGGAATTCGTTCAGCAATTCGACGACGATATCGACCAGATGGGTCTCGTGTCGTTCCAGACGCGAGCCGCGAACCGGTTCCAGATCGCACACGGTTTCCGGACATCGGTGACATCTGAGATCGACGGCATGTCGTCAGCGGGCTATACGAACTATGGTGAGGGCCTCAGGCTCGCCCATCAGCAGATCACAAGCAGTGACGTGCGCGAACGCTCAGCCAAGGTCGTGGTGTTTTTCACCGACGGACGCCCGACGGCGTTCCGAGGCACGATCGGCGGACGAGACCGCATCATGACGACGGCTCAGGAGCTTCCTCCGGAGCATCTCGGCGGGTATTACAACAACCCGGACGCCATGCCGATCGACGGTTTGACCTCCGCGACCGGCTGCCGCAACGTCACTTATTGCTCTGTGTGGACCGAGCAGTCGGCGCCTCAACCGGTGGCCGCCGACGCACTGAACCACGACCTCGGACGGCAGCTCGCGGGCCAGATCCGCGGTGAAGGCGTACTCCTGTATACGATCGGCCTGGGCAACACGACGTATTCCGATCCGGCATTCCAGCCTAATCTGGACTTCCTGCAGGAGCTGGCGAACGTGGATGGGATGACGAATAGCGGCCAGCCGGCCGGGAAGAGCTATTATGCCCCGACCGCTTCCGAACTGAGAAGCGTGTTCAACCAGGTAGCCGCAGACCTGATGGTGCGTCTGGCCCGCTGATCGAAAACGGTGCCTGGATCAGACTCGAGGCTGATCCAGGCGCTGGCAGGTTGCTGAAGAAACCTGTCAACTACTCGTCGTCCAGGAACGCCACCGCCGCCGCCACCACCATCTCTCGCACGTCGAACGGCTCCACGACCTCCGCCTCCGGCCCGTACTGCAGCGCGTGACGCACGACCCAGCCCGGATCAGCGGTCGTGAACCGCACGGCCACGCACCCGTCCTCGAGCTCTTCGACGGGGCCGTGCTCGCGGACCCAGGGCGCGACAAGCGCGGAATACCGCACCACGACCTCTTCCTCGGCATCTGACCGGAACACGCGTCCGCCAGCCACGTAAGCGGCGGGATCGAATTCGTCCGGTGCGTGGAATCCGACATCCGTCGCTTCGGCCGCGAGCACCCGGTCCATCCGAAACGCCCGGATGTCGCCTCTCAGGTGGCAGTGTCCGATCACGTACCATTTGCCCGAGCCGTAGACCACCGCGTACGGATCGACCTCCCGTTCACCGGGCTCGGAGTCGTCGGGCTTGAGGTACCGGATCCGGCAGCGAGTGTGGGATCGAGCGGCTTCCTTCAGGAGCGCTCGGACGGCCGCTCCCTCGCCGTCCCCCTCCTCGAGCGCGAACCGATCCGCCTCTTCGTCGGCTGACGTCACGGCGAGCTCTACCTCGATCCGGTGTGCCAGGTCACGGATCTCCGAGGCCCGGCCCGTGGCGGCCTCGGCGGCCGCCGCCCGGAGCCCGATGGCAAGGGACAGCATCTCTCGATCAGAGAGCTTCGGTGGACGATCGAACTTCTTGTAAGAATATATCTTAAGGTGGTTAGCTTCCAGTAATATCTGCAGGTCATCGGTGCCACCCGCCGGGTGGTAGAAGGCCCGGGACGTGACCTCCTCGAGATCCCGCTGCACCGTCTCTACGCTGACGCCCAGTCGCTCCGCCGCCTCTGTGAGCGGCACCCCTCCGTCTCGGCTCGCGAGGGGCAGCAGGTAGAGGATCCGTTCGAGCTGCTGGCCGGCCGTTCCGCGCTCACTCATGGGCGCCTCCCCCGGCCGTAGAAACCGTCCCGGCAGCGGCGGCCGACGCCTCGTAAACCGCCAGGACCTCACGCGCCAGGGAACGAAGACTCTCGGCGAGTTGCGGTGGAGCTTCGATGCGCGCCCTTCCCTCCAGGCTGAGGATCCAACGAAGGAAGGGGCTGATCTGGCGGACCTCGAACGTGCGCACCTGAGATCCGTCGGGTAGCTTCTCGTTCAGCACTCCGTAGCCGTTCCGCTCGGCCCACAGCGAGGTCGGAAACTCGAACCGCACCTGCGCCTCGAGCGTTTGCTCGTCGTCCGACCCCAGCTCCCATGCGTCACGGTGGCGATACTCGTCGAGCGAAAAACCGGCGGGAATTTCGTAGTCCGCCGTCTTGGGCGACTGCGTATTGAGCTGGGGCTCGTCCATCCGCCCTACCCGGAACACGCGCTCGGCGTCACGCGTCTCGTCGTATCCGATCAGGTACCAGTGTCCGCGCTGGAACAGGAGACCGTACGGAGCCACGTCTCGCTCCGTGTCCTCCCCGCGGCGGATCCCGTGGTACGTGAACCGCACTCGTTTTCGGGCAAGCAGCGCGTCGGACAGCACCCTCACGCGCGACCGGATCTCTTCGGCTCCAGACTGGTCCACGTACAGGACGGGCGAAGAATCGACTATTCCGAGGTGGGGCCCGAGGTCGAAGGAGAGTTTGCGAAGCGCGGAGCTGGCCTCGCGCTTGAGGGGAAACGACGGCATGTGGCAGACCATCGATAACGACTCGTACGCGACGGCCATATCCTCGCTCCGGAGCACCATGCTTCCGTGGCGAACCTCCTCGCCCGGTGTCGGTGCCGGGCCAACGGGTCCCGCGTCCCCGATCAGCTTCAGGTACGGCAGGTAGAAGTCCCTGCCCGCGATCCGGTACGCCTGGACCACCTCGGCGCCGTAGTCGACGACTTTCGGCAGTGTCTCGATCGGGATCCCGAGCTCGCGGAGTTCGTCCTTGTCGCGCTCGAACATGCGGCGAACGGTCTCTCGGGCTTTCTTGTCGCCCTCCTGATACTTCTCCGCGTAGGCCGGGACAGCATCCATGATGTGCTCGACCTCGACCGGATACCGCCGCCCCACGAGGAACGCGATGAGATCCAGCCAGCGCTGCGTCTTCGAGATCGCGTCGGCCATCGTCAGACCTTTCCCTCCAGCTTGATGCGTACGATTCTGACGAGCAGGCCTTCGCAGCCGATCCCCAGTATCCTCTGGCGCCACCAGGCGATGCGCTCGCGCGTGATGCGCTCATCGTGGGCGGCCGGATTACGTAACTCGAGGAGCGGTTCGAGCTCGTCGGGAAGAGTGGTCGTGAGCCAGGTCGCATCCCGGCCCGGGAAGGCCTCCTCGATCGCCTGCTTCATCTCCGGCCTGTGGATGAGCAGGTGACGGACGGCTCCGATCGTCTGCCGCGGGACCGAGCGCCCCAGGTCGATCGTGCCATCCCGGTTCTGGATCTCCCTTTCGGCTGGCGACTTGCCGGCCATGACTGGTTGCACAGCCGGAAAGATCGCCGCATTGAGCTCCGTCTCAATCGCTTTGCAGTATTCGACGGCCGTGGGCGAGAAGTCGAACCCCGGATCATCACGGCGCGAGCGGAATACCGCCTCCCCCGTAGTGAGGAACGTGCGGGACGTAGGGTGAAGCGCCTCCCAGATCTCCTGGCCCAGGAGGTTGTCCCGTAGCTCCGCTGACAGACGCTCGGTCTCCCCCCGGAGCTCGGAGTCTCGCACCACCCACCGCCGACCGCCTGTGAGCTCGGCGGCGTCGGCGAACCAAGTGGCCCCGTCCTGCCGCTCCACTACCAGAGGCAGCTCGATCATGCCTCCGTAGATCGACACGGGACGGCGGTGGTAACGGACGTTGAGAAGATTCCGGAGCTCCTCGTTCGTGGCCGGTCCGTCGCCCGCGATCAGGCGGCGGATGTCCCTGAGACGGAACCAGCAGTCCACCTCGCGGTCCCGGTAGTAGGCGGGCATATGGCGGTACTGCTCCCCCTCGGCAGCGGGGACGTCGCGGTCGGTGACCTCGACCAGGTGGCCTGCGTACAGCGATCGGTAGTCGGTGAGATAGAGGTGCGTCTCGATACCCGAGTCGATCTGTGCCTGGAGGGCCAGCAAGTCGTCCTTGTGGGCGAGCGGTTCATCCCGGTTCGGCGATCGCAGCTTCGCCCACCACACGTAGACGTCCGCATCCTCTGCCTCGCCACCGGCGTAGCGGGCCGCCCAGCGGAGGAGGACCTCCAGGTGGCGGTCCATCGCGTCGTCGGCGTAGGACGGATTCCACACACTCAGGAGATGTCGGGGCACGGCGTTCGGCTCTGTCATCGAACTGTCCGTAATAGAGTTGCGCGGGGCCAGGCAAACGCGTCGTGCGGGGCGCGTTTAAACCTAGCACAGCGTCCACGACCGCTCCAGACCCGGCTCGCCCGGCCTCACCTCGAGCTGGCGCGTGAACGGTTGTTGGCTTCGAATGGTCTCGGCCTCGGACATGGGTGCCTCCCGTATCTCAGACTCATGGGGAGGATACGGGAGGTGTGTGACAATGAGCGTGTCAGGGACACGCCTTCCCGCACCATCCCGGAGGCACCGGCCGGAGGCCTTGACAGGATCGATTTGCTTGACGGATTGACAGCATCCGGAGGCCTGTGCGTTAGTTGGGCACCGAATTGTCGGCCCAGGAGGACCACATGCCCCTCACAGAGTGTCCCGACTGCGGCGGCGTCGTTTCTGACGCTGCACTTACCTGCCCGACGTGTCACCGCGTCCTGGGGACGATCGACACGGACGGAGCTCTCCTGGTGCAGCGGCTGGGGCGGTGGGCGCTCGGCGGGCTGGCGGCGCTGGTGGGGCTGTGGGTGCTGATGCGGGTCCTGGCGTGATCCACTGCGCTTGAGGCCTTATCTTTGGGCATGCTCTCCAATCCACGCCGCTGCCCCGACTGCGACTACACCTGGAGTCGCTATCTCGACTTCCTCAGTTGCCCTAAGTGCGGCACCAACGTCCCCGAGGCGAGGGTCGGACGGGAGGTCTCGCGAACGAGGCGGCTGGGGCTGATCGGCCTTGGGCTGATTGTGATCATCAGCGTGGTCGCCACGATACTTCAGATCTTCTTTTCGTAGGCAGGGTTTAGCTGGCCGGCGTCAGTGGACGCCGGCCGGTCTCCAGGCTCCCGCGTATCGAGAACGACTTACTCCGGACGGCGGGCCCTGACGGGTGCAGCCGGCTCCGGGAGCATCTCCACGGACTCCGTCTCCAGCAGACGCAGCGCCTCCTCGACCGCCCGCTCGAGCTGAGGATCGCCGCCCGCGATGACGGCGGACGGAGTCATCTCGACCTCGATGTCCGGGGCGACTCCCTCGTTCTCCACAGCCCACTCGCCGCTCAGATTGTAGAAACCGCCGCGCGGTGCGGTGATGAAACCGCCGTCAACCAGCGGAGGCACGTCCCAGATCCCCACGAGTCCGCCCCACGTGCGCGTTCCCACCAGCGGTCCGATTCCGAGCTCGCGGAACATGAAGGGCAGCAGGTCGCCTCCCGAGCCCGCGGATTCGTTGATGATCATCACCTTGGGGCCCCAGATTCCCGCGTTGGGATTCCGCCATGACTTCCGATCGCCGATCGGGTTGTTGAAGAAGCCCGTGAGCCGGCGGCCCATCAGGTCCACCATATAGTCAGCCGCTGATCCGCCGCCGTTGAATCGCTCGTCGACCACCGCTCCCTCGCGATTCTGCTGCGCGAAATAGTAGCGGTTGAAGTACTCGTAGCCGGCGACCGAAGTGTTCGGCAGCCACACGTACGCGAGCCGGCCGTTCGACATCTCGTCGACCTTGTGCCGGTTGGCTTCCACCCACGCCCGGCGGCGGAGCTGCACCTCCGAGCTCACGGGAACGACGGTCACCTGACGCGCTCCGTCCGTGCTGGCGCTCGAGCTCACACTGAGGGTCACCTGCCTGTCGGCCATGCCTTCAAAATGCCTGTAGAAGTTGTCAGAGGCCGACACTTCGCGACCGTTCACGGCGAGCACGTAGTCTCCGACCGCGACGTCGATCCCGGGGCCGCTGAGAGGAGCTCTTAAGTCGGGGTTCCAGTTCTCGCCGTCGTAGATGCGCATGATCCGGTAGCGATCCCCTTCTATCTCCACGTCGGCCCCGAGGAGGCCAATGGACACCGACTGGACCTCGGGAGTGGCCCCTCCGCCGGTGTATGAGTGCCCGATCGAGAGCTCGCCGGCCAGATTGCTCAGCAGGTAGGTGAAGTCGGACCGGTGCGCCACGTGCTCGAGCCAGGGCTCGTACATCTGCCATACGGCGTCCCAATCGGCCCCGTGAGCGTTTTCCACGTACAGATAGTCGCGCTGGAAGCGCCATGCCTCACGGAACATCTGCCTCCACTCGGCGCGCGGATCAACCAGGGCCCGGAGGTCAGTGTCGATCTTCCCGTCCCCGACCTTCTGCTCGCCGTTGTCTGTTGAAACGATCCCCCACGCGTCGCCTCCCCGGTACAGGAGCTTCTTCCCGTCGGCGGACAGGGTGGCCGATGTGATACCGGTCAGGAAGACCTCGCCCTCCCGGTCCTCCAGCGCGTAACGATGAAGGTTGACGCCGTTTCCGTCGTCGGGAGCCTCGGCGTAGAACAGAACGCCCTCCGCCCCTGCGACCAGCCCGACGTAATTCTTCAGCGGAACATCGAGCGCCAGAATCCGCTGGTCGATCCCGTCGAAGTCGATCTGGACCTGGACGTCAGCGTCGTCACCGTCGTCCTCTCCGTTCTCGCCATCGTCATCGTTCTCAGCGGACTCATCTCCGGGCTTTTCCTCGTCACTTTCGGGAAGGAGAGGAGACGGCTCATCTGCCGCGAGAACAGCGAGATAGATGCCGCGTTCGACCGGTCGGTCGAAGGAGGTCATGTCCAGCCAGCCGACGCTGAGGCCGAAATCCGTGCTGGCAAGGAAGTAGAGGTACTTTCCACCCGAGTCCCACACCGGGCTCACTGCGTCGGACATCCCATCGGTGAGCTGGTACACGCGGTCCTCGTCCACCGAGTACACCATGACAGCATGGTACTGGGTGTCAAGACGCTTCGCGTAGGCGATCCACTTCGAATCAGGCGACCAGGCGGGATCCATCGTCCGCTGCGGGTGCGCGTATTGGTCAGTGTCGACGTGGGTCACGCGACCCGTGGCCACCTCGGCGAACCACAGGTTCAGGTCCGCGTCCGTGAAGGCAATGTGCTTCGAGTCGGGCGACCAGACGGGAGTGTAGTAGAAAGTGGGGTTCGGCAGCTCGATGGCCCGCGGCGGCTGGAGCCCGTCCTGGCTGCCGACCATCAACCGGTATTCTCCGCCGGCGTCCGAGAACCATGAGACGCTCTCGCCGTCCGGCGACCACGCGGGACTGCGATCCGCGACTCCCGGACTCAGCGTCAGGTTGCGAGCGTCCCCCTTTTCCGCCGGGACCGTGATGATCTCGCCACGGGCCTCGAACACCGCGCGCGCACCGGATGGGGACAGGCCCGGCTGACGCAGCTGCCCTCCCACATCGGCCCAGTGAGAACGGAGCCACGGGAAATCGCCCCTCACCTCGATCGGAACGACGTGGGTCTCACCCGTCGCCGGGTCGTACAGGTGAATCAACCCGGCCTGCTCCAGCACGACCACGCCGCCACCTGTGTCCAGGTGCTTGACGTCGTAGTCGGTGAAGCGGGTTACCTGATGGAGTTGGCCGTCGGCCGTGTCGTACGAGTACAGGTTCACCGCCCAATCACGATCCGACAGCAGGTAGACGGTGCTCTCGAGCCAATGTGGATCGTGGTCATTGCTGTCCGTCCACGGGAGCTTCCTAACCGCGTATGACTCCATATCGAACAGGCGCACGGGCTGCACCATGCCCCCACGGTAGTTGCGCCACTGGTCGTTCGGCCGGCCGATCCACTGGTATGCGAACGTCCTGCCATCGGGCGAGAAGGAGCCGGCGAACGCGCGGGGCATCGGCAGGGCCTCGGGCATCCCGCCGTCCACGGAAACGGAGTACAGCTTCTGATACGGCACCGGGGCCGACTCACGGCCGGACGCGAAAACGACTCTCGTCCCATCCGGCGTCCACCCTCGGACCAGGTCCCCTCCGGGGTGCCAGGTGAGGCGGGTCGGCTCTCCGCCCGCGGCCGGAATTACGTAGACGTCCACGTTGCCGTCGTATTGGCCGGTAAAGGCCACGAGGCTTCCATCCGGCGAGAAGTGCGGGTTCGTCTCGCTTCCCTGGAACGTGGTCAGGCGGCTCGCGACTCCGCCGCCCCGCGACACTACCCAGAGATCGTTGGCGTACGAAAAGGCGATCTGTGTCGCGCTGACCGTGGGCTCACGTAGAAGCCGCGATTCCTGCGCCGATACCGGTTTCGAGGTGAGGGTCAGGACCGCGGATGCTGCCGCGACGGACGAAACAAGGAACCGCGCAATTTTCGCGATCATGGAAGCCTCCACAAGGACACTACGTTGGCCTGGATCCGCACGGACACGTGGACCGAGCGTTCGAACGTAGTCAACGGCTTGGCGGGGGTCTAGCCAATACTGACCCGCCTGCGCCATGGCGCTCACCGCGTTACGCAGAGGGGCCGGCGTTACGTGGCGCCGACCCCTCCATACCCTATTCGTACCTGAGCGCCTTCACCGGATCCAGCCGCGATGCCCGAAGCGCCGGAATCAGAGTCGCCGCGAAGCCAACTCCCAGTAGCAGCAGGGCCACTCCCCCGAACGTCAGCGGATCCGAGACGCCGACGCCGTACAGCATGCTGCCGAGCGGCCGTGTCGCCACGAAGGCGAGAACGAGCCCGATCGCCGCTCCGACGGTTACGAGCACGGCCCCCTGCCCGATCATCAATTGGATGACAGCGGCGGGACTCGCCCCGACCGATACTCGAATCCCGACCTCGCGCGTGCGGCGGGCCGCCGTGTAGGCCACGACGCCGTACAGCCCGATCGTCGAGAGGAGCGCCGCAAGACCGCCGAACACCGCGAGCAAGATTCCGCCCATGCGCGGGGCAAACAGCATCAGCCCCAGGTGCTCGGGCATCGTCTTGAGCTCCATCACGGGCAGGTCCTCGGCTATCGTCCGCACCTCACGCTGAAGGATGGGCAGCAGCGGACCCGGCTCGCCGGACGTGCGAGCTACCACCGACATGAAGTTCTCGTTGCTCTGCATCCACGACTGGTACACATAGGGACGCGGGGCCTCTCCGAGGGTTCGGACTTTGGTATCGCGGGCCACGCCGATGACTGTCTGAACCTCACCGTCCGGGTCACCCAGGCGAAGCGTCTTTCCGATAGCGCTCTCACCGGGCCAGTGCCGCCGCGCCGTGGCCTCGCTCACGATCACGACCCGCGGTGCGTTCCGGTTGTCCGATTGCGTGAAATCGCGCCCCTCGAGGAGTACCACGTCGAGGGTCCGAAAGTAGTCCGGGGAGATCCGGGTGACGTCCACGTTGGGAGGAGACTCCAGGTTGATGTCCGCTCCTACGGGATAGATCTCGTTCGTCTGAATGGCCGCCCCAAGCGGCAGCCGGCTCGCCATGGCGGCCGCCTCAACGCCCGGCAGGGTCCGGGTTCGCTCCAGCAGCAACGACAGGACCTCGTCCCGGTGCTCTCGCTCCCATGCAGTGAGGCCGGGGGCCACGGTCATCACGACGGCCCGCTCTCCCTCGAACCCAGGATCGATTTCCTGCGCTGCGATCAGGCTACGGACGAACAGGCCCGCTCCGACCAGGAGCACCATGGAGATGGCGACCTGCGCCACTACGAGCACGTTACGGAGACCGAACCTCCGATACCGGCTTCCTATCGTGGAAGGCAGGTCCTTCAGTGCCGGCACCAACTGCGGTTTCGTGGCCTGGAGGGCGGGCACGAGACCGAACAGGAGCCCGGCGAGGAGGGCAACGCCGAAGGTGAAGGCCAGCACCGTCGCGTCGAGCCCCAGGTCGAGGGACAGCGAGATCAGCATCGGTGGCTGGAACCGCACGATCGCCGTCGTGATCCCCCACGCGAGCAGAAGGCCGAGCGCTCCCCCCGCGAACGCGAGCAACAGGCTCTCAGTGAGCAACTGCCGGATGAGACGGCCCCGTCCGGCCCCCAAGGCGAGCCGAATCGCGATCTCCCGCCTTCGGCTCAGGGCCCGGGCAATCAGCAGGTTGGCCAGGTTCGAGCACACGATCAGCAGGAGGAGCCCGACCACGGTCATAAGCAGCGCCGCCACTGGCACCATCGTGCCGTCGATGTTCGGGTGGAGACGGACATCGCTGCTCGGGATGACATGGAAGGTCCGGTCGGCGTTAGTCTCGGGGAACGCCGCGCCGAGCTGCGCCGCCATGAGATCCATGCGCGCCTGCGCCTGCTCGTGTGTCACGCCGGGTTGCAAACGACCCTTCACCAGATAGTTCCGGCCGCTCCGCACCTCAAGGCCCGACCGAGTCGGGTCGAAATAGGTGATGGCGCTGGCAGGGATCCACACCTCCACGTTGAAACCGACCCACACACCCTTGAACCAGTCGGGCGCCACCCCCACGATCTCGAACGGCTTGCCCTTGAGAATGATGGCCTGTCCGACCACGTCCGGGTCGGCGCCGTAGTGCCGCCTCCAGAGGCCGTCGCTGATCACGGCGACCGAAGCTCCCGGCTGATCGTCGAGTCCGTCCTGGAACACGCGCCCGCGAGCCGCGGGAATCCCCAGAACCTCGAAGTAGTTCCCGGAAACGTTCTCGCCGAACAGAACTTCCGCCTCTGTCCCGACCGTCATTCCAACGAAGTCAGCCGCGTAGGCGACCACGCCCACGAACGTCTCCTCCTCCTGTTTGATTTCGACGTAATCGGGATAATCGTGCGGGTTCATGAAGGTCTCGTCGCCATCCAGCGTGTAGATGTCGACCAGCTCTTCCGGACTCTCCACGGGCAGCGGCCTCAGCAGGACGGCGTTGACGATGCTGAAGATCGCGCTGTTCGCGCCGACCCCGAGGGCCATGGTGAGGAGAGCGACGATCGTGAAGATGGGACGGCGGACGAGCTGCCGGACGGCGTAACGGATATCCGCGAGCATGTGGACTGCCTCTGACGGGTTGCCATTGGTGCAACTGCAACCCGTACGACTCGGCTCGCGAAGCGGTTTCAGGGCCAGCGCCGGTGCGGACCCGGCGCCGGCTGACGTGGTACGCTTCTACTGCCTCGCTCGCTCGAGCTGCTGCAGGTTCTGCCGCGACGCCGCGAAGGTCGGGTCCACCTCGAGCGCCTTCCGGTAGCTCGCGATCGCCGCATCGATATCGCCCGCCGCGCGGTACCCGTCGCCGAGGCTGTCCCACACGTTCGCGGAGCCGGGAAAGACCTCCGCGTTCACGGTGAAAACGTCAATCGCCGCCTCGGGCATCTCCTCGCGCAAGAGCCGGTAACCGAGGGCATTCAACGCCGTCTCATTAGCGTACCACGCGTCGGGGTCGGCGCGGAACGCCTGCAGGATCGCGGCTCCCTCATCTCCCGAGGTCGCGCCCCCGAGCTCAGCCGCCAGGATACGCTTGCCTTCCAGAAGCGCGTCGGCGGTCTCGGCATCGGTCCTCTCCCACGGGTAGGAACGTCGGTTTACGCTGGACGCGCGCTCGAACAAAATAAGGGCTGCGTTCTGGTCGCCAACGGCAAGCTGCGCCGTCGCGAGCCTGTTCCACGAGCCGTAGTCCCGCGGAAAGACCTGGCCGGCGGCCCACAGCATCTCGTTGGCAGCGGCTTCCAGGCCCTCGCTCCTGAGCCGCTCGGATGCGGCGAACATCTCCGACAGGTCGACGTGAAAGTCGGACCGGTTCGTGTCCAGATCGTAAGTCGCCTGCAGGGCCGCGGCGTGCGGGTCCGCCGGACCGGGCGGCGTCTCCAGCGCCTCGAGCACGTACCCCGTGAACGAGTTCCGAAGGTCGGTCGTGCTTGCCTGGATCACCTCCGATCGCGCCATCAGCTCGGGCGACGGATCGCCCCGCTCCAGGTAGTCGAGCGCGAACTCGAGCACCCGATCGCGGCGGGCCGCGATGTCACCGGGCGTGTTGATGATCCGTAGATCGGGAGGGACGCCGATCCCTTCCCAGCAGAAGTCGGTCGGGTCCACGAATTTCTTGAACGAGACGCCAAAGCCCCAGCCGTTCGGGAGTTGGTCGCCGTATACGTCGGCGAACACGCCGGAGGTGAAGTCGCCGATGAGGGTGGCGTGAGGCAGCACCCGCATGGCGAGCGCGAAGTTCTCGGCCGCGCTGATCGCGAACCGGTTCGTGAGGAGCGCGATCGGGCCGGTAAATTGCGTCGGGCCCGCCGGGTCGGCGTAGAAGTAGCGGGGTGCCTGGAAGTCGTCGTGCTCGGGACCGTTCCGCTCGTACGTCTTCATGTACAGGCGCTTCGTGTCGGCGAAGCGAGAGGCGATCGCCCTTCCCGCCTGGTCGTCGCCCCCGGGATTGACCCTCGCATCGATCACGAACGCGCGCGCACCGGACAGCTCCTCCATGACCTGATCGATCGCCGCGGCCGTCGCGTCTGCGTTGAAGAATCCGCGAATGCGGAGGTAGCCCACCGAGTCCGGCAGCCACGCATAGCGCAGCGAGTGTGCTGACTCGAGCTCCGAGACCAGGTACTCCTCCTGGATGAGGGAGATCGAGTAGTCGGACATCTCCTGCTCGTTGTAGCCTGTAAGATCGAGCTCGTTGAGAATCCCCGACCTGACGCTGCGCGTCCCGTCGCTCAGTCGGACGTGGTTGTCATTGAGATGAATGAGGAGGCGGTGGACGATGTCGAACAGCTCCTCGTCCGTCGTCTCCGCGGTCACCATCGGGCGGTACACCCGGTACAGCGCATCCCAGTCGATCCGCTTGGGCCCGAACAGGGCGTAATTCCGGTCGTAGGTCTCCCACAGGGTCTGGAAGTTGTACTCGGGGTCTCCCGCGTCGGGAACGGGCTCCTGGGCCTGCAGTTGAGCGACCATTGAAGATGAGATGAAGGCTGTGAGAGCGATCGTCGAGAGCAGCGTGGCGGCACGAACGGTGATACGGGACATGACTCGCTCCTTGCGCGTGGGCCGGCGGGAGTTGGTACAGTATACGGTCACGCCGCGATTGGGATGCACCGGTCGGGTGGCGTGAGGATCGCGAAACGGTTGTGCTGAGCAGTGTGCAGATGAGGGGATCGCTCGTTCCCTGCCGCCGGGCAGCGGAGATCAAGAACGGACAGATGAAACCCTACGCCTCCCCGCGGACGAGGAGGCGTTCGGGATCATGCCGATCGGAGGGCACTCCAATCGCAGGGACACCCCATGGAGCGAGCGTTCCGACTTGCTACTCTACCAACCCGAATCCGGGCGGCGGCACCTCGTAGTTGAATATGTGCCGGTAGATCTTCCACGTACCGTCCGGCTCCTGGCGCTGGATCGTGCCGTAGCGACCCGTAACCGTGACGGGCTCCGCTCCTTCCGCCACCACCGTCGCCACGAATCCCCCCCATGAGACGATCCAGCCGTCGGCAACGACCATGCCCTCCCGCTCCACCTCGAGCGAATAATCGGCGCCGGATGCGAATGTCGTCTCGTTGGCCGCCTGGATGCCGGCTACGTCCAGCGAGGGCGACAGCGGCCGAGCCTGACTGCCGTCTGCGGCGAACAGGGCGGCGATCCCCGCGCCGTCTTCCGCATCGTACGCGTCGATGTAGCCCTGCTCCATCGCGTCCACCACCACGGCCGCGGCTTCGGCGTCCAGGACCTGAGGGGCCGCTTCGGCAACCTCCTCGGTTACGTCTGCTGTCTCCTGGGGCGCGCAGGCGGCAAACAGCGCGACGAGGGCAAGAGCGGGCCACAGCATGCGACCACGATTCATAAGATCACTCCTTCCAGAGGAACGGCGCGAAGGGTAGTCACGACGATTCTTCTTGAGTATAGTACAGGGGAAATCGGCCGAGCGCACCCGCTCTCCCGCGGGGCGCAGTTGGCAGACACGGCGAGGGCGGGAACCGATGGACGGGGCGTCACGTTCCGAGACACAGTCGGGGGTAGGCTCCTGCGATGTCCCCGCCCCCTCGTCCCACACAGGAGGCTATAAGATGCGCTGGAGCACTATCCCGATTCTCACACTGGCCGTGGTCCTGGCCGGCACCGTTCCCGAACGCGCCCAGGCGCAGTTGCCGAACCCGGGGATGCAGGTCGACCTCACGAACACGGCTCTCGTCATCACGGATCCCCAGAACGACTTCCTCAGCCCCGACGGAGTGACCTGGGGCGTTGTGGGCGAGAGCGTGACCGAGAACAACACGGTCGCCAACATCGAGTCCCTCCTGAAGACGGCCAAGGCAAACGGCATTCCCGTCTTCGTGTCACCCCACTACTACTATCCGACCGACAAGGGATGGAAGTTCGAGGGCGCCCTCGAGGTATTGATGCACCAGATCGGGATGTTTGACCGCGTCGACCCCCTGAGCCTCGAGGGGTTCGAAGGATCGGGAGCTGACTGGCTCGAGCTCTACAAGCCGTACCTGGAGGACGGCGAGACGATCGTCACCAGTCCGCACAAGGTGTATGGCCCCGAGACCAACGACCTCGTCCTCCAGCTTCGCAAGCGCGGCATCGACAGGGTGATCCTCGCCGGCATGTCAGCGAATCTGTGCACCGAATCGCATTTGCGGGAACTGTTGGAGCAGGGGTTCGAAGTAGCGGTCGTGAAGGACGCGACGGCGGCTGCGAAGCTGCCCGACCTCGACGGCTATGCGGCCGCTCTGGCGAACTTCCGGTTCATCGCCAACGCCGTCTGGACCACGGAAGAGGCCGTTTCCCGAATGTCGATGTAATGAGCTGAGAGAACGGCGCCCGGTGAAATCCGGGCGCCGCGTAGAAGACCTGTGACAGTCAGGACACCAGGTCCTCCAGTGCAGCAGCATCCAGGCCTGCGATGCCGAGCGAGGCAGGTGTGCGGGGCGCTTCGGCCCCGTAGTCCCGGTTCACGAGACGTGACGTGAGTGCGATCACCGAGTCCATGATCGGGGTCGCGACACCGAGCTGTCGGCCGAGGGCGGCGAGGAACACGAGCCCGTAACCCACATCC
>CAXMRU010000102.1:0-1934 GCA_964195715.1 Akkermansiaceae bacterium | reverse complement strand
TCCGCCGCCATCTGGAGCGGTGAGTACAGTACCACGTAGAGGGCGAGCTGCTTGGCCAGGGTGGTGCGCACGCGTGACTCCTCCGGCGAGCGCGGCGTACCGTCGGTCGAGGAAATCAGGATGTCGAACACACCGGGAGTGTAGTCCATCGGCCCGGCGATCATGCGCGTGAAGTAGAGGATCGTGTGGTGCTCGGGGGGATTGCCGCCTTCCCTTCCCCAGGCGTTGTACTCCATGCCCCGGGCTCCCTCCCGGGTCATCATGTTCGGGTACGTGCGCCTCTCGCCCGTGTCCTTGATGGGCTCGTGCACGTTGAGCATGATCTCGTGGCGCGCTGCCGCCTCGATCACCCGGCGCCAGTGCCGCACCATGTACTGGCCGTGGTGCGCGTGACCCTCGGCGGTCTTGTCGCCGACGTAGCCCGTCTTGAGAGCCCGGATGCCGAGCCCCTGGTACAGCGCGAATGCGTCGTCCAGCTGGCTCTCGTAGTTCTCGACCCCCATCGACGTCTCGTTGTGTCCGATCAGGGACACGCCGCGCTCGCTTGCATACGCGGCCAGTGCCTCCAGGTCGTAGTCCGGATACGGCTCTGTGAACGAGAACAGGTCCGCGTTGGCGATCCAATCGCCGTCCCAGCCCACGTTCCAGCCCTCCACGAGCACGCCGCCGAAGCCATTGTCCGCGGCGAAGTCGATGAAGCGCCGCGTGTTTTCAGTAGTCGCGCCGTGCGTCGGCCCGGAACTCCAGGTCACCTTGTTGATGTGCATTCCCCACCAGATGCCGACGTACTTCATGGGCTCGATCCAGCTTACATCCTCCAGGGCGTTCGGCGGGTTCAGGTTGAGTCCGATGGTCGATGGGGCCAGATCAGCCGCGCGGTCCGCGATCTGAATCGTTCGCCATGGCGTCACGAAGGGCGTCCTTCCTCGCACCTTCACGCCGTCGGCCCACGCCGGGAGTGTGACCGACAGGCGGCGCTCCCACGAGCCCGTCAGGTTCATGCCCGCGTAGTCCACCAGGTTCGCCTCGTGAATCACGAGGACCGGCCCGTCCAGGGTCTCCAGAGTGAGAGGCGTGTGTACCTCCGGAATCGTGCTGGCGGGTGACGAGCGATACAGGAGTTCGTACCGGTGCGTCGGATCGTTCGCCGGGATCCACCAGGCCCGCGGGTCCTCCGCCAGGTGGAACTCGGTCAGCTCGTCCGTGATCGCGAACTCTTCCAGGCCCGGCTGCTCCGGCAGCTCGTACCGGAAGGCGATGCCGTCGTCGAACGCCCGGAAGACCACTACGAACTGGCGGCCCGGATCCCCCGTTTCCGCCACCGAAACGCGCAACTCGTTGTGCAGGTCCCGCACGAGCGCCACTTCGCCCCACGGCTGCTCCCACACCTCGTCGTTGCCGTGGCGTTCCGAACCCGTGATTTCCAGGCCCTCGAACAGTGGCGGCGCGTCCCGGAACTCGAATCCGAGACGGGATGGCAGCAGCACTTTCCGCCCGTCGCGTTCGACGGCGTAGACGAGCGCGCCCTCCACGACTCCTACAGTCACTACGTTGCGCTCGTCCGGAGAGGAAAGCTCCAGCGCACTCTGGGCCCGGCCATTCCCCGCGGTCACCAGCAACGCCGCCGCCGCGATCCCAAGAACCGCCGTGCGCCTCACTCCACGTCCACCTCTATGGATGTTTCTCATCGGTCCAGTCCATTCGACTCAGCCGGCGATCCCCGCCGGGCTGAACAGGAAGTAGAACAGCAGCGCGGTGGCGATCACGAGCACCGCACCGATCTTCGCAATGCCGGACGAGTCCAGCGCGATGGCTGTGTTCTGCTGGAAGACCACCGGCTCGGCCAGCGGCTTCACCAGCGTGATGCCCGCCATGACGATCAGGCACAGGGCGAAGCACACGGCCATCCTGTTGAGGAACTGAATTTCTGGTAT
>CAXMRU010000101.1:0-2496 GCA_964195715.1 Akkermansiaceae bacterium | reverse complement strand
CTCGCAGCCGCCAGATCGGCGTACCGAGTCTCGTTGTCCCGGAAAATCAGGCGATCCGGCTGAAAACGGAGGGAGGTGGACGGGATGTGCCAGATCGTGTATCGTTCTTGCGTGAGAAGCGGTCGAGGGAGTCCGAGCTTTTCGGGCCATCATCGCAACCACCGGTGGGAGGGTCGTATGCAAAAGAAGGAATACACCAAGCCCGAGATCAAGTCGTGGGGCACAGTTGCCGACCTCACGGCCACGGGCATGACAAATCCCGGCAACGATGCCAAGTCCGGCAGCGCCGCCTCAATGGGCGGATAGCTAGAGAATAGCTATTCCAACCCCGGACGGTAATTCCTGCCGGGAATAGTGAAGTGCGAAAGGCCCGCCCGAGTGGCGGGCCTTTCGTTTGTATGCCACGACTGCGCAAACTAATCCCATGTACGGTGTGTATGATTTCGGACTGATGCTCGCGGACCGCGTGCGCACGGAGGCCTACGTGCGAGCGCTGCGACAGGCGGTGACCCCGGGATGTACGGTCCTCGAGATCGGCAGCGGCACGGGCCTGTTCGCCATGCTGGCCCGACGATGGGGCGCCGGCCGCGTGTTCGCCGTGGAGGTCCTGGACACGATCGAGCTCGCGCCCGAGATCGCAGAGGCCAACGGGCTGGTGGAAGGCATCGAGTTCATCAGGGGCTTCTCGACCCGGCTGAACCTGCCGAGCAGGGCGGATGTCCTGATCAGCGATCTGCGCGGCACGCTGCCGCTGCACCAGATGCACCTTCCGTCGATCATCGATGCGCGCGAGCGACTCCTGGCTCCCGGCGGTGTTCAGATTCCCTTCCAGGATCGGATTCGTGGGTCTGTGGTCGAGGCGCCCTCCATGTTCCGGCGCCTCCAGGGACCCTGGGAAACGGACCGTTTCGACATCGATCACGCCGTGGTCAGGAGGATTGCGGCGAATACGTGGCGCCGCTGGCACCAGGACGACATGGGGGACGCACGGTCGCTGACCTCGCCGGCCGACTGGGTGACCATAGATTACACGCGCATTCGGGATCCACATTGCTCGGGCGACCTGCGGTGGACCGTCGAGCGGGCGGGTACCGCACACGGCCTGAACTTCTGGTTCGACGCTACGCTGCTGCCGGGCATCGAGTACTCCACGTCTCCCGAAGCTCCGGAGCTGGTGTACGGCAACGCCTTCTTTCCCCTGGAGCGTCCCGTAGAGGTGCTCGAAGGTGACGAGATCCACTGCTCCCTTCGGGCCGACCTGATCGGCAGCCGATACGTGTGGACGTGGAGAACAGCGATTCAGTCTCGTCGCTCGGGGCCCGTGGAGTACACTCAGTCGACGTTCTACAGCACGCCGCTCGGCACGAGGGATGTCGCCGCTCAGGAATCGCGGCATGCGCCCCGGCTTGCCTCAGAGGGCCGGTTGCTGAGAGCGGCACTCGAACTGATGGACGGGTCCCGGACGCTGGAAGTTATCGCCGACGAGCTGGAACGGGTCTTCCCCGGTCGATTCAACGAATGGGACAGCGCGATCGCCTGGGTGCGGCAGCTGTCACGCGAGTACAGTGACTGATACTTCCGCTCGGTCAGATGCCGGACCGCTGAACCAGGTTCCGGTCGGCCAGGGTCTGCACGAACTGCTCCACGTCCTCCTGCAAGGACGATCGTTCGACATCGAACTCCAGGGCCAGGGACTCGACAACGGGGAGCACTTCTCCGGTGTCGGAGAGCACCTCCCACATGCGTGCCGCCACGTCATCCAGCGCGAAGTACTCCCGTCGATCGAGATCGAGCAGCACGCCTCCGCCTCCCGCAACGGAGCGGTACAGTACGTGGTCGTGAGTCCGTATTTCGGTTGCGCTCATGCGAACCAAGGAAGATTGGCCGCGAGGGTGTGTCAAGTTCGAAGACGAGACGCTGGACTTCGCGGGCGGGGTTTGGAATGAGCGGGTTGTGTGGGGTGGTGCGGTGGGACGGAGGTGAAGTGGAGGGTGGATGGGTGGAGGCGATGGTGGAGGCGTCGCGGTGGCGGGGTCCGGACGGGGTGGGTCGGCACGTGTCGGAGGGAGTGGGAGTGGCGTACCTGGCACAGCATGTGACGCCGGAGTCGGTGCGGGAGGTGCAGCCGCTGGTGGTGGGCGATGTGGTGGTGGTGGCGGATGCGCGGATCGACAACCGGTCGGAGCTGATCGCGGATCTGGGCCTGGGTGCGAGGGAGTGGACGGACGTAGAGCTGATCCTGGAGGCGTACCGGGCGTGGGGCGTGGAGAGCGCGGGGCGCCTGGTGGGGGACTTCGCGTTCGTGGTGTGGGATGGGGATCGGCGACGGCTGTACGGTGCGCGGGACGCGCTGGGCATGCGGTCGCTGGTGTACCGGGTGGAGGCGGGCCGGATTCTGTTTGCGACGGAAGTGAAGCAGATTCTGGCGGTTCCGGGGGTTCCGGCGCGGATCTTCGAGCCGGCGGTAGGCGTGTACCTGGCGGGTCCGTACATGCC
>CAXMRU010000100.1:0-5266 GCA_964195715.1 Akkermansiaceae bacterium | reverse complement strand
TCGATATACGGGTTTCTCGGTCCGAACGGGGCCGGGAAGACGACGACGATCCGGCTGCTCCTCGGGCTCCTCGAGCCGTCGGCCGGCGAAGCGCGGGTGCTCGGCCACGACGTCAGGACCCAGTCGCAGGCGATCCGTGAGCAGGCCGGCGTGCTGCTCGAGTCCGACGGTCTCTACACGCGTCTCACGGCTATGCAGAACCTGGACTACTTCGGACGCATCTCACGCCTTTCGGCTTCGGACCGCAGACAGCGGATTCAGGATCTCCTGACGGCCATGGGCCTGTGGGACCGGCGGGACGGGAGGGTCGCCGACTTCTCGACGGGAATGCGTCAGAAGCTGGCTCTCGCGCGCGCGTTTCTGCACCGCCCCAAGCTCCTGTTTCTCGACGAGCCGACCTCGGGTCTGGACACGCCGAGCGCCGTGGCTCTGCGTCGACAGCTCGTGGCCCTGGCGCGCGACGAGGGGGTGACCGTCTTCCTCACGACGCACAACCTCCTGGAGGCCGAGAAAGTCTGCGATCGGGTGGCGGTGATCCGGCGCGGGCTCCTGCTGGCCGAAGGGAGTCCGAAAGAGTTCCATGGCGGCCGATCGCGACGCGTCTCGATCCTGGGGCGCGGGTTCACCGACGCGCTCGTGGTGCGCATCCGTGACCTGGCGGCCGTGGAGGGGGCGGCGCTCGAGTCGGGCCCACACGGTGGGGAGGGAGTCGGACGCATCCTGGTGGACCTGGCATCCGGAGGGGATCCCGCGCCTGTGGTTCGTCTCCTGGTGGAGGCCGGCGCAGACGTGACCTCGGTGGAATCGGCTCGCGAAAGCCTGGAAGATATCTTCCTCAAGCTGGTCGAAGAGGGCGAGGAGGAGGGGATGATCGAATGACGGACATCCTGACAGTCGCCCGCAAGGAGCTGCGCGAGATCGTGGGAGGAGGCTCCGGCCGGAAGGGCCTGTTCCGGGAACTGTTCTTCGTCTTCCTGTTCGGTGTGTTCTTCCCGCTATCCCAGTCGGAGGCGTGGCGAAGCGGGGCCATGCCGACCGTGTTCGTGTTCATGATCCCGCTCTTCCTGGCCGGACCGTACGTGGCGGACACGTTTGCGGGAGAGAAAGAGCGAAAGACGCTGGAAACTCTGCTGGCGACTCGCCTTCCGGATTCGTCGATCTACCTGGGCAAGATCTTCGCGGTGTGCACCTATGCCTGGGCCGTGACGCAGCTCATCGTGCTCGCGTCGATGGTCGCACTCAACGTCGTCGACGGAGCGGACCCGACCGCAGCCGCGACGACTGCGGCTGCGGCCAGCGCCTCGACCCCCGCTGACGGGTGGTTCGTGTATCCCCCCGCCGTATGGGCCGCCGCGCTGATCGGCTCCTACGCCTCGGCTCTTCTCATCTCCGGCATCGGCACGTTTATCTCGCTGCGCTCCGAGACCGTGCGGGCCGCGCACCAGGCCATGATGCTGCCACTGTTCGTCCTGATCTTCGGCGGCTCCTTCGGCATCGGCGCCCTGTGGCGCGCGCTTCCGGTCGAGACGCAGTTGTCGCTGATCGAGTGGGCTTCGGGGGTCAGCCCGCTGGAGGGGATCCTGGGGATCGTGGCGCTGCTGCTTCTCGTGGACGTGTTCCTGCTGCGTCTGGGAATCCGGCGCTTCAGGAGGTCGAAACTGATCGCGGGTTGATTGGCGTACTGATCGGCGTGCCGGTCTGTGTGCTGGCAGGCACGGCGACGCCCTCCGGAACCTCCGACGCCTTCTTCGACCCATGCTCCGGCGGTCGCGAAGCGGCAGCCCTTCTCCTCTCGCACAGTTCCTGGGCGAGCAGGTAGGCGAGCGCCGTGGCCAGCGCGAGGCTCGGAGCGAGGACTCCGGTGGGGTCGATCACCAGCCAGACAATGAGGGTGCCGCTGCCGACGAACCATGCTCCCACCTCGAGAGCACTGCCGGCGGCCGGATCATGTTTGATGAAGTACGACTGGAGGTAGGCGAATGAGGCTCCGATGAAGCATCCAGCGATGACAACCAGAAGAATCAGCGGCATAAACTGCTCTCCCCCACGTCGTGTTCCGGAGCCCCTGCTCAACAACCAAGAATACACAGGCGTCGTGTCCTTGCCCACCCCTGCTCAGCAACCTGCGGGACGCGGCGGCCCATTTCGTGCCCTCCTGTTCTTGCATATCAGACGGCGCCGGCCACAGCTTCGCATCAGTGCGGCTGGGCTGGGCGCATCCTGCAAACGATCGTGGATAAAGGCGAGAACGTGAGTCATACACTGGTCACCGGGGCCGCCGGTTTCATTGGCTACTACGTAGCGAAAATGCTGCTCGATCGGGGCGACGAGGTGGTCGGGCTCGACAACGTGAACGATTACTATGATCCGTCGCTCAAAGAAGCGCGCCTCGCCAGGCTCGCCGACAAGGACGGATGGTCGTTCGAGCGTCTGGACCTGGCGGATCGCGAGGGGATGGAGGACCTGTTCCAGCGCTACGAGTTCGATCGGGTGATCCACCTCGCGGCGCAGGCGGGGGTGCGCTACTCGATCGAGAATCCGCACGCCTACGGCCAGAGCAACCTGGTGGGGTTCCTGAACATCCTCGAGGGATGCCGCCACCAGGAGGTGCCGCATCTGACGTACGCCTCCACCAGCTCGGTGTATGGAGCGAACGAGGTGCTGCCGTACTCCGTGCGCCACAACGTGGACCATCCCGTGAGCCTGTACGCGGCCACGAAGAAGGCCAACGAGCTCATGGCACATTCGTACAGCCACCTGTACGGTCTGCCTGCGACGGGGCTCCGCTTCTTCACTGTGTACGGTCCGTGGGGCCGGCCGGACATGGCGTACTTCAAGTTCACGAAGTCGATCCTCGCGGGCCAGCCGATCGACGTCTACAACCACGGCCGGATGCGGAGAGACTTCACGTACATCGATGACATCGCCGAGGGAGTCGTGCGGGCGTCGGATCTCGTGGCGACGCCGGACAGCGCGTGGAGTGGAGAAGCGCCGGACCCGGCCACGAGCTACGCCCCGTTCCGCGTGTACAACATCGGCAACAACGAGTCGGTCGAGCTGCTGCGTTTCATCCAGGTTCTCGAGGACGCTCTCGGCGTGAAGGCCGAGCTGAACATGCTGCCGATGCAGGCGGGCGACGTGCCGGCCACCGCGGCCGACATCGAAGCGCTTGCGCGGGACACGGGCTTTCGACCGTATACGTCGATCGAAGAAGGTATTGGCAGGTTCGTCGAGTGGTACCGCGAGTTCCATGGAGTCTGACGACCGGATGGACACACCGATCCCCGTGCTCGACCTGGGTCCCGAGATCGAGGCCCTGTGGGACGAGATCTCGAGGGTCGCCCAGCGCGTCCTGCGCTCGGGGTACTTCGTCGGCGGTCCGGAGGTAGCCGGCTTCGAGGAGGAGGCCGCTGCATACCTTGGGGTAGAGCACGCCGTCGCCTTGAACTCGGGCACCGATGCGCTCGTGATCGGTTTGCGCGCCCTCGGCATCGAGCCGGGCGACGAGGTCATCACGTCGCCCTTCACGTTCTTCGCGTCTCCCGAATCGATCGGCGCCCTGGGTGCCCGTGAAGTGTTCGCGGACGTCGATCCCGACACTTTCAACATCGATCCCCAACGGATCGAGGACGCGATCACGCCACGCACGCGAGCTGTGATGCCGGTGCACCTGTTCGGGCGACCGGCCGACATGACCGCCGTGGCGGACATCGCGTCGCGTCACGGCCTGGCGGTGATCGAGGACGCGGCCCAGTCCTTCGGGGCCCGGTTCGGCCCGGACTCCTCGTTCGCCGGGATGCAGACGGGGAGCGCGGGCGACGTGGGCGCCTTCTCCTTCTACCCGACCAAGAACCTCGGCGGCTTCGGCGACGGCGGACTCCTCGTGACGAACGACGCGGAAGTCTCCGAACGTGCCCGCAGGTTGCGGGATCACGGGTCGGCCAGGCGATACGAGAACGAGACCCTGGGCTACAACTCGCGCCTCGACGCGCTGCAGGCGGCGCTGCTGAGGGTGAAGCTGCCGCACCTCGATGCGAGCAACAAAGGGCGGCGTGCCGCGGCTCTCCGCTACGAAGAATTGTTCGCCGATGTCGATTGGATCGTGACGCCGGAAGTCGTCCCGGGCCACGTGTTCCACCAGTACACGATCCGGGTGTCTGGGGGACGGCGGGAAGAAGTCCAGGAGGCCCTCAGGCAGGCGTCGATCGGAAGCATGATCTACTACCCGATCCCGTGCCACAGGCTTCCCGTGTACGCGGCTCGGGGGATCGAGATGCCGGTGGCCGAGATGCTGGCCGACGAGGTCCTGAGTCTTCCGCTGTGGCCGACGATCGATGGGACCGCACAGGAGAGAGTGCGGGACGTGATCCGGGCAGCGCTCAGCTAGGTTTTCACCCTCCACATCATGCCGAGCCCCGTCAGGAAGAAGATTCCGTTGGGGAACCACGCGGCGGCGACCGGCGGAAGGACCCCGCCCGCGCCCAGCGCCTCGCCGACCCGGATCAGGGTCAGGAAGAAGATCGTGGTTGCCAGGGCCAGTCCGATGGAGAGCGCCGCTCCACCTTTCCGCGTGGAGTTCGCCAGGGGCGTCCCGAACAGCACGATGATGAAGCAGGTGAAGGGAAACGCGATCTTGAGCGCCCGCTGCACCATCTCCTTCTTCGGGTTCTCGCCCGATCGCTCCAGCGCCTCGATGAACCTGCTCAGCTCCTCGTAGCCCATTTCCTCCGGCGCCTTGGCCTTGGCCTGCAGATCCGCCGGCGTCTCACGGAACGGCCGCTGCCACAATTCCGTGAACGCGATATCGATGATCCTCTGTCGCTCCGGCATGTAACGAATGTGCCCGTTCTCGACCACCCAGCGCGCCGACGCGGAGTCCCATCGCGCCTCGGGAGCGTTCATGATGTAGGACGGGTACTCGTAGCCCGTGCCTTCGCGGCTGATCTTGAGGTCCAGGATGCGGCCCGCGTGGGCGTCCAGCCGGCGAACGAAGTAGTAGCGTCCCTCGTCTCCCCGGTACACGAAGTTCAGGCGGACGTCGAACTCCTGCTGCTCCTCCTCGAGCGCTTCCTGGGCCCGACGGTTGGAGTCCGGAACGACCTCCGCCAGTGCCAGCGCGAGAAAGCTGATCGCCATGCTGAGGACCAGTATCGGCGCCACGAGGCGGTAGAAGCTCACGCCCCCCGCCTTGACCGCGGTCACCTCGAAGTGCCGGGTCATCCGGGAAATCGTGAACACCGCTGCCAGCAGGCAGGCGATGGGGAAC
>CAXMRU010000099.1:0-3472 GCA_964195715.1 Akkermansiaceae bacterium | reverse complement strand
GGAGAATGCCGCGTTCAGCTGATCGATCATCTCGAGCCCCGTTTCGCCGAACTTCGCCTGGCAGGAACGGATCCCAGGTACAACCGCCGTTTTGGAATAGCGATACGGTAGGTATGGGCCCTCCGTGGAACAAGGGCAGGAAAAGCGGGAGCATACCCGCGGCCGTGACGTAACGGTATGTCCCACACGTATTGCCGTGTGCGGGTGGGCGAAGCTATCGATTCACCCTGATGCTGACGAGAATTCTGGTCGCGGCGCTAGCGGTCCTCACCGCTGCCGGCTTGTGGCGCCTGGCGCGCTGGTACTGGCGGCCCAGGCTGAGCCTTCCCGATGCCCCCGTCCTCGGACGCGAGGCTGGAGGAGTCCGCCTCGCCATGGTCGTTCGCAACGAGGGGACCGCAAAGAGCAGAAGGTGCCGCGTACGCCTCATCAGGGCAGAGCGCAGGGAGGGCGGCAAATGGGTTCGCGTGGAAGCGATCCGTGCGGCGAGGCCACGGGATCCGAAGCTCCCGAGGAAGGGCATCCCCTCGCACGGCTCAGCCACGCTGGAGGTCGATCGACTACTGCCAGCCGAGCCGGGTCGCTACCGCGTTGAGGTGGCGGTGATCAATGGTGAGGAAAAGCGCTCCTCATACGTTATCGATATAGAGGCCGTCCATTCAGAAGCGTCTTCCTGACGCGAACCGGACGGTCGGGGGGGAGGGGACATGTCCGGGAGGAAAGCCATTCTGGCTACCACCCTCTGGGCTCTGCTGCTCGCCGGGTGCGGCGATTCCGGCGTGCCCACTGACGATGGTCCGGTCGTCCCGGGCCTCGCAGATCCTCCGCCGGACGGAGCGGCAGCGATCGCCACGATCACGGCAGCGGATCTTTCGGAGCGGGTTGGAATCGTGGCCCACGACTCGATGATGGGCCGTCCGACGCCGAGTCCCGAGCTCGAGGAAGTCGCACGCTACGCGGCAGCGGAATTCGCGCGGTTCGGCCTCGTGCCGGCGGGAGGCGACGGCTACTTGCAGTGGTTCAGCGCAACGCCGGAGGATCTGGCGCAGACTCCCAACGTGATCGCTCACCTGCCGGGGTCCGACCCGACCCTGGGCGACGAGTACATCGTCATCGGGGCGCACTTCGATCACCTCGGGATCCGGACCCCGATCGACGGCGACTCGATCTACAACGGAGCGGACGACAACGGGTCGGGAACGGCGGGAGTCCTCGAGCTGGCCGAGGCATTCGCCGGCCTCGACACGCCGCCCCGGAGGTCGATCCTGTTCATCCTGTTCAGCGGCGAGGAGCGGGGTCTTCTTGGATCGCGCTACTACGTCGCGAGCCCTGCGGCACCGCTCGGCGACATCGCGGCCATGATCAACCTGGACATGATCGGGCGGAACTGGACGAACATGGTCGCCGCCGTCTACCAGCCGGAGTCCGACATCTTCGAGCGCGCGGACCGGGTGGCCGACGCACATCCTGAACTCGACATGGACTTGCTGACCGACCCGTGGCCGGAGGAAAACCTCGTCTTCCGTTCCGACCAGGCACCGTTCATCCCCTACGGAGTGCCGGTGATGTTCCTCACGAGCGGCCTTCACGAGGATTACCACCGGCCGTCGGACGAGGCGGATACGCTCGACTACGAGAAGACCGCCCGGCTGGTGCGCCTGGTGTTCTGGATCGGCTGGGAGTTCGCCGAGGCAACCGTACCGCCAGGCTTCCCGCAATAGAGCGTAACACGGGAATCGCCCGGAGACAGGCAAATGCGGAAGCCGGCCGGGGTCGTCCCCGGCCGGCTCTCGTTTGTGGATCTGACGGTCCCGCGGCGATCATGCGGCCGGACCGTGCTTCGTTCGCGCGAACCTACTCGATCTCGCGGAACTCCACGCGCCGGTTCTCCTGCCTGCCCTCCGGTGTCTCGTTTGTCGCGATCGGACGGTTCTCGCCGAGGCCGTGCGCTGAGTAGAGCGCAGCGTCCAGCTCGGGGAAGTTGTCGAGCAGGTACACCACCACGGTGTTCGCCCGCCGCTCGCTGAGCTCCTGGTTGTACTCCATCGAGGCGATCGCGTCCGTGTGACCCTGGATCTCGAACTTGATCCCCGGACGCTGGATCAGTGCCAGCCCCACCTGATCCAGGGTCGGAAGCGACTCGGGCCTCAGCGTGTCCATGTCGAAATCGAAGTACACGTTGTGCAGGACCAGCAGACCCTCCTGGATCCCCTCCTGGATCTCGCTGCACCCCCTGTCGTCCACCTCGGCCCCCGGCGGCGTGTCCGGGCAGCGGTCGATGCCGTCCAGGTAGCCGTCGTTATCCGTATCAAACGGGCACCCGTTCACGTCCACCAGCGCTCCCGGCGGCGTGTCCGGACACTGGTCGAGTCCGTTCAGCACCATGTCGAGGTCCGAGTCCCACGGGCAGCCGTATTCGTCCACCGTCGCTCCTCGCGGCGTTCCCGGGCATTGGTCGTGGCCATCCGGCACACCGTCGACATCCGAATCGATCGGACAGCCATGGTCATCGACGATCACGCCAAGCGGCGTGTCGGGGCACAGGTCGCCTCGATCGTAGACGCCGTCCTTATCCGAATCTTTCGGTCCGCCAAGGAAGTACGACACACCGATGCTGAGCTCGTTCATGAACATGTCGGCAGAGACTACTTCGTCCAGTCCGGAGGCCTCTTTCCGGATGTCCTCCAGCGCGTTCGGCACGTGGTGCTGCCGGATGTCGGCGCGCACGGCCACGTTGTGCCACACGTAGTACTTCACGCCGGCCCCGTAGCTCAGGGCAAAGTCGGTTTCCGGACTGAACTCCTTGATATCGAACCTCGCCACCCCTGCGCCGATGACCGGGAAGATTTGCAGGTTCTGTCCGAACTGGAAATTGTATCCGATCACGCCGGTGAACCACCACGTCTGCATATTCGGCGTCTCGCCGGGCAGGGCCAGGCGCTGCAGGGAGTTCTGTACCTCGCCGCCCAGAAAGCCGTTCCACGGGAACACGTAGTAGACCCGCCCGCCGACGACCGCATCGCGCCGGATCAGGTCCTGTCCCGTATCACCCGGGTCGAATTCCGGCTCGTCGTTCAGCAGCCCGACGTGGGCGTTGAACTCCACGCCTCCCGTTCCCCAATTCGGATGCCGCTGTCCCAGCAGGGCATCGGGCATCACGAACGGCAGCAGAGCGACCACGAGGATCGGGAGAATGATCTTACGCGTCAACATGAGGAGTCTCGCTCTCTCGTGTCCTGAATCCATCGGCGGCGTGGCCCGCCTTGTGTCGGCCCCAGTGGCTGCCTCGAACCGAGATGACGAGTCCTGCGCCGGTAACCAATCGGTAGCTTGAGGTGCAGAAAGCTTGCCACGGGACCGTGCGGGTACCGCGACAGAAACGATGAGGTACGCAAGAGTCAGGGCGGCCGCTAGTTAGCGCGGCCACCCCGTCAGGAAAGCGTGTGCCTCGGGGGTATTATGGGGCCGACTG
>CAXMRU010000098.1:0-9928 GCA_964195715.1 Akkermansiaceae bacterium | reverse complement strand
CTGGTCGACGAAGCGGACGACAAGGTTCATGTCGTCTTCCGTGAGACGTATGCGTCGTCCTCTCGGAAGCCCCTTGAAACTCTTGGACGTCTGCCCGCCGTACACCATGAAGATCCGCTCACCGGCGTTGAGCATACCACTGTTGATCGTGCGACGCAGACCCTCGCCGAATGCCAGCAGGAGGACGACGGAAATCGTTCCCCAGGTGATGGCGAACATCGTGAGGAGCGCTCGCGTCTTGTGGGCCTTGAGGTCGCCCACGAACTCGGTCAGCAGGATGCGCCACATGCTGCCCCGCTCACTGCCTCAGGCACTCGACTGGGTCGAGGCCAGCCGCCTTGCGGGCTGGGAAGTAGCCCGCCGCCGTTCCAACCAGTCCGAGTAGCACTATCGTTACGATGGCGACAGTCGGCGATACCTGCGGTGCCCCTATGAACTCCTCCATGTCCCCGAATGAAACCAGCTTTACCAGCCCCAGTGACAACACGAATCCGAGTGCGCCGCCGATGAGCACGATGGACGTGGCTTCGATGAAAAATGGTCGCAGGATGTCCTGCCTTCTCGCCCCTACAGACCGCTTGATCCCGATCTCCCTGGTCCGCTCCCGGACGACCACATACATGATGTTCGCCACACCGATGCCGCCCACGGTAAGGGTGAACGACCCGACGATCGCGAAGAAGATGTGAAACCCTTTGAACAGGTACTCGAACATTTTCTCGAACTCCGTCGTATCCCACACGCCCAGGGCATCCTCGTCGGCGGCATCGAACCGATACTTTCGGCCGAGCAGTTCGTACATCCGTCCCTCGACCCTGCGCGAGGCGTCCGCACTTGCAGTCTGATAGACAATGTTGTTGAGGTACAGATGCCCGAACATCGCGTGGTGGGTCGAGCCGGGGATGAAAACCCGGTCCCGGTCGCGTGAACTGTAGGAGGAACTCTGCTGCTTGGGCTTCATCACTCCCACGATCGTGAAGGGCGTCGCGCCGATCATGATCTGCCTTCCGACGACGTCGGCATCCTCGGCCTCGTCCTCGAACAGGAAGTCCCGAGCCCGATTTCCGAGCACCACCACCCGCCGCCGACTGTCGATGTCCTCCTGGTTGATGAATCGCCCTCCCATGTCGGGAATGACGTTCCGCATGAACGTGTAGTCAGGCCACACACCTGCGATATTCGGACGCAGTACCTGACGACCGTTTCGGACGGGCGTGTTCCAGCGACTGTATTCCGGACTTATGCGCTCGATCTCCGGGATTTGAGCCGCGAGGATCCAGGCGTCGTCCTCGCGCAATCTGATGGAGCGGCCATCCGGAAAGCCCTCGAACGACCTTGTGGTTGTGCCACCAAACACCATTACGACTCGGTCACCCAAGCCATGGAAGCGCTTCTTAGTCTGCCTTTCGAGACCAACCCCAAACGCCAGGAGGACGACTACCGCGACCGTCCCCCACGTGATGCCGAGCAGCGTCAGGGTGGTTCGGAGCTTCTGCTTCCTGACGTCCGAGAGGAACTGCCCGATGGCTGCCGTGAAGCGACTCATCGTCTGCCCTCCACGCTCAACACGTCACCCGACGCCACGAGATCACTCGATCTCCCGGGGTGGAGGCTCGACCACGAGCTCGCCTTCCTCCAGGCCCGACAGAACTTCGATGCTGAGCGCGTCCGACAGCCCTGTCTCGATCTCCCGCTCCTCCGTTTCTCCCCCGGGCAGCAGCACCGTCACACGGGCGATCTCGTCCTCGAAGCGTATGAGGCGCTCGGGAATCACCAGCACGTCGTCCCGGCGATCGATGATGATGTCCACGTTGGCCGAGTAGCCCGCGCGCAGGACGACGTCTCCTACCTCCGTGAGGCGGACCTCGATCGGAAACACGGTTGCGTTGTCCTCGTTTCGAGCCTTGAGGGAGATCGCGTACACTTCGCCGGTGACGCCGGCATCCGGCAGTGCGCCGACCTTGACTTTTGCCGGCATTCCCTCTCGAAGCTTGCCCACATCGATCTCGTCCACTGTGCCGCGGAAGATGAGGTTGCTCATCTCCGCCATCGTGATCAGGACTGTGCCCTCCTGGAACGCGCTGAGTGGAACGATGGGATCACCGCTCTCCACCCGCGTCTCCAGGACGAAGCCGTCAATCGGGGCACGGATCATCGCCTCGAAGTCCCGGTCCGCGATGCGCACGCGTCCGGTCTCGAGAAGAGCCACTCGTTCCCGGGCCATCTGAGCCTGCACTCTCGCCCGCTCGTACTGCCTCTCCGATAGCTCGAGCTCCTCCTGCGTGATGAAGTCGCGCGCTCTCAGTTCCTGCTTCCTCTGCAGGTCGCGCCGCATGTTCTCGAGCTCCATCTCCCGGAGCTCGACCTGTCGATTGGATTCCGCGAGCTCGATCGGCGTCGGATTCGGCTTGACCTCGAGGAGCCTCGCTCCGGCTGATACGAAGTCGCCCGCATCCACGAACATCTCCCGCACGACGCCTGAGATCTGCGACTTGACACTGATTTCCACGTCAGGCTCGATGTTGCCGATCGCCAGAGCCTTCTGAAGGATGGAGCCGCGGACCACCTCGACCGTCGTCGGGCCCTCGTCTCCGCCGCCGCCGCGGAGCAACACCGTTGCCACCGTCCCGGCAACGAGGACCAGTACGCCAACTCCGATCCCCACTTTCGTTCGCATCTTCATGGATCTCTCCGTGCTGCCCGACGGCCGTTCGGCCGAGGGCTCCTACCCACAGCCGGCATGGCGTCAAGCGAGGGTCGCCGGACGCACGCAATCCATCGTCGACCGGCAGGTCCGGGCACGCCTCCTCCTACGGTGTGGAGGGCAGCGAAAGTTTCAGCAATCCGTGGGGCATCGTCCAGTGTACCGTCTCAGGAGTCTGGCAGTGTCCGAGAGCGTCGACGCGCCCGAGCCGGCAGGACGCTACGACGAAGGTCAAATCCGGTTCCGCCGCCGTGCGCCGAAACTCAGGAGAGCAGACACTCCATACATCGCTGCGGCGAGCAGGATGATGAACGGGCCCGTGGGAATGTCGAAACCGACACCGATCGACAGGCCATACGACAAGAAAAGGCCGGCCGTGATGCAGACCGCCCCGATCACGGATGCCAGGACCATCATCCGGTCCAGCCGGTGGGCCCAGTGTCGCGCGATCGCCGCCGGTATCGTGAGAAGAGCTATCGCGAGGATCACACCCACGACCCGGATCAGTACGACGACCGTCAATGCGGTCAGCCCGAGCAGCAACAGGAAAAGACCTGCCACGGGAACGCCAGCGACCCAGCTGAACTCCTCGTCGAACGCCACCGCCTGCAGCTCCCGGAAACGGAGACCCACGACGAGGAGCAGTAGCAGATCGAGTCCGGCCGTGAACCACAGATACACGGGCGGAACGAAGAGGATATTGCCGAACAGATAGCTCAGAAGATCGGGAGTCGGACCGGGAGCCAGAGAAGCGAATATGATGCCGAGGGCCATCCCCACGGCCCAGACCATGGCAATCAGCGTGTCGAGACCCTGCCGGAAGCGCAACTCAGCCACACCGATGCCCAGTGCGGACAGGAGACCGAAGACGAGGGCGCCCAGCATCGGTGGAAACCCGGCCAGGTAACCGAGACCGATTCCGCCGAACGCCGCGTGTGCCAGGCCTCCGGAGATCGAGGCCATGCGCCGTACTACGACGAACGTCCCGACGATTCCGCAAGCCACCGAAGCGAGCAACCCGGCCGCCAGGGCACGCTGGAAGAATTCGTACTCGAGGGCGCCCAGCATCATGCACCCTCCACGGGATGGGACGGGAGCACCCTGTGCGGATGACCGTGGGCCACCAGGTCAACGGGACAGCCATACGCCGCCTCGACCATTCCCGGCGTCAGCTCACGCGAGTGGTGGTAGTGGAGTCGCACGTTCAGGCACGCGATCGTCTTGACGTAGCGCGAGATCACTCCGATGTCGTGTGACACCAGCACGACCGTCAGGGTGTCGGACAGGCGCTCGAGAAGACCGTACACAGACTGCCCGATCCGCGTGTCCACGCTCGCCGTCGGTTCGTCCAGCAAAAGGATACGCGGCTCCGAGGCAAGAGCCCGCGCGATAAGCACGCGCTGAAGCTGTCCACCCGATAGCCGGCCGATCTGTTCGCAAGCCTGGTCGACCAGGTCTACATGCTCCAACGCCGCGAGCGCCGCTTCCCGGGCTTTCCGGGCTCCCTCCCGGCGGCCGCGCCCAAGTCGGCCCATGCGAACCATGTCCAGGACGTCAATGGGAAATCTGGAATCGAAGCGAGCGTACTGAGGCACGTAGCCGATCGTGCCTCGCGCCTCTCGTGGCGACCGGCCGAATACTTCGACACTGCCCCGGTCGGGCTCGAGAAGTCCAAGGATGATCTTGAGAAGGGTCGTTTTGCCGCCGGCGTTCGGACCTATGATTCCAAGAAAATCGCCCTCGTTCAGCAGCAGGTCGACCGATTCGAGCACTGCAGCTTCCCGGTACCGGTAGCTGACGTCCCGCATGAGGACGGCCGGTATGCTCATCGCTCCACCTGCCCTTCGAGAACAACAATCGCTTCACGGAACCCCGAAGCCCAGTCCCGTCTGAGTGGGTCCAGCGTGATCGTCCGGCCACCGAGCTCTGATGCTACGAGAACCGCCGGATTCGCGGCGAACTGGGGCTGGATAATGACGTCGGACAAACCTCGCTCGCTGGCGAGATCCACGATCGCGGCCAGCTCAGCGGGTCCTGCATCTCCGCTTCCGTGCTCCAGGATGGAGATCTGCTCCAATCCATGATCGTCCGCCAGGTAGCCCCACGCCGGATGCAGGACGACGAAGGCACCCCCCCGGTGGGGATCGAGCCGTCTGCCGGCCTCGCTCGCCAGACTGTCCACGGTCAGGAGGAAGCTCCCGAGGGACTCCTCAACGGCCTCTCGCTCCGCGGGCCGGGCTGCCGTGACGGCACTGGCTATGGCCTGCGCCGTGGCCCGGGCGCACGACAGGGAGAGCCACACGTGAGGGTCCTCCGGGTTCGTCGCACAAGTGGCGCTGGCCGTGACCACTGAGACGGTGCCTCCACCCAAGAGCCCTCTGAGCCATGTGTCCTCCCAGGTGAACGCAGAGTGGCCGACCGAGACGTAGATGTCCGCCGTTGCGGCCGCGCGCATCTGTGACAGGGACGGCTCGTGAGTCACGGGATTGGCTCCCGATGGAATCATGACCGTGACCTCCGCGATCTCCGGGGCGATGGCATCTATGAAACCGGCGAGAGGTGTGACCGTGACAGCGACCTTGAGGCGCCCCGAGTCCGATTCGGGAGAACAACCATGGAGGGCGATTCCGGCCGCGACCGCGACCCCGACGACAAGGGATCGCTTCGTGCCATGACCGATCGTAATATGCTTCATCGTCTTCGCTTTCTGCTTCCGAACGACATACAGGAACGACACGATGAACCATATCACTTCAGGGTTCACCTCGCCTGCTCGAGGACGCCGCGAACGGTCGGCCGCCCCGTTGCTTTCTCTATGTTTCTTGTTGGCTGTCGCGCTGGCCTGCACGTCCGATGAGGCCCCGCCAGGACCGAGCGGACCGGTGGCCAGACCGAACACGGTGATCCTCGTTTCACTGGATGGGTTCCGCTGGGATTATCTCGACCGGGACGTCACTCCTAACCTGGACGAACTCGCCGGCCGCGGCGTGCGTTCCGAGGGACTGATACCGTCTTTCCCGACGAAGACGTTCCCGAACCACTACACTCTCGTCACGGGCCTCGTGCCCGACAGGCACGGCATCGTGGCGAACACGATGTACGACCCCGTCTTCGACGCCCGATTCTCTCTGTCCGATCGGGACGAAGTGCAGGACGGTCGCTGGTGGGAGGGGGAGCCAGTCTGGGTGACGGCCGAGCGGCACGGCCATACTACCGCTCCGCTCTTCTGGCCCGGGTCGGAAGCCGAGATCGACGGCATACGGCCCACCCACTGGCTGCCGTACGATGGCCGGATGTCGCATGTCGCGCGGGTGCAGTGGGTGCTCGACCTGCTGGACCTTCCTGAGGCAGATCGTCCCGTGTTCTGCACGCTTTACTTTGCGGAGACCGATGACGTCGGCCACGCTGCAGGTCCCGTTTCCGATGAGATCCTCACCGCCATTGCGAGTGTGGATGATGCCGTCGGACTCCTGATCGCAGGTCTGGAGACCCGCGATCTTCTCGAGCGGACCAACGTGGTAGTCGTCTCCGACCATGGAATGATCCCAACGAGTCGGAAGAGGGTCGTGTTCATGGACGACTACGTGGACCTCGCCGTCGCGAATCCCGTGGACTGGAATCCCGTGCTGGCTCTGTGGCCCGCTGAGGAAGACATGGAGGACGTATACGAGGCACTCCACGATGCCCACCCTCAATTGGCCATCTACCGGCGCGACGAGATCCCCGACCGGCTCGAGTACGGAAGCCACAGACGAACTCCCCCGATTCTCGGCCTCGCAGCCCCAGGGTGGACGATCACCAACCATCCGTATTTCGACGAGCGCCCCGATCGGGCCGACGGTGGGAATCACGGGTTCGACAACGCGGCCAAGGGGATGCAGGGGTTGTTCGTGGCAGCGGGACCTGCTTTCCGCAACGGGGTTCGGGTTCCTGCCTTCAGCAACACCCACGTCTACGTGTTGCTGATGGCGGCCCTCGGTCTGCCGGCCGCACCGGGCACTGGCGATCTGGCCGAAGTACCCGGGATTCTGGTTCGATGAAAAAAAGGGGGGCGCCCTCAGAGCGCCCCCCTTCAAGAACCGGTCTTAGCGTCGAGCTTCAGTCGACCTTCACCACGTTCTTCGCCTTGGGGCCGCGTCCCTCCTCGGCAAGGTCGAACTCGACAACGTCGCCCTCGTCCAGGGTCTTGAAGCCCTCGCTCTGAATCTCCGAGAAGTGAACGAAGGCATCACGCGCGCCATCGTCGAACGACACGAAGCCGAAGCCCTTGTCATTGTTGAACCACTTCACGGTGCCCGTCAATCGCGACATACTACGCTCCTGCTAAGTGACACTCCTCGATCGTCGACTCGTACATCGACGTCGGCTCCCGAACTTCCCCGACGACGCCCGGCGCCACGAGGAACTCGCGCAAAGATAGGGCTCGATCCCGTTCTGTCAACGTCACTTGTGACAGTCGGGATGCGGCGCCACTCCGATCACAGGGTGAAGCGGTAGCCGACCATGAGGGCAAGGATGCGGTTCCTGTAATCCAGATCATCATCGGAGTCGTCGAATGAGCCCAGCCCTACGATGCCTCTGCCGTCGACAACCAGGTATCCGGACCCGAGGGGGATCTCCACGTCCGCGCCGAACGCGACGCCCACGTCCATAGTCCGGGTCTGAATGCCCGCTTCAGCACAGGAGACAGGGTCGGAGGATCCATCGGGGAACGAATCGTAGCTGCAGCTGAGCTCGTAAGCGAAGGAGGGCCCGACGAAGAGCTCCGGTCGAGTAGCACCTGTGGACAATGCGAACTTCACCAGGACCGGAAACTCCAGGTATTCCAGGGAGAGCTCGTCGTCCAGGTCACCGGGGTCGTTGTCATTGTTCTCCCTCCCACCCTTCTGGACATACAGACCGTCCAGCTGGACGGACCAGCGCCCGTAGAGCCTGAGCGCAAGGGAGACTCCTCCGATGAAGCCGAAGCGATCGTGGGGAGTAAATGCATCTTCGCCCGCCTGATCCGCGACGGCACCCCCCGCGAGAACACCGAGCGAGACCTGGGGATCCTGGGCTCTAAGGCTCACGGGCATCAGGAACATGAGCAGAAGGAACACGACCGCGAGTCGATGAGGCACGTGGCTCACTCCACAGATGGTTCCGATCCATTCCACGCGAATCCAAACCCCCGGGCGGGGCTCGTTCGCCACTTTCCGACCAATCACGCATGCGGAAGCGATAGAATGCTTCGGGTGAGAACCAGCAGCAAGTGCGCGGGTTGAATCTGATCGAGCGAGAGGCGATGCGCGATCCCGCCATCGCCCCACCGTTTGGATCCTCGAATCTCGCTCGTCTTACGGATCGGAGTGCCGGTCAGTCGCCCGGCGCCATCTCCCAGAGGACGTTCACGATCTTCCACTCACCGTTCCATCTGGCTACGTGCAGATAGTCGATCCACATGCCCGCGTCGATCCGCACGCTGGCCATGTTGTGGTAGATGTCCAGAATCTCCACGTCCTCGCGTCGGGCCTCCTCGGGTATCCTCCCCGCGCCGTCCATCGCAGTAGCCTGAACAAGCTGCTCCGCAGTCATGTTCTGCAGCCGGCTGTCCGGACCGGCCGGATTCCCCACGATCCGCTTGGCGAGGTCTGGATGGAGAGCTCGCTCCATGCGCGCCGCGTCGCTCGTGTAGAAGCCGTCGATGTAGTCGAGTGCCGTAGCCACGACGGCCGCCGAGTCGGCAACCGACTGGGCACCTGCCGGCGCCGCGACAGCGACCAGCGCCGCCCCTGCCAGGATTACGGTCGCCCCAATCCTCATCATGTTCCCTCCCATAAACCGTAGTGAAGGTAGACACTGCGGAAGTAACACCTTCCAGGGAGTCTCCGCTGTCCTTCTCGCCGCGGAACCTGTCGCGATGCCTATGGAGAGGGACTCGAGCTCTCACGGAACTGCATCCGACCAGATCTTGAGTTTGGCGTCATGGCATCCGGTGGTCTGCTACGGTCCTGCTATGTTTCTTCGAGCACACCCTGAACAACATGCTCCCGTCCGTGTCGCCGGACCGGTGTTATGCCACTGGTGCTCGACGTGAGACTTCAAAGCGTTCCAGTGAGCTTCAGTACTCCCAGCACGATCAGCGTCACAACCGCAAGCCAAGCCTCTTTCATGCCCGGATGGTACATCGGGCGCTCCTTGTCCAGCGTTGCCGAAGTATCCTTCCCTTACAGTTTACCCGCGGGCAGGGAAACTCATCGACACCCGGGTACAAAAGCGCCCGGCGTGCCGCCGCAGGCATTGGAGCCTTGGCAAAGACACCCGGACCCGCCCAGCGCACCTCTCATGATGGCGGTCTTCGACTCAGGTGCCGGCCCCCAGGTTGCTACTGATGCTGTTGAACACGGTTGCGATGATCGGGCCCAAGACTACAACGGCGGCAATCACGATAATCGCGACCAGCGCCAGAAGCAGAGCATACTCGACGAGGTCCTGACCGTACTCGTCCTGCCGCAGGGCTTTGAACGATGCGAGCAATTATACCTCCGTCTTCGCAGGAATTGAGTCTGCTACCATGCTTGAGTGTTGGCCTGTCAACTGTCAACTGTCGTGAGCCAGCCACAGCCGACCGCTGCTGAAGGAGCAGGTCCGAGGCAAAACGGTGCAAGAACGTTGCCAGAAAGCCCCCGGACCTCAGGACCGGGGGCTTCTAATACATCGGTAAGTTGTTGTCTCACAACGATTCCGGAGGAGGGACTCGCCGTCGCGGCGTCGTGAGCTGCGACATTCCGCGAGCGCAGCGATCGAGACCTGTGCCGCGCGGAGCGAGGCACGTTGAGCAGGCGTAGCCTGCGAACTACCCTCAACCACCATGCCGGAGGAGGGACTCGAACCCTCAAGGGATTGCTCCCACCGGATTTTGAGGTATCTGTAACCCTCTGCGGCTGACCGCGTATGGCCGCGAACCCTTACGAAATCAAGCTATCGCCCCTGCCCCGTCCGCGCCTGTCGGCGTCCCGTTGCGCTCATCTGCGCGCAGCCGTTGCCAAAACGTTGCCATTCCGTCGCCAGTACGCCTGGACGCCGGCTTCAAGACCGAATCGGGTTGTCCGTGTGAGTCCGTGTAAGTCCCTAAGAGTCCTTCTCAATCGGACTTAGTTCAGAGGGCTTTCCTTCTAAGTCCTCCTGAGTCCCTCTAAGTACCGATAGTCGGGGCACAGTTTGGGGTACAGTCGCTTATTAGTT
>CAXMRU010000097.1:0-7579 GCA_964195715.1 Akkermansiaceae bacterium | reverse complement strand
TCAGTAGTCCACCGGCCGCAGGTACCATTCCCCGATCGTCGTTCCCGACAGCATCGCCACCGTCGGCAGGTTTCGCTTCCAGTGCGTGCCCTCGAGCCGCCGGAATACGATGTCGACCCCGGCCGGATCGAATCCGGCTTCGACCAGCCAGGCGGGCGATCGCCCGTTCAGCAGGTGGTGCAGGATCAGGTCGGCTTCGGGATACGAGACGCCCAGGTCGTCCTCGTCGGTCTGCCCGTGGATCAGGTCGGCCGTTGCCGGCTTCTCCACCACCTCCGCCGGCAGCGCCAGGTGGCGCGCCAGCGTCCACACCTGGGTCTTGTACAAATCCCCCAGCGGGTTGATCGGTGGGGAATCGTCCGCGTGCCACGTGAAGTAGCCGAGCAGGCGCTCCGACTTGTTGCCCGTGCCGATCGGGAGTGCGTGCAGGCGGGCCGACTGGTCGAACAAGACGATCATGCGCATGCGGGCCATCACGTTGCCGCGCCGCGTCGGGTCAGCGTCGGGCTCGTGTTTCTCGAGGTAACCATCCACCGCGTCGCTGATGTCAACGGTTCGCGTGCCGATTCCCAGGCTCTCGGCCACGAGCATCGCATGGGCGGCGCTCTCCGGACTGGAGGTGCGGTAGGGCATCAGGAACCCGCACACGTTCTCCGGGCCCAGGGCGCGAGCGCAAAGCGCCGCGGTGAGCGCCGAGTCCACACCGCCGGACAGACCGACCACCGCACGTTCGAATCCGCGGCGCTCCATCATCTCGTCGCGCAGGAATCGTACGAGCCATTCGGTGACGAGCTCGGCGTCGATGTCGATTAACGTGGGGTCCAGCGCGCTGGACATCCCAGATCGTGGCAATCTTCCTGCCCAGTCTCCTTCTTCCTCCGATGCTGTGCTCGCCTCGGGACGCGCCGCTGCGAAGCCACCCTCGTCCGGCGGAAGGTGCCGACTCTGCAGGAGGCGGGGCAGGGCTCGCTCGAGGTCGGCGAGCAGCGGCTGGTCCGTGCGTGCCGCCGTCAGTTCCTCCAGGTCCAGTCCGGCCCGGATGACCGCCTCGTCCCACAGGGGCCCATGTGCCAGCAGTCGTCCGCGAGGGCCGAAGACCAGCGAGTCTCCAGCGAAGCCTTTCCCGCCCTCGAAGCCGGTGAGCTGCGACACGGCGACACCGACGCCGTGTTCTTCTGCGGCGCCCTGCGCGAGGCGACGCCAGCGCGCCAGGTTGGACGGGATACCGCTCCCGGGCTCGGCGCCCCGGGCAGGTGATGCGCTGGGAACGAGCAGGAGCTGGGCTCCGTCGAGGGCGGCGAGCGTGGCTGAGATCGAGTGGAACAGGTCTTCGCAGATCAGCATCGCCGCCCGGCCCCATCTCGTATCGAAGGCCCGAACCCCGTGCCCGGCCTCGACGAACCTCTCCTCCTGAAACACGCCGTAGGTGGGCAGAAACACCTTTCGGTGCACGTGGATGATCCGCGGCTCGCCCGCCCCCAGCTCGACGTACATGGCAGAGTTGTACAGGCGGTGTCCCCACACCTCGTAGAACCCGAGCACGACGTCGAGCGGGCGGTCCCCACCGCCCGCTCGGGCAAACCGTTCGGCCAGGTCGGACGCGAGTCGCATCGCCGGCACCGCGTGCTCACGCACGCCGCCTTCGAGGAAGTAGCCGGTGAGCGCAGTCTCCGGAAAAACGATGACGTCCGGGACCGGGCCCTCGGCCAGGATTTGAGCCAACGACTCCTCGATCCGGTCCAGGCTTGCTGCCGCGTCTCCCTTGACGGGGCGGAATTGGGCTACGGCGATTTCGACATGCATGGCTGCGTGCCCACGGCGTGTGGTCAGAAAGTCGGGAGTGGAACGTCAGGTTCACGGACGCCGGTGTCAATCCGCAAGCCGTTTCCCGGCGACCGCGGGGGCCGTATGGTATGGCCCGGGAGGTGCTTCCCCGCTGCCAATTACCCGTGCGAGGAGCTGGATTGACCTTCACCCCGGTCGCACTCGGATTCGCGATCGCCCTGGCGCTCGGCTTGCCGCTGCTCGCGTTTCGAACGGGGCTGCGCGAGGAGCACGTGGCCGAGGTGACGGCGGCCCGGTCGGCCGTCTATTTTTCGGCCGCAGTTTCGATCGGCGTACTTTCCGCGGCCGCGTTCGGGATTTCTGCCTGGCAGGACATACCGCCGGCAGCGGTCGGTTGGAAGGTAGATTCCGCGGGATCCGCCTTCGTGTGGGCTGCCGGCGTGGCGGGGGCGGGGCTGGCCGTAGTGTGGCTCGTCGTGCGGCTCGGCCAGGTCCTGGGCCTGCCGGAGAGCCGCCTGTCGTTCGTCCTTATGCCCCGTACCGGTCGCGAGCAGAGAGCGTTCCTGCTGGTAGCGGCGATCGCGGCTCTCGGTGAAGAGTACCTGTATCGCGGCTTCATGTACCACGTGTTCGCCGAAGCGCTCGGCGGTGTTTGGGTCGCCGCGGTTCTGACGAGCGTGTCATTTGGCGTCGCACACGGGTATCAGAAGACGATCGGTATGCTGCGGGCCTCGCTGCTCGGGGCGCTGCTTGTGATCCCGGTGATCTGGACGGGAAGTCTGTTTCCCTCCATCGTAGCGCACTTCTGGATCAACGCCGCGGTGGGGCTGGGCGGTTGGAAGCGGTTGTTTCCCGAACTTGCTGCCGCCGACACGAACCCGCCAAATCGAGAATAACAGGGACGGTGGACATATGACGTTGTACCCGCTTCGCACGAGTCTGCTCGCGGCCTTCGGATTGGCTCTGCTGGGCGCCGGGGTCCCGACCGGGGCAGTTGCGCAGGAGCTACCTGAGTTCGAGCTGGACGGACTGCTTCGGACGGGTCTCAGACTCGAGTCTTCCCGGTACGACGGCGTCAGCGGATTCGAGATCTACGACGCCCGACTCGGTCTGTCCGGGAAGGTCGGCATCGTGTTCGACTATGCGCTGCGGGCGGAGTACCAGTTCGAGATCGACGCGGTGCGACTTCTCGACGTCCTGCTGTCCGTGCCGCTCAGCGGCGAGGCACTGCGCATCGATGCCGGTCTCCTGATGTCGGGCTTCGGTCGCGAGGCCATGCGGTCCAAGGACCTGATTCCCCTCGTCGAGCGGTCGCAGGGCTCGCTGGCCATCGCCCCCGGACGACAGGTAGGTGCGGCCCTCCGAGGCGTGGCCCTGGAGGAGCGCCTTAAGTACCGGGGAGGCCTGTACAATGGCGAGGGCGCCACGTTCGGAAACGACGATCGGCGGTTCCTGTTCGCGGGACGGGTAGAGTACAACTCGGCCGGCGAGGTGGAGTTCTTCGAGGACTTCGTCTACGAGTTTGGTGTGGACGTCGCGTTTGCAAGCGACAGCGCGAACCTCGTGTTACCCGTGAGTCGGCCCGCCGGCGATGAAGAGGGAACCGGGGCGGGAATCCCTGGCTACACGGAGTTCACCGGCGACCGGCTCGCGTGGAGCGCCGACGTAGGGCTGCGATATCGCACATGGTCGTTTGCCGGCGAGTACGCGCGGGCGGAGTACGATCCGAGCGGAAACGCCGAAAAGTTGTCCTCGGACGCCTGGTACTTACAGGGTGGCTACAGTCTGTGGGGAGCGTTCGACCTCCTGGCGCGCTACGACTCATTCGAGACGGCGGCAGGGCTCGGGACCGATGCGGATCGAACACAGTTCCTGGTATTCGGATTCAACCTGAACCCGGGCTTCCACGCGAAGATGGGTCTGCAATACGCGATCGGCCTCGACAACAGCCTGGTGGGTGTGTCGCATGCGATCGATCACACCAATACGGGGCCGGCGCTGGCGGACAATCAGTTTCTGCTCAACCTGCAGGTGTCGTTCTAGGGCGGGATCTGCCTCGCGCAACAGGATCAGACATGAAAAGGCCCGATCGACACCGATCGGGCCTTCGCGCATCAGGGGACCGCCCTCAAGACCGATCACGGGTCTTTCAGAAATGGAACTGGAGTCTGGCCTTGAACGAGTTCTCCGAGCGGAGCGTGTCGCTCGTCGGATTCGCAAAGTCCCAGTTGAGGGCCAGCTTGTTCCTCCTGTAGAAGAAGATCTGCAGCCCCGGCGTGAAGCCCCACACTTCGTTGTTATCGAAATCGGTGTTCCCGTCCGCCCACGTGACCCTGAAGATCGGTTCGAGGGCCATGTCACCCGAGCCCACGGAGAACTTCCAGGACACGATGGCCTGCCAGGTGGACATGTTGGAGAAATCGTCCCCCGCTTCGAGGTCGATCGGCTCGTTGGCTTTGTTCCGTAGTGGATTGTCCCCGAATACGAACCCCAGCT
The DNA here is from genome assembly GCA_964195715.1 of Akkermansiaceae bacterium. Taxonomy (GTDB): domain Bacteria; phylum Gemmatimonadota; class Gemmatimonadetes; order Palauibacterales; family Palauibacteraceae; genus Benthicola. The sequence goes on along the minus strand of CAXMRU010000097.1, from coordinate 3,298 downwards.
GCGCGTGCGGGCCGTCGCCGAAGTCGCCCCACTCGGCGAACAGCTCGTAATCGTAGTAGTACTTCGACTTGATGCCCTCGGCGATGGATTCATAGGAAGCGTCCATCGCTGCAGCTGCCGCCGCGAATTTGAGCTTCTTCGGCCCAGCGTCGAACCGCAACTGTCCACGGCCCACGAACTGTTTCGAGGAGTTCGAGTCCTGGAACTTGAGTTCCGAGTTCCCCGTGAATCCACCGACCCAGTAGGTGAACAGGCCGTTGTTCGTGGAGCCGTTCAGCTCGACGCCGATGTCTCGATCCGACAGGTCGAACAGGGTCGTGAAGCCGGTCAGCGAGGGCGCGATGACCGTCTCCAGCCCCCGGATCGCGAGCTCCCTCTCCACGGTCAGCGTCTTCGTGGACGAGACGAGCACGAACCCGTCGAACGGGCGTTTGAAGTGGCCCGCCTTCAGCCGGAACGCCTTGCTGAACTTGAAGCGACCCCACGCGTCCTTGAGGCCGACCTCGTCGATCTTGTTGTAATCCGGCTGGATCCGGAAGTCGATCATGTCGTTGATCTTGCCGCTCACCGTCAATCGAACGCGTCGCAGGAACAGGTCTGACGACGGCACCTGCCCGTTACACGCCGAGTCGTTGGGAATCGGGAATTCGCTGCACGAGCTGGTGCTCGCCTGAATCTGAATTCGCCCGTTGAACGTCAACTCCAGTGCGCTGGTCTTGAACTGGACCTCATCGCTCTCCTGCGCCTGCAACGGCTCGCCGACGGCGAGTCGCATCGCGAGAGTGCCGAGGATCAGAAACGTAGTGCGGGTGGACGGACGCATACAGGGTGCTACTCTGGTCCGCGGAACCGGTATCCCACTCCGCGGACCGTCTCCAGCATGTCTCCCGCGCCGCCGAGCTTGGCTCGCAGCCTGGCGACGTGCATATCCACAGTCCGGGTCTCTATCTGGGCTTCCGTGTTCCATGCGGCCTGCAGAAGCTGCCGCCGCGTCTGTACCTGGCCGCGCCGCTCCAGGAAGACCTCCAGCAGCCGGTACTCGAGCGGCGTGAGGTTCATATCCTCGCCGTCGGAGCAGGCGCGATGGAAACCCCGGTCGAGCCGCACGCCCCCGACGACGAGGATTCGTTCTTCTGCCAATTGCTCAGTCCGCGAGCAGGGCCGTGAGGAACTGGCGCAGCGTGGACGCCGGCAGTTCTGCAGCCCTCCGTACGAGATCTTCTTCCGTTTCCTCGAGGAGGATCGCGTCCGTGTCGTACCTTTCTTCGCCCCGCCGGAACGAGATCCGACCCCGGCACAGGTCCGCCGCGGATCGCTCTGCGATCACGACGAGACTCCAGGTTTCCTCATGGTCGTGGAGGGTGCCGATCTCGAATTCACGTGTTGCTGCGTCCCAGATCTGGAGCTGAGGTGGGTCGCCGTTTCGTTTTCCAGACTCGTTCACCGTTCGTCTCCCTGCTGACCGGGCTCGTCCTGCACGTCCGACTCCCACAGCCCGAGCAGATATGGGTCGTAGCGCTCGGGCGCCTGGGTATACTCCTCGATCCACGTTTCGAGGTCCGGCAAGGGAACGCTCTTCTGCAGCTTGCGGGTCACGAGCTGCATCATGGCCTGGAAGCCGAGCGCGCCGGTGGAGAGGTCAGCTTCGCGTGCCGCTTCTTCCATCAACTGGTACGTGTGCTCGTCCGTGAGCGAGAGGAAGACTTCAGAGATTCGGGCCGAGCAGTAGTCCAGGTACTTTGCCCGAAGGATGGGGTCCACCTCGGCGCGCTGCCGCGCACCTTCCGAGATGCCGAGTCGATCTTCGCCGGAATTATGACCCACGTTCGGTGTCGCCCCCGGCTCACTCTTGAGACGTCAACGTGCCCTTGCGGCCCCTGACAGGGTTGTTCAGCAATCTGTCTCGGATGTAGCGCGGGGCGGTGGGAGCGTCAAGCGGTCCCCGGCGTGCAGAGGCCGACCTCAGGAGTGTGTTATGGGGAGGGTGACGGCATCCGATCGCTGCAGTTCACGATACACCGCGCGGCGCACCAGCCCGTACCGGATCACGCGATTGAGGTACTCGGGGTCCCTGTCGCGCACCTCCTCCACGGAGTCGGCGATCTCATGCGGGAGCCGGAGCACCAATTCGACCGCTCGGGTATCTGACATCGGAGCGCACCTGTAGCTGAAAGTCCAACATTTACTGAATCGCGAGAATCGGGATTCCGTCCATCTCCATTGCGAGGCGAGCGTCCAGACAGCCTCAGGATCTACGGTGACCAAACACTACACTTCGCGACCCCGTGAAGCAAGTCGAGAAGTGTGTGGAAAGTCCACGTTGCTACAGGTTAAGTGACAGTACGATAGCACGATACAGGAAATGTAGAAAACTCGCCTCTCACTGTGGATTGTGTGTGAAAATCGTGCGTTGAGCCGGTGGGCTCCCGCCGCGAATATCCGCACCAGATCGGCCGATTCCGCGAGCGCGAGCCCACATGTGCACCCCTGCTGTCGACAGTCAAGTTTTTCAAAACTTTCCGTCCGGCAGAGGCAGGCATCCGTGGTTCGGGCCGCCTACCGACTCCAGGCGTTATTGGCGCGGTCATCGTCCGGGTACACTTCCCGCGGATCCAGCTGAGCGCCTGTCACTTCGCGGCCCGCCGGCACCCGGTAAGTGTACTCCGGTCCGAGCTTCCACATCTCGACCGGCAGCTTGAGGGTTTGTGAGGTGCCGTCCCCATACTCGATCCTGAGCTCGGCCGGCATCACCATGTCGCCCCGGCTTTCGAGTCGGATCTCAGTCACGCCGTCATCGGTTGTCTCTACTCCGTCGATCGCCTGGTCGAGCCGGGCCGTCGAGTAGACCCATCCCCGCCAGAACCAGTCGAGGTCCATACCCGAGGCATCTTCCATGAAGCGGAAGAAGTCGGCGGGAGTGGGGTGCTTGAAGGCCCAGGCGTGCGTGTAGTCGGAGAACGCCCGGTCGAACCGTTCCTTGCCCAAAATCTCGTACTGCAGCGTGTGCAGCATGAGCGCCGGCTTGAAATACGCGGCCCAGAACAGGTCGTGCTGCTGGTCCGGCGACAGGGCCATCGCCTGCTCCGCGCCCGGGATCGAGTGGTCCGCCCACATCTCGAGTGGCTGTACGGAGATCGCGTCAGCGTACGGCTCGCCTTCGAAGTACACCTCCACGGACTCGATGTCGATGAACGTGTTGAACCCCTCGTCCATCCACGGGTGCAGGCGCTCGTTGGTGTTCACGATCATGGGATACCACTCGTGCCCGAACTCGTGGGTAAGCACCCAGTACAGGCCC
>CAXMRU010000096.1:0-13611 GCA_964195715.1 Akkermansiaceae bacterium | reverse complement strand
GCTGTTCGTCGTCATACTTGTGAACCCGATGCGAGGTCTGGAAATCAGACAGGTAACCGATGCCGAGCTGGTTCGCGAAGCATTGCAGGGCTCGGACCGGGCGTTCGGCGAGTTGGTTCGCCGATACCAGGACCTCCTGTTTCGTCACGCGGAGCGCATGACGGGACGTCAGGATGACGCAGAGGATGTCGTTCAGTCGGCTTTCATCAAGGCACATCGCAGCCTCGGCAGATGCCGCGATCCGGAACGCGTTGGGGCGTGGCTGTTTCGCATCGGCGCGAATGTCTGCAAGGACTTCCTCAAGTCGCGCCGCGCCACTGTTTCGCTGGAGCATGTACCCGGATTACCGGCCACGGCCGACGATCCTCAACGCGAAGCCGAGATGGGATCCGTGAGGGACCAGATCGAGCGGGCATTACAGAGCCTTGGGGTGGAACAGCGAGAGGCGTTCGTGATGAAGCACGTGGAAGGCTGGTCCTACATGGAAATGGCCGAGGCGCTGAGCGTTTCGGTTCCGGCGTTGAAGATGCGCGTACACAGGGCGCGCGAAGAGTTGCAGGTTCTGCTGGAGTCGTACGGGAGATGAACATGGACAGCCGGTTGCAAGACTATCTGGATGGAGATCTGCCCCTGGAGCAGCTTCCCGTCGAACTGCGCAGGGAAGCCGCTACGTGGGACGTGCTTCTCGACGACATCAGGCGTACGGCGCCCGCTGGAGCCCCGATGGGCCTGGACGCTCGCGTTCTTGCTGCGGTAGCCGACAAGGGGCGACGGTCCCGGCCGCGGTGGCTCGAGTGGCTGCTGCGTCCCCGCATGGTGCCGGTGCCGCCGGCAGCGGCGCTTGCCGCCGCCGCACTCGTGTTTGCCGTCATCAGCACTCTCGGTCCATCCGACGACGATGTGAACGGAGAGCCGCAGGTATACGTTCAGTTCATCGTGGACGTGCCCGCCGCTGAGACCGTGCACCTGGTCGGAGATTTCAATGATTGGCAGCCCACCGTCGAACTTGAGGATCCGGACGGAGACGGCGTGTGGGTCGGTCGGGTATCCCTGCAGCCGGGCGTGCACCAGTACATGTTCGTGATCGATGGTGCCGACTGGATCACGGATCCGAACGCCGTGAGCTATCAGGACGATGGATTCGGCCAGCGGAATGCGGTGGTCGCGATCTCGAGCCTCAACGGAACCTGATATCCTCGCTCGCCGGGTGCCGCTTCGATGGCGTGTCCCGGGACACCGGTGGAGCCGATCCGTTCTTCTTGCGCTGGTGGCAACGGGGCTGGCCGCAGTGCAGGCTCGTGCCCAGGACGCGAGTCTCGACCTCGATCTTGGAGCGTCGTACTCCCTCCCTCCCGCGGGCGGAACCGGAGATCCGAGTGGGTATCTCAACGGCGGTCTCCGACTCGCGGGGTTGTTCGGGTCCGGGGGCTATTTCCATCTCGGTGGTTTCGGAGGACTGGCTCTACGGGCGGAAGGCGCCAGTTGGGCTTCTCTCCTGGCTGGCGGTGGATGGCTCGAACCCGTGTCGTCGACGGTGGCTCTGGGCGTCGCCGTATCCGGAGAGGTCTTTACGGTTGGAGCTCCCGTTCCATACCGGGCCGCGTACGTGCAAGCCGAGCCGGAATTGCGCTTCGGAAGCGACAGAACTTCGGTGCGCCTGAACGGCTACGGCGGTATCGGCGTCTCGGAGGTCACCACGATCCACACGTTCGTCAGGGACACCCGGTTCGGCCGGAGGTTGTTCCAGGTCGGCTTTCCGGTGACAAGTGACCTGTGGGCGTGGGGAGGAGGCGCGGAGCTCCGCCAGCAGGTGGGACCGGTGGCGCCGAGAATTGGCGTCGAGGCTTATGACAGCCCGCAGGGAGCATACGTCGTCGGGCGCCTCGGCCTCGAGGCGACGTTCGACGGAGGCGTTTTCTCGGTGGAAGGGGCCGTGTGGGACTCACCGGACGGCGACGAATTCGTTCTGACGGCAGGCCTGGCGGTGTTTATGGGACCGAAGTGGAATCTGTCGGCTTCAGGAGGCCGGTATGGGCCGGATCCTCTCCTGGATTCGCCTCCCGGGGGGAGCGCCGGCGCGACGATGAGCATGGAGATAGGGCGCTTTGGCCCCAAGCCCGAGATGGAGTACGAAATCGGCGGCACCGTGCCCCAGTTGGAGTACGAACTCGGCGGAGCCGAGCTACTGACGTTGACCCTGAGCCTGCGAGCGCCAGACGCATATCGCGTCACCTGCGCGGGCGACTTTACGAACTGGATGGAGATACCCATGATCAGGACGGGGGACGCGTGGCTCGTCCAGCTTCCGGTGACGCCGGGTCCACACCATTTCGGCTTCTTCGTCGACGGCGCGTGGTACGTGCCGCCGGAGGCTCCCGGGATAGCCGAGGACGAGTGGGGAGGGATACACGCGACGTTGTTCGTGCCCGAGCCGCGTGATTCATCGGATGTGACGTCTTGAGCCTCGGACTCGTCTTGGATGTGAGCGGAACGGGCGCATTCCGCGCCGCCTCCCTCGGGATGTGTGCTATGAATGGAATGATAAACCGACCTGGATGCGGCATGACCGCGTTGAAGCGATTGCCTTTGATCGTGCTGACCGCAGCCTCGCTTGCGGGGTTCGCTGTCCAGCCGGTCGTTGGACAGCAACCAGGAGCCCGGAAGCTCGAAGAGGTCCTCCCGGCGGAACAGGCGGCCCGGGTCAGGGAGATCGCGCGCGAGGCCCGCGAGGCGGGTGTGCCGCCAGGCCTGATCGCGCGCAAGGCCTTCGAAGGAGCGGCGAAGGGCTATCCTCCCGAGCGGATAGTGACGGCTCTGGACGCATATGCGGGTCGGCTGCGCGAGGCTTCGGGTCTCCTCGGGTCTCAGAGGAGGTCGAGCAGCGTCGCGGCGGCGGCTGAAGCCCTGCGGCGGGGCGTCCCCCAGGACGCGATCCGCTCGATAGCGACCCGCGAGCGTGGCGGTCGAGACCTCGCCGTTCCCCTGATTGTCCTCAGCGATCTGACGGAGGCCGGCGTGCCGACGCAGAACGCGCTCGAGATGGTGAACGCGGCAATGGATCGGGGCGCGCGGGGAGACCGGATGCTCGGGCTGTCGGCCGCCGTCCGGACACGGATGCGACAGGGTGACGATTGGCGCACGGCCGTGGACGCGGTCCGTCGTCGTGCCGAGAGACAGTACATGCAGCGCGATCGACGGCCGCCGGGCGACGAGGCCCGGCCTCGTCAGAGTCCGAGCCAACGACCCACGAGCTCGACTCCCGTTCCGCCGGGTAGCGAACCGCCGCACCGACTTCGGGACGGTGGCTGAGACCGTAACATGGACCTCTGCGCCACCCGCCCGGGTGGCGCGTGCGCGCCCGTCAATGTGCAGGCTGCTCCCACGGCCGAATTGAGGTCTGCCGGAATATTTCGTATTTTCGGCAGCCGGCATTCTGCCAGGGCCCGGGACGGAAACGAGATGGGCTCCGGACGTGGACCTCTCGAGAGGCGGAAAGCAGTTTGATGACCAACGCACTCCAGGCGTACGTGGCCGGATCGGGCCGACACCTTCCGCAGAGGTCCGTCGACAACTTCGAGCTGTACGAGTTGGAGTCGATCCGCCAGGCCTTCGACGCCGACCTGGCGCGCGGGTCGCTGCGAGGTGTCGACGCCGACGAGGCGGCCGGGCTCACGGCCGCCGAGGTGTTCGATCGATGGTCGGTGCAGGTCACCGGCATCAAGAGGCGACGGATTCTGGATCCCGAAGTCGATCGGTCGTCGGAGTGGATGTGTGCGGAGGCCTCCCGCGCGGCCCTGGCCGACGCCGGAATGGAGCCCTCGGATCTCGACTTTCTTCTCGTGGCGTCCCTTACGGAGCGCGAGATCGTGCCGAACGCCGCTTGTACGGTGGGTAGCATGCTGGGGATTCCCAACGTACCCGGCTTCGTGCTCAACGCGGCGTGCGCGGGGTTCCTTCACGCGCTGGCCGCCGGCTACGCGTTCGTGACATCGGGATCGGCTCGCAATGTGCTCGTCGTGGCGGGAGAGTTCCTGACGGGGATCACGGACTACTCCGACCCGAAGACGGCGGTCCTGTTCGGAGACGGTGCCGGTGCCGTCGTGCTGACGCCGGAGGGAGGGCGGGGCCGGGTCCTCGCGGCGCCGTATACAGCCGCGGATTACTCGCCCGAACATCTGAATCTGATGGGGCAGGTCATGCGGGCACCCGGTGAGCCGGTACCCAAGCTGGGCATGGGTGGAGGTCCAAACGTGCTTCGAAACGCGATCAAGTCAATGATCAACGTGGCGGAGCATGCCCTTGAGCGGACGGACGTGACGTGGGCAGATGTGGACGTCGTGATTCCACACCAGGCGAACAAACGGATCACGGTGGGTATCGAACGTGCGTTGAGCCTGCCGAAGGGCAGGGTGATCGATGTGATCGAGAACTACGGCAACTCGTCCGGGTCGACCGTACCGATCGCTCTGGATGAGGTCTTGAAGGGAGTGCACGGTCCGTTGCCAGAGACGGCGAATATCGTGTTGACGGCCGTCGGAGGTGGCTATACCAGTGGCGCCGCCGTCATCGAGTGGAGTGGGGGTACCTCGGCCTGAGCGGAGTTCTTCAGCAATCTGCGAACGTCGTGGTCGTGTGCAGCGGGTCTACCGGATAACCGTCGCCTCCACCGACAGGATCTTGGGAAGGTGCCGGGCGATCTCCCGCCATGCGATTCCGTCGCGACTCACGAATACGTGGCCGGTGGACGTACCGAAGTAGACGCCACACGGTCGCAGCCCGTCCGTCGCCAGAGCTTCCCGCAGTACAGTGATCCAGGCATGCTCCTGCGGAAGCCCCTGTGTCCGAGCCGTCCAGGAATATCCCCCGTCGTTTGACTCGTACACGCGCAGTCGGCCCTCGCACACCGCGCGCAGGTGGCTGCTCTCCTCGGGAATCACCCAGCAACGGTCGGGATCAGCCGGATCGATTCCCATCACATAGCCGAAATCGCTCGGCAGTCCTGCCGTGATCTCGATCCACGTCTCGCCCGCATCGTCCGTTCGGTAAGTCCCGCAGTGGTTCTGCTGGTACAGGCGATTCGTGGATTGCGGGTGCAGTCGCAGGCTGTGCACGCACTGTCCCGCCTCGGGCCGAGGATCAGGTAGGAAGTCCGCTCGCACACCGTGGTTGATCGCCATCCACGTTGATCCGCGATCTGACGATCGGTAGGCGCCCCCGGCGGACACGGCCGCGAAGATCCTGTCAGGGTCCTCTGCATCGACCTGGATCGAGTGCAGAGCCAGACCGCCCTTGGCCGGTTGCCACGCTGCTGCGGAAGGGTGCTGCTCGAGACTCTCGATGCGCTCCCAGCTCTCTGCCTCGTCCCGGCTCACGAACAGGGCGGCGGGCTCCACGCCGGCGTACACGACGCCGGGCTCTGTGACTCCACCGGGCGCCAGGTGCCAGATCGCCTTCACATCGCGGCCCGAATCGGCGGGGAACGAAGGGCGAGCTTCAAGGGGCTGCCACGTCTTCCCGGCATCCCTCGTGCGGTACATTTGTGCGCCCCACACCTCGTGCTGCACCGCCGCGTAGCCTGTTGCCGGGTCGCGCGGGTCGAGCAGCGCGTGGTACACCTCGTAGCCCGCCACTTCAGGCCCCTCCAGGGTCCAGCCCTCCCGGTTTCCATCGGACTGCGCCCTGAACAAACCGCGACGCGTGCCGATCAGCAGGACGACGTCTTCCGTCACAGCCAGTCTCCCGGGATCGGGATCACATCGACGACCGCGCCCGCCGGAATCTCCGAGACTCCTTCTGGCACTACGAGCAGTCCGTCGGCCGCGCTCATCGACGTCAGGATTCCCGAGCCCTGCGGGCCCGTGAGCTCCACCTCGGGCAGGTCTCCGGCGACCCGCGACAGGGTGACCCGATAGAAGTGGGTCAGGTCCGCTGACGAGGAGATCGCCTTTCTTGCCCGTGCTCTGATCCTGGGGACTTCCGGTTCCCGGTGGCCCGCCATCTTGCGGATTGCCGGGCGCAGAAAAACCTCGAAGGTCACCATGGCGGACACCGGGTTTCCCGGCAGGCCCCAGAAAGGTCTCCCATCCAGGAGGCCGAAGGTCAGCGGGCTGCCAGGCCGGATGCGCACCCGCCAGAAGACACGTTGCATGCCCATGTCGTCCAGCGCGGCCTTGACCCGATCGTGATCTCCGACGCTTACGCCCGCCGATGAGATCACGGCGTCACAATCTGCGGCCCGCTCCAGGCGACGGCGCACATCTTCGGCGTCGTCGCGAGCAATGCCCAGCATCACGGGCTCGGCGCCGGCGGTGACGAGCTGCGCAGCCAGGGCGTGACCGTTGGAGTTCATGATGCGACGTCCGGCCCTGACTTCCGCGACCTCGTCGAAGTCGGCGAGCTCGTTTCCGTTGGACATCACGCCAATTCGTGGACGTCTGCGTACGACCACATTCCGCATCCCCTGCATGGCGAGGACGCCGATCGCAGCGGGAGTCACAGGATCTCCGGCCCTCAGCACCGTGTCACCGGCCTGGATGTCCTCTCCCCGGCGCCGGATGTTCCGTTTCGCGTCGGAATCCTGGAAGAATGTGATTTCCCCGTTCCGGCTATCATCCGTATGCTCGACGCGCACGACTCCCGTCGCACCCTCGGGCACCGGGGCTCCGGTCATGACCCTCGCCACCGTCCCTCGGGGCAGCGGGCCTGAGGGAAAGCAACCGGCGGGAATGTCGTCTGAGACGGGCAGCGTAATGGGGCTGTCCGCCGTGGCGCCTCGCACGTCCTCGTCATGTACCGCAAATCCGTCCATGGCGCTGTTGTCCCACGGCGGATGAAACACGGCCGCCTTCACGTCTTCTGCTACCGCCGCTCCCAATGCGCCGGCGGCCTCGACTCTCTCGGTCGGCAGCGCCTCACACCGGGACAGGATCTGGTCGAGAGCTTCGCGCCACCCGAGCCAGTCGGCGGCCGGAAATCTCTCCCGCCCGGCGGCGGGTCCGGCGCTCACGGCTCCTCCCTATACGCGGGCCAGCCTGGTTCCACGGGTCGTCTGTATAGCGCGACCTGCTCGATGAGAAGGTCCTCCAGGGCGATGGCCACGCCACCGGGCACGTCGTAGTCGTTGACCATGAGCGAGAACACCAGAGTTTCTCCACTGCCGTCCGTCAGGTATCCCGACAGGGCGCGCGCCGACGCCAGGGATCCGGTCTTGGCCCGCACGTTGTTTTCGCCCGGAGTTCCGGAGAGACGTTGGCTCAGGGTGCCGTCCACCGCGGCGATGGGCATACCGGCGAGGAAGACTCCGTACTGAGCGTGATGCCACATCGCGCGCAGGAGACGCGCCATCGCGTTCGGGGCGATCCGGTTGTAGCGGGATAGACCGGAGCCGTCCGACAGCGACATGGCGCCCGGCTCGATTCCCCAGCGCTGCAACACGTCGCTGCCGATCGCGATACCCGCTTCGGCAGTGCCTTCTCCCGCCATCTCGAGCCCGACGGTGCGCAGGATGGACTCGGCCATCTGGTTGTCGCTCGGCTTCAGCATCTCGGATACGGCTGCGCCCAGGGAATCGGACACGAGCACGTGAGACCAGGTGGGATCGTCAGGCGGCGTGGCGGAAATCGCCCGGTGGAGATCGCCCTCGACTTCGATTCCGGCCTGTGTAAGCGCTCGCCCCAGGTGCGCCAACAGGTACAGCGTCGGGTGGTGCGTGGCGAGGTGGAGCTTGACCGTGTCGCCGGCCGGTATCCAGCCGACCATGACGACCTTACCGCCCTCGGGGGGCGGCTCGTATCTCAACCGGACGCCGGACCCCGGGGCTCCCGTTCTCACCCGGACTTCGATCGAAAGGGAGGGACCGGGCTGCTCGAGCTCGAACAGGGCCGGAAGGCCCACGCTCTCAGCCGGGACGAGCCGAGCCCGCACGGTGTTGGGCCGCACCTGCAAAGCTGAAACGCCGGCAGCCCACGAGGCATAGATCTCGTGCCAGTACCACCCCTGCCCCCACTGCGGGCCCTCGAACGCCCTGTCGTCGCCGACGACGTCACCCGCGATCCGTCGAATTCCCGCGCCAGCGAGAAGATCCGGCCACGAGTGCACGTCCTCGCGCGTGAGCCACGGATCCCCGCCCCCGATGATCCACAGATCGCCCTGCAGCACACCGTCTACCACGGGACCGTCCGCGGCCAGCGTGGTAAGCCACCGATAGTCCGCGCCGAGCACATCCAGCGCGACCGCCGCTGTGACGATCTTCGTGTTGCTGGCGGGGACGAACAGCTTCTCTCCCTGTACCTCGTACAGGACTTCCCCGGTCTCGGCGACCTGCACGACCAGGCCTACGTGGGCCCGCGTCAGAGCCGGATCCGCGAGAATGCGGTCCAGGCGCGCTGCCAGCTGCGGGGGCGAATCAATCGACTTCGCATAGGCGGTTGCCGTCGCTGCGGCCGGTTCCTGCCCGAAGGCCGGTCGGGATGCGAGTGAGACGCACACCAGAGCGAACGCCCCGATGGACATCTCCATCTTCCAGATTGCGCTCCCGCGTCGCCGCGTACTGCCTGCGCTCATTTTCCCTCCGGATTCGCCGCCCCGTCCGGCTCCTCGGCCATGGCTTCACCGGAGAGCAGCGTCTCGGCCCGGAGGTGATCCTCCGGCCGGTTCACGTTGAAGAACATCATGTCGGGGTCGCCGAATCGGGACACCGTGCTCAGGTCCGCGACCCTGACGTCCACGTCTGAAAAAAACGACACGACGGCCCGGTCGCCCCGCCGGATAGCGGCTTCGATCGCGGGCAGCCCATCCACCCCGTAGGCGGCGCACAGAGGCTCGAATCCCCGAGGACCGTAGCTGGCCGGCACAACGACGCCTCGCTGATCGAGGCAGTCGGCGAGGTGTCCGACGAGGGATGGCGGCACGAACGGCATGTCACACGCCAGCACGATGGCGCCGCGCAGACCTTCCTCCCGGGCCCACGCGACGGCCGTGTGTATGCCGCCCAAGGGCCCGACTCCCGGGACGAGATCGGGACGAATCGGCAAGCCGGCTGCCTCGTGCTTCTCGATCTCGTTCGCGACGAGCACGACCCGCCCCGTCGCGGGTTCGAGCGCGCGCGCCGAGCGCCGCACGAGGGAAACTCCACCGAGCGTCGCGAACGCCTTGTCTGAGCCGTACCTGAGGCTCTGTCCGCCTGCGAGCACCACGCCGAGAACGTCAGATCGCATGGCTTTCACTCGCCAGCCGTCTCGTCGTCGGGCCAATGGTACTGCGGACTCTCACGTCTCGCTCGGCCGACCATGATCAGCCCGCACCTGCGAGCCACGGAGGCGGCCAGCGCAGATGGGATCGAGCGGGACACGAGCGCGCCCACGCCAGCGCGGCACGCCTTCGCCGCCATCGCGCCCGAGATGCGCGAGCTGACGAGCAGGATCACCTCCCCCGGAGACACGCCTGCCAGGAAGGCCGTGCCCACCAGGCGGTCCACGACGTGGTGTCGGCTGACGTCCTCGACGACCGAGCGCAGTTCTCCACCGATCGCGAGTCCACCCGTGTGGACGCCGCCCACGGCCGTTCGCAGCGACGCGCGGTCGAACATGTCCCGGAACCAGGCAGCCACACGGTCGCGATCGCTCAGCATGTCTCTGATTTTTGCGAAATCGGATGTTCGGCGGGTGGGAAAGCGGTCGAATGGCGTCGAGACGGCCGCCTGTTGCATGGTGGTAGAGGCAGGGCCACCGAGCACGCTGCTCACACGGAGGAACGTCGGGTCGTCCAACCGGACTGCGACGTCGGCGGCGAAATCCCTCGCGCCCGGGTGCACGGTCACGTCTCGAATCTGCCCCGATGAGTGGACGAAGCCCTCGGACACCAGCCAGCCCACAGCGAGGGGACGGAGATTGTCGGGAGTGCAGCTCCAGACGACGGTCACGGCGTCGTTCATGGTGAAGCGGACTAGCGCTTCAGGAGCCAGGATTCCGTTGGATCGCTCCGCCGCCCCACCGGTCACGGTGTCTCCCGACGCTTCAGAAATAGTAGTACAGGCCGGCGGTGAGCTCGAAATTGTGAGTCCACTTCTTATCGCTGGGAGCCGGGGAGCCGGAGTCCAGGAGATTCTCGAGCACCCTCAGGGTGAACCAGCCGTCCGGGGTTGTCAGCCGCCACAGGTTGTCGCGCGCCTCGAACGCGAGCCCCAATCGCCCCGATACGTCGAACTCGGCGCCAACGGCGAAGTTCAGCATTGGGGACGTCCCGATATCGAACACGAACGGCTGTTGCGGACTTGCAAGAACGTCGCTGGTCTCCGTGCTCAAACCCAGGAGCACTCCCCCTCCGATCACCACGTACGGCTGCAGCCGGTGGTACGACCGTGATCCTGTCAGGGCCATCTGCATCGAACCCTCGATGATCAGCCAATCGGCGCTCACCGTGTCGACGACGGCGGGACCGCCCTCGAGGCGCGGGTCGATGACCCACTGGTCACTGTTTCCGTAGCCGACGCCCAGCTCCAGCGACAGCGGACTGCTGAGGCGCGCCCTGAGGCGGGCGGCGATGAAGGGCGATGAACCCGGCCCGAAGGGCGGGTCCCCACGATCCGTCAAGATATACCCGCCGACCAGACCGAGGCGAAGGCCCCGTTCGATCCAGCGATACGGCGTGTCGATGCTCGCTTCCTGCGCGCGCGCCGTCGCGGGTTGAAGAGCCAGGCCCGCGAGCGCGAGCGGCAGGACGGCCAGAGAGCGGACAACCCTACGTAGAAGCGTGACTTCAAGCAGTAATTTCATTGACACCTGTTCAGACCGTGCTCTATACTCGACACCGATGAACGTGGAGCCCCGCCGACGATGCGACACCCGGATTCGGGCCAGACATCGTGACGGGACTCGAGGAGGCCAATGTAGAGGCCCAACCCCCCCATTTCCAGTTCGGATGTCATTGCGAAGAAAAGCCGTCTGGTCGATGCTCGTTTGCGGTCTGGTCGTCGGTGTGGCAAGTCCGGCGATCGCCCAGTCCGTGCGGGTCTCCGTTCCCGAGGAGAACTTCCGTAAGGAGCCCCGGGTGACGAGCAGCAACCGGCTGGCCACGGTGTTCGAGGGCGTGATCCTGGAGGTGGCGTCACGCCAGGGACGGTGGGTCCGCTCTACGCTCGAGGGGTGGATCTGGACACCCTCCGTCTCCGCGACCGACCGGGATGGATTCGACCTGATCGTTTCCAACCCGGGAGGAGAGAATCTCCGCGAGGCTCCCGAAGGGGACGCCCGCCGAGTCGCCAGGCTGCTCCGGGGCATGCTGCTGGACCGGGTCGAAGGGCAGGGGAACTGGACGCGGGTGCGGCGAACCGCGTGGCTGTGGTCGGAATCCACAGTCGAGACGGAAGGCTCTGCCTCCGTCTCTGCGGCGAGCCAGGACGATGTGACAGCGCCGGTCCAGGTCGGCACTGAAATTCCGTCGCGTCCCGCCGAGCTTCCAGGCCGGATCGTGGTGTCCGGATCCGACGTTTCGCTCCACGTCTCACCCTCGGGTGACACGCTGGCTACGCTTTGGCCGGAGGCGGACCTCGAGGTCCTGGCGAGGGAGGGGAGCTGGGCCCGCGTGCAATTGGAGGGCTGGGTGTGGGTACCGTCGACGCTTCCCGCGGATTCGGTTGCGGCGACGGCCGCGCTCACCCCGCGGGACGTTTCGGCCAATCCCGCCCAGTACCGGGGACGCCAGGTGCGCTGGCGTCTGCAGTTCGTATCGGTCGAAACCGCCGAGCCCGCGCGCGAGGATTTCTACGAGGGGGAGCCGTTCATCCTCGCCCGCGCACAACAGGGCGAGCAGGGTTTCGTGTACGTCGCGGTGCCGCCCGAGCTCCTGGAAGAGGTCGAAGGCCTGCGCCCGCTTCAGATGATCGACGTGCTCGGCCGGGTCCGGACCGGCCGATCGGCTCTCATGGGAGTGCCGGTTCTGGACCTGATAGCGTTGTATTGAGAGGGGGCGAATGACTGACGGGGTGGGCACGAGCGACACGCCGCTGCGACACGCCGGGCGTGGTCCAGGCGGAGGCGACGGGACTGCCCTCCACCATCGGGCGACGCTACCCGTGGATCGCTCCGTGCTCTGGACGCCCAGCAGGGATCCGGGGGATCCCGGCGGGCCGGCGGCCTCGGGGCCCTACGAGCTCTTCCTCGCGCGCTCCGTGGTGCGCGATATCGAAGTGCAGTCGTCGACGGACGGGAGGGACTCTCACTTCGGGTTTCTTCTGGGACACCTGTATCGCTGTCCGGATACGGGAGTGCATTACGCGGTGGCCGACCTCGCCGTTCCGAGCGATGAGCTCGTTTCCGAGGATGCCCCGGATCCTTTCCTGCTCACAGCCTGGGCCGACTCGCAGGTCGCTTTTCGCGAGCACGGCGGTGTGCTGATCGGTTGGTATCACAGTCATTATCTTCTCGGACTCATCCTGTCAGAGGGTGACCGCGAGATGAACGAGCGCTACTTCGGCGAGCCGTGGCAGTGCTGTGTGCTGACCGTCCCGGACCCGGCTCGGCCCATGGGGGCCGTCTTCCGCCCTGCTGCCGCGCAGGCCGGGGAGGAGGCCGAGCCCGCGCCGTTCCGCGAGCTCCTGTCTGTCGAGGATATTCCGGTCTCGGAACCGCTGGCGAGCGCGCTGAAGTGGAAGAATTACCTGCCCGATCGCGAAGTCCAGCCCGTGCCGGACGACGCGGACCTGCGGGAGGCAAGGGAGACTCCGCCGGTCATTGCCGTGCCCGCCGCCGGTGATTCGTTCGCCTCGTCCATGACACTCGTGCTTCCTGACAACCGTTCCGAGAGGCTGTATCCGAGACTTCCGGTCCGGCGTAAGACCATCGTGTGGTTGCTGGCGATCGTGGCGGTGTCGCTCGGGGGCTATGTGGGTGGACTGCGGTTGTTCCGGTCCGGCGGTGATGCGCCGCCAGTCACGGCCGTGCCCGTGGAGCGACCTCCTCGGCGTCCGCCGGAAGTGGAGCGGTTCCTCCAGGCGTCGACTGATCTGGAGGAAGCCATGCTCGGTTACGAGGAGCGTCGGCAGGATTTCGATCTGGGGCGCATCGGCTGTGAGCTCCTGGCCGGCGGATACGCCACCGCGGACAACGCGTTCATTTCGATGGCCGGAGCCTACGCCGGTCTGGGCGACACGGCGGACGAGACGCTCACGGCGGACTACGAGCGCCTCGTGGAGGACATGAACCAGCTGAACCAGCACTTCGACACCTCGTCGTGTCCACGTCCCGAATGAGGATCCATTTCATGCGACGATTCTCGATATCCGCCTTCGTCCTCCTGGCCGTGCTCGTTTCCGCGCCGCCGGCCATCGGACAGGAGGCGGAGCCGCTTCAGAAGAGCGACATTATCCGACTGCTCACCGGCACCACCTATACGAAGGCCGAGGTGGCGGGCATCATCCGGCAGAGCTGCCTGTCGTTCACTCCGACGCAGCGCGATCGCACCGATTTTCAGGCCCTGGGTGCGGACGCCGCCATCCTGTCGGCCATCGACGGCTGCCGGGGCGGTCGTGAGCCAGCCGCGCCGGCTCTTCAATTGACCATGGGCCGACGGATCTTCGACGTGACCGCAGGGGACACCCTCCGTGTGCCGGTGACG
>CAXMRU010000095.1:0-14202 GCA_964195715.1 Akkermansiaceae bacterium | reverse complement strand
CTCGCCGAGCCGGTACTTCTCGGCTTCGCGCTGGCCCCTTCCGGGGCGGGCCTGGCGATCGGCGTAGCCACCGTTTCCGCCTTTTTGATGCGTCACCCATCGAAGCTCTACTGGAGAAACCGGCACCGCCTCGATCTGTCCCCTCGATTCCGGATCGCCAGGCGGTTTGCGCTTCTGTATGGGTCGATCGCCGTCGCGGGTTTCGCGGTTGCCATGGCGCTGGTGGGTTGGAAACCACTGCTGCCGTTCCTGATCCTCAGTCCGCTGTTCGCGACGTACACGGCGTTCGATGTCAAGAATCAGGCCCGGCGCATCGTGCCTGAGATCGTCGCGCCGATGGGGCTCGCCGCGTCGGCACCGGCCATTGCGCTGGCCGGCGGTTGGGAGTGGAGCGCGGCGTGGACGCTGTGGCTACTGCTCCAGGCGCGTGCCGTCCCCTCGATCCTCTACGTGCGGGCTCGTCTCCGTCTCGAGCGCGGCAACAAAATCGATAGCCGGCCCTCCATAATCTCCCATCTCGCGGCCATCGCTGTGGGCGCCGCGCTGTGGAGCGCGGACGTGGCGCCGCTCCTCACCACCTGCGCGCTGGTCGTCCTCCTGGTCCGTTCGGTACGCGGGCTGTCGCAGGGCCGGCGCCCGGCGAAGGCCATGGAAGTAGGCTTTTCGGAACTCGGGTTCGGCCTCGGCTATGTCCTGGTGACCGTGCTCGGCTTCCGCCTGGGACTGTAGATGTCCGCCGCGTTGATCGATTGGACCGTCGTCATCGCGTACTTCGCGGCGACGATCTGGCTCGGCAACCGCCTCGGCCGCGGACAGCAGAACCTCGAGGACTACTTCCTGGCAGGGCGCCGCACGCCGTGGTTCGCGGCCTCGCTCTCGATCGTCGGAACGGAGACGTCCACCCTCACGTTTGTGGGCGTTCCCGCGATCGCTTACTCCGGCAACCTCGGCTTCCTGCAGGTGGCCGCCGGGTATATGATCGGCCGCCTTGCGGTGGCCTGGTGGCTTGTGCCGGCCTATTTCGAGGGCCGAATCAACACCGCCTACGAACTTCTCGATCACCGGTTCGGCGAGCGCGTGCGCCGCTTCTCCTCGGGCGTGTTTCTCATATCCCGGGTCCTCGCCGACGGGGTCAGGCTCTTCGCGACCGCTCTTGTCCTGCAGGCGCTGCTTCCGATGCCACTGCCGGTGGCCATCCTCCTGGTCACGGGCGTGACGCTCTATTACACGATGCGTGGCGGACTGAGAGCCGTCATTTGGAACGACGCCGTTCAGCTCGTCGTGTATGTCGGCGGGGCCGCGCTCGCAGCGTGGATCCTGGTCCGAGGTCTGCCCGGTGGATGGAGCGGCGTGCTTCCAGGCCTCCAGGCGGCCGGCAAGCTGACCGTGCTCGAGTTCGGATGGAGCTGGGTGCAGCCGTACACCTTCTGGGCCGGGATCATCGGAGGCGCCGTCCTCACGATGGCCACCCACGGGACCGACCAGATGTTCGTCCAGCGGCTCCTGGCCTGTCGTTCGGCCTCGGACGCCAGGAAGGCCGTGGTGACGAGCGGCGTCCTCGTGTTCGCGCAGATGGCGCTCTTCCTGCTGATCGGCTCGATGCTGTTCGCCCACTACGAGGCGTTCCCTCCCGCGATACCGTTCGAGTCGGCCGACCAGGTGTTCCCGCGCTTCATCGCGACCGAGCTCCCGGTTGGGCTGGGCGGCCTGGTCATCGCCGCCGTGTTCGCGGCCGCCATGTCCACGCTCTCCTCGTCCATGAGCTCGCTGGCGTCCGCCACGACATTCGACTTCCAGCGCGAGCTCAACAGGACCGATGAGGCGGCGCTCCGCGCATCGCGGATCCTTACGGCCGTGTGGGCCGTCGCGCTGGCCGGAGTCGCGGTGCTGGCCCGTGCCTGGGGATCCGTGCTGGAGGCAGGGCTCACGATCACGTCAATCACGTTCGGCCCGGTCCTGGGCGTATTCGGACTGGCCGTGGCAAACCGGCAGATCGGGGAGACGGGGGTACTCGCCGCGATGGGAGCGGGCCTCATCGTCGCTACCGGCGCCCATCTGTTCACGCCGCTCGCCTGGACGTGGTTCACGCCGCTCGGTGCTGCTGTCACCTTTGCTATCGGCTGGATCTTCAGCGACCCGGCGCCGGTCGACAGATCCGAAAGCTGGGCTCCGGTCTCGGGCGACTCCCACTAGAAGTATCGGGCGACCCCCAATAGAAGACGGGGAGGCGGAAACCCGCCTCCCCGTCAGGGGCACAAACCGCTCCGCTGGTAAGCGCCCCGATTACTTCACGGCCACGGCGTCGCTTCCGGAAAATTCGACTTCTCTGGTCGTCATGCCGCGCAGAACCAGCTCCGTCGTCTCCGCCATGAGCCCCGCCATCACGAGGTCGTGCGTGTTGAAGTGGAACAGGGCGTCCTGGAGGCCGTCCCCGTCCAGGTCCGGCCACGAGACCATCAGCTTGCCGTGCTTGTTGCCCGCGACCGGGGCGTCGGGATCGGACCCATCTCCCAGGGTCACGGTCGCCGGATCGATCGTCGTGGCGTCGAACCCGTCGGCCACGGAGAGGACGGCCGCCGCGATCTTTCCCTGGCTCTTCATGTTGATGTTACGCGGACCTTCACCCTGCGTCAGCCTGAGCAGGATCAGAATGTCGAGCACGGCCTCTTCCGTGCACACGCCGTCGAACTCGACGACATATCCCAGGGTCGTCCCGGTCTGATTGAGGTCGTCCCACCTGGCCTCGGTGCCGAAGCCTCCCGTGTTCACGCGTACGAAATGAGCGGCGTCCGCGTCGCCGAGCCCCCCTTCAGCAGGCGCCCCTTCAGCCCAGTCGGCATAGACGAAAGGCTCACCCGACACCCACGTCCAGTCCGCGTCAGCCGACGACGCGTCCTCAGGCTGATATCCGCCGATCCAGTATCCGTTACCGATGAACGGCGCCACCGCCGGGAAGTTGGACCAGATGAACTCATTCTCCTCCGCGGACGTGATCGAGGCCAGATAGCCCTGGCAGCTGCCTGAGCTCAGCGCCTCGGCAGCTTCGCGCGCGTCTGTCCAGTTGATCCCGCCGACAGGGGCGACGGCGTCGTACAGGTGACCGGTGACGCCGTCCAGGACGGGCACGGCCCCGAGCACGGGTGCCGTCACCGCCATCAGTCCGGTTTCGTTCAGACCCGCCGTCCCGGGATCCACGGGAGTGGAATCACACGCGGCGAGCGCGACGATACACAATCCGGCTACGCTCCAACGAAGGTGCCTCATGTTGGTGCCTCACGATTCAGGGTCTCTCTCTAACGATCGCGAAGCACCATCTGTGCAACGGACGTACCCGACACAAGCTGGAGGCGCCTGTTACGTAAACGACTATGCAGCAATGAGTTGAATTGTACCTGATGGAAGCCCGCACATGCGTTGCACGCACGAACTCGGCTACGTCGTGTCACATGTGAGAAATGTTTGTCCAGGCCCGCGAAAGCGTGCCGCGGGGGCACGGTAGGCCTCTTACAATCGGGCGACCAGCTCCTGGAAACGCGGATGCTCGCGGAGTGGATTGAGGTCGGGATCCTGCTCGATCCATTCACGGTTGCCAAACCCAACCTCGACCGCGCGCTCGAGGCAGCGGATCGCCTCCTCGGTCTGCTGTTCGAGCGAGTACAGGCAGGCGACGTTGTAGCGGACGCCCGCATCTTCGGGATCGATATCGAGCGCCCGCTCGGCCCACTGCAGGCCGGCTTCGCGGTCGCCGACCCGACAGAGCGACACGGCCCGCATCGTGGCGGCCCGCGGGTCGTCCGGGTTCAACTCCATGTGCTTCTCGGCCACGGACAGGGCGCGCCGGTAGCCCTCGGTTGCCTCGCTTTCCCGGCCGAGGGCTTCCAGCGCCTGGGCGGCAAAAAACGCCGCCTGGTAGTCCTCACGTACGTCCGAGGCCTCCTGAAACAGCCGGGCTGCGTCCTCCAGCCTGCCCTGGGCAAAGCACGCGCGGGCGTAGAAGTAACGGGCGTCGAACTGGGATGGGTCGAGCCGTATCGCGGCCAGGAACTCCTCCTCAGCCTTCTCGAACCGCTTCGACTCCAGCAGGACGAATCCCCGCGCCCCGTGCGCCTCCGACAGCTGCGGGTCCAGCTCGAGCGCCCGCAGACTGGCCTCCTCGGCCCGCACCAGGTCCGCCCCGGTGGACGGATAGTACATGCTCGTGAGAGAAATGGAATCGGCCACGCCGGCCCATGCGAGGGCAAAGTCCGGATCCTCCGCGACCGCCTTCTCGAACATCTGGCGCGCGTAATCGAGGCTCTTGCGACGACTCTGACGGAAGAACTGGCGTCCGCGCAGGTAGTACTCATACGCCTTGACGTCGTCGGTGGGGTTCCTGGACAGGGCCTCGACCTCATCGGGCTTGAGGATGCCCCGCAGTGCCTGCACGACGTTGGCCGAGATTTCGTCCTGGATATCGAACACGTCCTTCATCTCGCGATCGTACCGCTCGGACCACAGGTGATAGCCCTTCTCGACCTCCACGAGCTGCGTCGTGATCCGGAGACGATCGCCCGAGCGCTGGACACTGCCCTCGAGCACGGCCCCTGCCCCGAACTCCCGACCCAGGGTACGCACGTCTACTGGCTTCCCCTTGTAGGCGTAGGCTGACGTGCGCGCCACCACGCGGAGACCCTCCATTCGAGCCAGCTCGTTGGTGATCTCCTCGCAGATCCCGTCGCTCAGGTACTCGTCGTCAGGATCGGCGCTCAGGTTTTCGAAGGGCAGGACGACGATGTCGGTGGCTCGTGGTGCCGAGGTCACGGCCCGCATGCCACGGCTCGGCGTGCGCGCTCGGCGTCTCCCCGGCTCGCCCCAACGCCAGGCCAGTGTCGCGACGATCGGCAGGAAGACGATCCAGGCTCCCACGACCAGATCCTCGGCGCCGTTCGACAGCGCAAAGCGACCCGTGGCCCAGTCCGTGAATTCGAGCAGGCCCCAGCCGGCAGCGAGATATACGCCCACGACCTGCGGCACGCGCCGCCTGAGCAACTCTGTCGCGAGTCTGTCGGACATCAGCTCCTCCGGCGCGAGGCGTCGGGCCGTAGACGCCGATTGCGAATTCCTCCCACTCGCGCGGGGAAGACTCGACCGCTTGGCCGGATGACCTGACGAGTCTATCGTGTTGGCTTCGGGAGCCCCTCTGCCGGGAGGCACTCCCTCCGTCATCCCTGTTCCGGCCGGTTCACTTTCCCGGGGGAATTATGCATACACCGGAAGGCTCCGAAAAGTCTCACTGCCTGCTGGCGCCCGCTTCGATGCTTCTCGTCGTCCTGCTGTCGATGGCTTGCGGGAAGCCGGGGTCCGACGCGGAGGCGGTTTCGGCTCGCGACGGTGAAGTGGAATGGCACGCAGCAGCTACCGAGGCGCTAGAGGAGGAGCTCGTCGTCCGCCACGGGGATGAACAGCGCGATCGAGCGCACAAGGGCCTCTCCCAGGTCGCGGACTTCTGGCGTCCAGAGGACGGTACGCGCGGCGAGTTCGAAGACTTCGTGCGCGAGAATTTCGCCGGCGATGCGGAGACCCTGGATGCGATGTTCACCCGCTTCCAGGGTCTTCTGGAGGAACTGGACGGTCACATGCTCGAGATCAGTCTCGATTTCAAGAGGCAGTCCGACCTCGACCTCGGCCCCATCTACAGCTTCGACGAGACGTTCGCCGGCTACAACCCGGGAGCGCACGTCAGCGACGACCTGTTCGCGAACAAGCTCGCGTTCGTGGTTCTCCTCAACTTCCCCCTCACCACGCTGGAGCAACGGCTGACCGAGGGGGAATCGTGGACGCGTCGCCAGTGGGCAGAGGTCCGTCTTGCACAGCGGTTCTCCCGTCGCGTGCCGGCCGAGGTAACGCTCGAACAGGCCCGCGCGTACGCCGCCGCGGACCAGTACATCGCCGAGTACAACATCTGGATGCATCACCTGGTGGACGATGACTGGCGGAGACTGTTCCCGCAGGGGATGCGGCTGCTTTCTCACTGGAACCTGCGCGATGAGATCAAGGCGAACTACGCCGGTGACGAGGACGGGCTCACGAGGCAACGAACGATCCAGAAGGTGCTGGAGCGAATCGTGGACCAGTCGATTCCGGAGGTCGTGGTGGACAATCCCCACGTCGACTGGAACCCGTTCACCAACGAGGTCCGGCGAGCGGAGGCCGTCGACACGGACGAGGTCGCGCCCGCCGATCTCCAGGTGACCGAGGCGCCCGAGCCGGACACCCGGTACGCGGTCCTGCTCGACACGTATCACGCGGCCCGCCTGGCGGACCCGTTCTCGCCCATGGCTCCGACGCACATTGTCCGGCGGTTCGACGAGGATCGCGAGATCCCGGAGGCACGAGTAGAACAAATGTTCGAGCAGCTCCTCGCGTCCCCTCTGCTCGGCGAGACCGCGCGCCTGATCGAGGAGCGGCTGGGCCGACCGCTGGAGGCGTTCGATATCTGGTACAACGGCTTTCAGCCTCGTGGCTCTTACTCCCAGGATCAGCTCGACCGCATGGTCTCGACGAGGTACCCCGGGCCCGCAGCCTACGAGCGGGACATGACGCGGATGCTCGTCGTACTCGGGTGGAATTTCGAGGATGCGCAGGCGATCACGGAGCGAATCGTAGTGGAGCCGGCGCGGGGATCCGGCCACGCGTGGGGAGCCGGAATGAGGGGCGCGGTTTCGCGCCTTCGCACCCGCGTGGGCCCGGACGGCATGGACTACAAGGGCTACAACATCGCAGTCCACGAGATGGGCCATAACGTGGAGCAGACAATCTCGCTGTACGGAATCGACTACTATACGCTGGCGGGCGTCCCCAACACGGCGTTCACCGAGGCGCTGGCTTTCGTATTCCAGGCTCGCGACCTGGAACTCCTCGGCCTGGAGTCGCCCGGCACGGAAGAGCTGGCATTCCGTGCGCTGGACGACTACTGGGGGGCTGCGGAGATCGCGGCGGTGGCGCTCGTGGACATGCGAGTGTGGCACTGGATGTACGACCACCCGGACGCGACTCCGGCCGAGCTCAAACAGGCGACCCTGGATATCGCCCGTGGCGTGTGGAACGAGTACTACGCCCCGCTGATCGGCGTCGAAGACTCGACCCTCCTCGCCGTCTACTCGCACATGATCCACTCACGGCTGTATCTGCCGGACTACTCCATCGGACACATGATCGCGGTCCAGGTGGAAGAGCAGGTTGAGCGGGTCGGCAGTGTGGGACCGGAGTTCGAGAGAATGAGCCTCGTGGGCAATGTCGTGCCCGACCTCTGGATGAGGGAGGCTACGGGCTCGCCCGTCGGGCCGGAGGCGATGTTGGAGGCGGCGGAGGCGGCGCTGGCGACGCTCCGGTAGGGGCGGCCGCCGTGGCCGCCCCCCATTACTCGGGCAGGCTCCTGATTACCGATCAGCCCGCCGGAATGCCGAACAGTGCCTTGAACTGCCACGAGCGATTGCGCGTCGCAGAGCCGTCGAACGCATCCGAGATCCCGATCGAGTAGCGCCCGTCGAGACCGAAGTACTTCCCGCTCTGATTGCGCACGGCGAACGCGAGGCCGATCGGCCACGACCAATCGGTGCCCTTGGCCCGGCCGCAGGGGTCACTGAGCGATGCACCCTCCTCTTCGCTGCAGCTCACCTTGATGCCCAGCCCGATGCCGGTGTAGAAATTGAAGTTGATGGCGTCGTTGTCCGTCGGAATGATCGCGCCGATGATGAACGGGATGTCGATGTAGTCCAGCCTGGCGAGGTCTTTGCCGCCCTTCTGCACGTAGTTGGCCTCCAGACCGACCATGCTGTTGCGGCTCGTCCGGATCACGCCGAACACGCCACCGATGAAGCCCCACCGCGAGGACGTGTTGATGAACCCGCCTTCGATATCGCTCGAGGCGGCACCAGCCGAGATCCCGACCATGGCCCGGCTGCGCGACGCGCGCTGACCGAACGCGGGCGTGGCAACGACCAGGCCGAGCGCCAGTGCCATCAGACATGCTTTGAAACTACTCATATGCTCATTTCCCTGTTGTTCGAATCGTGGCGACTCGAACAGCCGCCGCTAGCGTTGGCGGCAAGTTACATCGCCGCCGCCGCGTCCGCTTCCTCTTCCGACTCGTACATCAGTCCCGCCACCATCTCGGCGACGATCCGGTCGGCCCCGTAAACGACGCTCAGCGCAGCCCGTATGGCCCGCACGTCCACCATCACGTTCCGGCCCTGCTCAGGCAGATAAATGAAATCGCGCGACAGGCCGTTAATGTTGCGGTCGAAGTTGAGGCCCACCAGCTCGAGCTCAGGCGTCACGGCGGGCGAGCCGCTGTTGCCGCCGTACGAGTCCGTGGTGGACACGAAATTCAGCGGGGTGCTCAGGTCCAGACCCTCGGGCGGGGTCTTCCAGCGCTCGGGCAGGTCCCACTCCTCGCCGATCCCCTCGCCCTCGCCGTGCGCGAAGTAGCGGTCGTACAGGCCGTAGAAGGTCGTGTACGGCGGGGCCAGCGTCCCGTTGTACTCATACCCCTTCACGATTCCGTCCGCGATGCGGGGAGAGAACGACCCATCCGGCGGGATCTCGCTTCCGTACACCTCGAAGCGGGCGCGGCCGAGGTCGGCCTGCAGATCGTTCTCCTCGCTCGTGAGCGCGCCTGTCGCGGGACGGTACTCGCGCGTGACCGGCAGTATCGCCGCCACCAGGGCAATCATCGGATCCTCGACCCCAAGGGTCTCCGCTTCGATCGCCTCCAGCGTCGCTTCTCCGCTGTCCAGAACGCTCTCCTCCAGCATCGCCCACGCCGCCTGCTCCGGCTCTGTGCCACGAAGCGCCGCCTGCGTGACCGGGTGATCGTCGCCCAGGTAACGCTGGAAGTCAGCGAACCGATGCGCCAGGAAGCCGTGCTCCAGCCCGGGCGCCCGGTCGCTGATGCGCCCCAGCTCCTCCATGAGCTCGGCCATCTCTTCCTCCGAGACTCCATGCGCCTTGCCGTTCAGCACGGCATCCGCCGCCAGCGCCCGCGCCATCGTGATCGAGCCGACAAACGTGCTGCCCATGCCCCGGAATGCGCCCATCTCCGACGCGAAACCCCGCTTCTCAGCCTGGATCTCTTCCAGCCGGGCGAACAGTCCGCCGTACGACTGGCTGAGCGCCGGATCCGCCGCGATCGCTGCCTGCAGCTTGCGCTCAGCATCAGCCTTGCGCGCCATGATTACCGGGTTGTTCAGCGCTTCGAGGCGTCCGCTGTTCGCCTTCCACGAGTTCGACAGCCCGAACATCCAGTTTCGAATGCCCTGGGCCTCGCCCGCGAAGTCGACGGCCAACTCCCGCGCCTCTTCGGTGCGGGCCTTCCGATAATCACGTAACACTCCGAGCCGCGTGTCGAGGAATTGCACGTTGATCGGCACGGAAACGTCTCGCTGGAACTCGAGCTGCGCGATCGTCTTCAGCCGGTTGGTCTGTCCCGGGTTGCCGATGATGAACACCGGGTCACCGAGCTCCACTCCGTCGCCCCACCCGAAATAGTGCTCCGGACGGTACGGCTCGTCGTTCTCGTAGATGCGGAGGAACGCGAAGTCCAGGTCGTAGCGCGGATACGTGAAGTTGTCCGGGTCGCCCCCGAAGAATCCGAGCTGGATCTCGGCCGCGACCACCAGCCGGACATCCGTGAACCGGCGGAATACGTACGCCGAATAGCGGCCGCCGTTGTACAGGCCTATGACCTGCACCCAGATGGAATCCCCGGCCGAGGCATGCTCGGCCTTGAGCCGCTGCTGGATCTCCTCGATCACCTGGCTGCGGGCCGCGTCGCGGTCCTCGTCCGACGCGGCGTCCGTCACCGCGAACACGTCGTCCGAGATGTCCTGCACGGCGATCAGGTGATCGGCGTAGTAACGGGGGATCCGACGCTCTTCGGCCAGCGTCTGGGCGGCGAACCCGTTCGACAGCAGGTCTTCACCCTCGCGGCCAACGCGGGGGACAGCGCCCCGCACGCAGTGGTGGTTCGTCGCGACGAGTCCGTATGGTGACACGAAAGACGCCGAGCAGCCGGGTATCCGGAGCACCGATAGCCGAGCGCGGTCGAACCATTCGGGATTCGCGTCGAAGCCGTACGTCTCGCTGAAGTACTCCGCGGGAGCGTATTCGAACGTCCACATCTTGCCGTAGTCGAACCGGCCGGCCTGGATGGTGTCCAGGTCCACGCCTCCCATCTGGGCCGACGCGTGCTGTGGGACGACAACGAGAAACGGCAGCATAACCGAGAAAGAAAGAGCGAGCCGGCCGGCCCGCCCCCGGAAGCCGAGGGAACCGTACATGATTGCCTCCAAAGGCGTATGAACAACGACCTTACACCCGAAAGATCCCGTCCCGACACTTCGGTCGTGAATCGCACGCGCAAGATGCTTCGTCAGGGGCCACTTGTCACCCCACGGCTGGCTGGCACAGGGCCGAGCGGACACCGTCGTTGGCCCCGTCCCCTGTCGACGATTAGCTTCACCTGGAAGGCCCCCCTCGAGTCTTCGAACCGCGCGACGGAGAGACCCATGATCACTCTTCTCGTCAACGGCAAACGGCGCACCGTCGACGCCGATCCCTCCATGCCCCTCCTGTGGGCCCTGCGTGACCTGCTCGGCCTCAGGGGAACCAAGTACGGGTGCGGGGTGGGCCTGTGTGGCTCGTGCACGATCCACATGGACGGCGTGCCCGTTCGATCCTGTCTGACCACGGTCGAGTCGGCGAGCGGAAAGGCGATCACCACGATCGAAGGCCTGTCCGAGGACGGTGACCACCCCGTCCAGCAGGCGTGGATAGAGGCGAATGCGCCTCAGTGCGGCTACTGCCACCCGGGGCAGATCATGAGCGCCGTGGCTCTCCTGGAACGGACGCCGAAGCCGACGGCCGAGGAGATCGACGTCGCGATGGCCGGTAACCTTTGCCGCTGCGGGTCCTACCTGCGCATCCGGGAGGCTATTTACCGCGCGGCAGGCAGCGAGGGAGGTGGGTCGTGAGCGGCATCACGAAGGTCTCGCGGCGGAGCTTCCTGCAGACCACGGGATTGGCCGGGTCGGCGCTCATTCTTGGAGTGCGCAGCGGTCGAGCGGCGTTTCTCCCGGTGCCGGGTGCGGCGAGCCCGGCGGGCGTGTTCGAGCCCAACGTATTCGTGGGCATCGGCGAAGACGGTGTCGTCCGCCTCACCGTGCACCGCCAGGAGATGGGTCAGGGAGCCCGAACCGCGTGCTGCATGCTGCTCGCCGAGGAGCTGGAGGTAGACCTGGATGACGTGAAGGTCATACAGGCGTTGGCCGACCCCAAGTACGGGAGCCAGTCCACAGGGGGAAGCACCACGGTGCGGCTGAATTGGCTGCCGCTGCGCCGGGCGGGCGCGGCGGCGAGAGAGATGCTGGTGGAGGCGGCGGCCCTCCGGTGGGGTGTGCCGGCCGCGGACTGCAGCGCGGAATCCGGCGCCGTCCTGTACGGTTCCGAACGCCTGACGTACGGCGAGCTGGCGGCGGCGGCTGCCGAATTGCCCGTGCCCGACGATCCGGCCCTCAAGGACATGGCCGAATTCAAACTCATCGGGACTCCACAGCGGCTCCTGGATACAGAGGACATGGTGCGGGGAGAAGCCGTCTACGGGTACGACGTCGATCTGCCCGATCTCCTGATCGCCAGCGTCGAGCGGAGCCCGGTGCCGAAAGGATCGGTTCTCGGCTATGACGCGGACGCGGCCCGCGCCGTCCACGGCGTCGTGGACGTGATTGCGCTGGAGCCGATTTCCACCGGCCTCACGAACGCCGGAGTCGCGGTCCTGGCCACCAACACGTGGGCTGCCATGCAGGGGCGGACCGCTCTCGACATCGAGTGGGAACCGGGTCCGCTGGCCACCGAGACCAGCGACTCGCATCGCGGGCGGCTGGAGGAGATCGCCTCTCGTCCGGGCAAGGCGGCCAGGATCGAGGGGGACTACGACGCTGCCGCGGGAGCAGCGGACCGGGTGATCGAGGCCACCTACCATGCCCCGTACGCGGTGCACGCCATGATGGAGCCCCCGGCGGCCACGGCTCGTGTGGACGGCGATCGGTGTGAGGTGTGGTCCGCGACGCAAGCGCCACAGTGGACGGCGGGAGAGGTCGCCGGAGCGCTGGGAATCCCGGGCGAGAACGTCGCGGTGCACGTGACGCTCCTCGGAGGCGCATTCGGCCGCAAGTCGAAACCGGACTATGCGGTGGAAGCGGCCCTGTTGGCCCGGAAGGCCGGTCGGCCGGTCAAGGTGCTGTTCACGCGCGAGGACGAGATCCGCCACAGCTTCTACCACCCCGAGAGCTACCAGCTCCTGCGCGCCACGCTGGATACGGAAGGGAATCCAACGGGATGGCTGCACCGGTCGGTGTTTCCGGCCATCGGGTGGACCTTCCCGGACGGAGGGGCTGCACCGTCGGACCAGGAGTTGGGACTCGGGCTGACGACGATGCCGTACCGCTTCCCCAACATCCGCATCGAGACGGGCACGGTGCCGTCGAGCGTCCGCATCGGGTGGATGCGGTCGGTGTGTAACATGTTCCACGCCACCGCCGTGCAGAGCTTCATGGACGAGCTGGCGCACGAGACCGGCAGGGATCCGGTCGAGTTCCACATGGAGATGTTGGGAGCGCCGCGCATCCTGGACGTCGATGGTGGCGACAGCCAGTTCCCGTACGACACGGGCAGGTTGAAGGCCGTCGGCGAGGCCGTCGCGGAGATGGCCGGGTGGGGCCGCGAGATGCCCGACCGCCGTGGCCTCGGTTTCGCCATGCACTACAGCTTCTACAGTTACGCGGCGATGGTGGCGGATGTGTCCGTGAACACGGAGGGTGAGCTCACCGTGCACCAGGTGGACATCGCCATCGACTGCGGTCCCGTGGTGAACCCGGACGCGATCGAGGCGCAGATGCAGGGTGCCGTGGCTATGGGCATGTCACTGGCCAGGTATGGAGAGATCACGCTGCGAGAAGGGGCCGTGGTGCAGGGGAACTTCGACGACTACCCGGTGGCCCGGATGTCGGAGATGCCGAAGATCAACCTGCGCATCATACAGACCGGCACCGTTCCGACCGGGATCGGTGAGCCGGGGGTACCGCCCACGATGCCGGCCCTGATGAACGCCATCTTCGCGGCTACCGGCAAGCGAATTCGGGACTTGCCGCTGGAGGGACAGGACCTGGGCTGAGAGCGGCGCCGACTGCGCCGTCCTAAGGTACGTTGTGCGAGCGGATCGCCACCTCGGGATAGTCAGGCGACGCGCCGTCGAGCAGAGGCGCTGCATCTCCGCCGAGGTGCCTGTCGAAGAACGCCCGCACGTAGGCCCGCTGAATCCCCAGCGCTCTCTCGCCATCCAGTTCTGTCTCCTCTCCAGGCCACACGGAGAGGAAGAGCGGTAGATCGGTGAAGGTGCTGTGCTCGAAGCCGTCGATCACCACGAGGTACGACGGTCCGGCTGAGCGCTCGAAGAACACGGTCAGCGCGGAGCCGCCGACGCCGGCCCACGGTCGAGCCGCAGACACGTACATGAACGGCGCATCCGAATCGGCGTCGATCAGGTCGCCGAACATGAACCCGTCCAGGTCGACTCCGGCGATCACCCGTGGGTCGTCCGTGACCGCCTGGCCTGCGGCCGCACCGCCCAGCGAGTGGCCGATCACCCCGACGCGTGCAAGATCGAGCAAACCATCGAGAAGTCCTTCCGAAGTGTTCAATTTCGCCAGGTGATCAAGCACGAAGCTCCCGTCCGCGGACCACGTGCGAGTGCTCTCCTGGTGTCTGGGGCTGGCGGCCAGCAGAGCCCGATATGCGTCGCCCTGCTCTTCGATATTCCCGGACTCGACGACCCGGTCCTTCAGCCTCTCCTGTTCCTCACCATGCGCCTCCTCGAGGCGAGCTGCGTACGCCGGGTTTTCGGGGTCGAAGAGAATCAAGTCTCCACTCGGC
Source organism: Akkermansiaceae bacterium (assembly GCA_964195715.1). Classification (GTDB taxonomy): domain Bacteria; phylum Gemmatimonadota; class Gemmatimonadetes; order Palauibacterales; family Palauibacteraceae; genus Benthicola. The sequence continues at coordinate 234 of CAXMRU010000095.1, read as the reverse complement.
GTCTCCAGGAACATCGACTCGAACGCATGGCCGATACTGGCCACCACGTAGCCGTGGCTCACGAGGTCCTCGATCAGGGCCACGTGTACGCGCGTGAAACCGCCGTAGCCATGGTGATACAGGATCACCGGGTAGGGAGCATCGGACCCGTCGGGCGGCGACGCAGGAAAAGAGTGCGAATCCACGAGCTCGAAGAAGCTGTTGAACAGGATCGGCCAGCCCAGAAACGATGCC
>CAXMRU010000094.1:0-7677 GCA_964195715.1 Akkermansiaceae bacterium | reverse complement strand
GTATCTCGTTCATCCGACGGCTCGCCTGGTCGAGGACGGAACCACGCTGCCGCTGCCTCATCGGCCGGGCATGGGTCTGGATCTGCGACCTGAGCTGACGGGCTGAGCCCGAGTTGGACCCTTACGCGCTGCCTGCCAGGGGAGACGTCAGGGCATAAGCGCCGTACCCCACCACGCGGCGGCGGTCCCCGGCCGTGTCGCCCGAGTTCCGCTCGTCCAGGGCCGTTACGACAAGGCTCTGTCGGCCCGCGGCTGTGAGGAGGCCGTTCAGCGCGCGAAAGCCGCATGCGCGGTCTCCATCGATCGCGGCCGAGTCGAGTCGCTGAATCGCGTTTCCCGTCTCGGAGTCGATTTCCCTTGCCGTGTCATACGGGTGGTAGTGACTGAGGTCGGTGCTCACGACGATGAGTGTCTCGTCTCCACCCCACACGAGGTCCAGCGCCTCGGCGACATCGGCCGCAGTCGCGTCGCCGACGACGAGTGGCGTGAGGCAGAATTCCGCCAGCGCCTCCTGCAGGAAGGGGAGGTGCACCTCGAGGCTGTGCTCGGCCGCGTGCGCGTCGTCCCGGCTGCATACGTAGGGCAACTCCTGCAGCGAGAGCACTGCGGCCAGGTCGATCTGAACCGGGCCGAGGGGTGTGAGGAAGAACTCGGCCGAGCTCGTGGCCAGACCCCGAAACGCCACGTGGTGGCTGGGTCCGAGTAGGACCACCCGCCTGATCTCGGACGCCCACGGCGCGAGGGCCTGGTACGCCGTGGCCGCGATAGGGCCCGAATACCGATAGCCCGCGTGCGGCGCGATCAGGGCTTTGGGGCGCCCTGGAGGCTCGACCGGAGCTGAGTGCCGGGCACAGTCCGCCAGAGCGTCGCGCAGGGCCGGCGCCCTGGAAGGGTAGAACTGCCCCGCCACCGCGGGGCGCCGCACACGTCCGCTCTTCAGAGAGTCGGCCCTGATGTCCATACCTTGGGATCCCTCTCGATCGCAGCCATCCGGGCGTCCTCCCGGCATTGCGCCAGCCGCCGGATACGCTAGCCTTAGTGCTGGACCCGGCTGCCGATGTCGGGTGCCTGTCAGGACACACCCAGTGGAGAGATATCTGTCATGCAACCCATCTTCCATACCCGGTCAACCGCAACGGTTCCCGCGATCGTAGCCGCTCTTGTCCTCACCGCGGCGTGCGCCAGCTCGGGAGGGGGGCCGATCTACGAGTTCCAGCCGACGGAAGCGCCGCTGACGTACAAGCTGTCGAGCGAGGGCGGAAACGACATTGACACGCCTGCAGGCACGCAGGGGGCGACGTACAGCAGTGAAGCGACGTTGACGCTGCAGTTTGGCGAGGCGGTCGAGAACGGAACGACGTTCACCGTCACGATCGAGTCGATGGTTCTCGAGACGGGCGGTGACTTCGGCAGCAATATGATCGACCTCACGGCCGACGTGGCGGGCAAATCGTTCCGCGGATGGATGACTTGGGACGGGGGACTGACGTTCACCGAGACACCGGAAATATCGAGAGACAACCTCTCGTCGGCGGACCTGCAGCGTGTTGTATCGGCGCTGTTGTTCCCGCTGCCGCCGGGAGGCGACATGGCGGTCGGGAGCTGGGCACATCGGGTGACGCTTCCCATGGGCGGGGGCCTCGAGGGAGAGTCGGTGTATGATGGCTCGATGGCAGTGGCCGGCGACACGGTGTGGAACGGCATCCGGGCGACCATTTTCGTATCGGAAGGCGTGCTCCACATGGAGGGGAGTGGACAGCCTCAAGGCGCTCCGTCCGAGATCGAGCTGGTGAACGACGTGGAGGCTCGCACTCTCTATATCTGGGACTACGCGCGCGGCGTGCTGCTGGCGGTTGGGGGCTCGGGTGAAGGCGGCGGCGAGATCTCTACGATGGGATTCAGCATGCCCATGGCCGTGTTCTCTGAGCTGGACATTCAGCTGGAGCCATGAACCGGGGACCGGCTCAGCCTCCAGCCCAGCCCATCTTGAAGCCGAGGGCCACCGCGATCACGGTGAACGCCTCGCCTCCCGGGGGTCTCTGGTGCCGCAGGTAACCGCGGATTTCGCTTCCTCTGGTGACCGGCACGGCCGCTTCCAGAAGCAAGTCGAGCAACGTGCCCGACAGGTCGTCGGACCGCTCGCTGCTGATACTCCCGACTCCCAGCACGGGCTGGATTGCGAAGCCCTTGTCGTTCTCCCACGCGATTCCCGCGTAGAGCCGCCCGTCCTTGTCGGCATGGCGGCCCGTCTCGATCCAGTTCGTCCCGATCGTCTCTCCGTAGCTTCCTGAGGCGACGAAGCTGAGCTGCCGACCGATCGGTGTCTTGAGCCGGCTGAATACGATCCAGTCCTCGCGGTCGAACCACCTTCCCAGGTAGCCGCCGACCCTGAGCTCGGTCGCACGCGGCGCGTCCGAGAAGCGTACGATCTGTGTCAGGCGGTAAACGTTCTGCTTCAGGCTGGATGTCTCATCGACAGGCCCGAATTTCTGTGTTCTCTGTCCGAGCTCGAGCGCCGTCTCCAGGCGGTGGCCGGATCCGTAAGAGAGTGAGCCTCCCGCGAACCAGGAGTCCCACTCATCGGGGCCGCGTACGAGCTCGGGGCTGCGTGGTGCGAGAGACCGGTCCCACCCACCCCACAGATTGACGGCTGGAGAGATGGAAAGATCGAACGCCGCGCGTCGGATCCCCCCGGACTCCGAGTTATCGAACGTGCTGCCACCCCAGAGGCTACCGGTCACGTAGCCGGGCGGACGTCCGAGATCCGCGATCTCGGAGTCGACCTCCGCCAACGTCGGATCGATGTCCCGGGCGCGGGAGAGAGCGTTGGCTGCATCGTTCCGGCGCCCGGCCGCCGAGTAGGCCTGTCCCAGCCCGTACCACGCGTCCGCGTCGCCCGGACTCCGCCGAGTCGCCACTTCGTACCACACTACCGCTTCGTCCGCCCGATCCTGTGCGAGGAGCGCTGCCGCGAGGCCCTTCTGTGCATCCGGTCGTCGGGGGTTGATCCCCAGGGCGGCGCGAAAGCTCTGCTCCGCCGCCACCGCGTCTCCTTCCTCGAGACTCTCGTAGCCCTCCCGGATCGTCGCATCGACGGGGGTTTCGTCCGCCGGTCCGATGCCGGGGGCCGCGGCGTCCGCCGCTACCGCCACTCCGGCTGCGACGGCTCCAGCCGCCGCCGGCGAAGGCCTTTCAATCAGCACGGGCAAAGAAGCGAGCACGCCGCCGGCGCTCCGGATCTCCCACGCTTCGACGTCTCCCGGAGGGGCGTCCGCCACGCTGAATGTCGCCTCTCCGTCTGCCTCGGTCGTCGCCGTGGCGAGGACCACCGAATCTGTGCCCGATCCCGCGATGAGCATCAGATCCAGGCCGGGCACTGGATTGCCGAACCGGTCCCTAACGGTGATCCCCACCGCCGGAGGCGCCTGATCGGCCGCGAGCTCGATAGACGGCGGATTCACGGAGACGGCGGAGGGAACGTCGGCCACGGTCGTCACCGTGACTCGTGTCGATCCGTCCAGCGAGGCGCCGGGCGCCGAGACCACGTAGCGCGCTGATCCGACTGTTTCACCGGCGGCAAGGCTGAAGAACGCTCGCCCCCGGGCATCAGTGGTACGCGAGAGACGCACGCCGGCCCCGGCACCTCCGGAACCGGAGAGGACCAGCGCCTGACCGGACACCGGCTCACCGGCCCGAGTGAGATCGACCGTCAGCATCGTCGTGTCACCGGCCGGTACCGAGAAGCGGGACGCATTGAGGGCCACCCTCAGAGCCTGCGCCTCGCGCGCGCACTCCTCCCCGGCGGCGATGAGATCCTCTTCTGCTCCGAGGCTTTTCAGGTCACGCCAGTCTCTCTCGGTGGGCTCGAAGCTCAGGCACTGGGCTCGCAAAGTCTCCAGCTTTTCGGCCGGCGAGGCGGTCGACATGACGAGACGCACGAGCTGGCTCTTACTGAGACCTGTTTCCTGCGCTGAGGCAGGATGTGCGCCGGCCAGCGACAGGGCTACGGCCAACGCCAGGACAGGCACCATCCTCGCGAACGGACGATCGCGGCGTATGCACTTCGACAGCGTGACGACGGCAATCATGGAGTCACCGTCCGCAGTCCTGTCGGCGGGGCCGGCGGGATCGCATCCTCGGAGGGGAAGGTCCTGGCAGACACGCTCTGACTCCTCTCTCCCTCAATCCCTTCTCCGTTCACGGCGGAGATGCTGTATACGTAAGTCGTGTTCTGCTGCAACCCCGTGTCGGCGAATGATGTGGAGACCACGGTTCCGACGACCGCACCGTCGCGATACACCTTGTACTGATCCACTCCCGTTTCCGGATCCTCTGACGCCGTCCAGGTCAGGTCGACCTGCGTCTGACTGATCGTTGTCGCGTCCACGTTCGTCGGCGCCGTCGGGCCGCTACCGTCCAGAGTCGTCGCCAAGGCCGGATCGCTGAGACTGCCCTGCAGTCCGTCTCCGTTCACCGCCGACACGCGGTACTCGTACTCGGTAGCGGGGGACAGCCCCGAATCCTGGTATGACGTTTCGGTCGTCGTGGCCACTTCCAATCCGTCACGGAAGACCTTGTAGGCGGCGATGCCTGTTTCCTCGTCCTCGGCCGGCGACCAAGTGAGGTCGATTCGATTCGTCGCGACAGCCGTGGCGCTCAGTTCCGTGGGCGCGGTCGGTCCCGTACCATCAAATGTCCGAGCCGATACCATGGCACTCGGCTGACTCTGCAATCCGTCGCCATTCACGGCCACGACATAATAATCGTATTCCGTTGCAGGCGTCAGACCGTCGTCCTGGAACACGGTCTGAGCCGTGGTCCCGACCTGGGAGCCGTCGCGGAACACGAGGTAACCTGTTACGCCTGACTCCGGATCCTCGGAGGCGGTCCAGGACAGGTCAATCCGCTCGGTGCCCACCGGACTCGCCGCCAGGTTCTGCGGAACCGTTGGAGGTGAGGCGTCGAGGGTCGTCGCCGAGGCCGGGTTGCTGCGATCGCTCTCCAATCCCTGCCCGTTGACGGCCGCGACACGGTATTCATACTCGGTGGCCGGATCGAGCCCGGTGTCCGTGTATTGGTGCTGGGGCGTCTGGCCGACCTGCACGCCGTCCCGGTAGATCCGGTAACCTGCGATCCCCGACTCGGGGTCGGACGAGCCGGACCACTCGAGGTCGATCCGGTTGGTGCCGGCGGCCGTGGCCGTGAGATCCTTCGGCGTGCTTGGTCCCGTCGCATCGAAGGTGGTGGCCGACGCCTTGTTGCTCTTTGGGCTCTCGAGGCCCTGTCCGTTGACGGCGGAGACCCTGTACTCGTAGGTCGTGGCCGGACTGAGGCCGGTGTCTAGATAGGACGTGCCGGCTGTTTCCGCGACCTGGGTGCCGTCGCGGTACACGCGGTATCCGACCACCCCCGACTCCGGGTCAGCCGAGCCGGACCAGGAGAGGCCGATGGACGTCGTTCCGGTGGTCGTAGCCGAGAGGTTTTCCGGACGAGTCGGCGGCGTTCCGTCGAGAGTGGTGGCCTGGGCGGACCCGCTCGGGTCGCTTTCCAGGCCCTCGCTGTCGAGGGCCGTCACGGTGTAGTTGTACGTCGTGAACGCCTGCAGACCCGAGTCCCGGTAGGTCGTTTCCGTGGGCTCCGCGACGGGGTTTCCGTTCCGGTACACCCGGTATCCGATGAGGTCGTTGGCGTCCGGCGCCGTCCACGCGAGGTCGATTTCGGATGCGCTCACCGTCGTCGCCGACAGATTCGTGGGTGGCGGCGGTGCAACGGGGTCGAGTGTCTTTACATTGATGGGACTGCTGTCGCTTCCCTCGATGCTCTCGCCATTCACGGCCGATACCCGGTACGTGTACGTCGTCGATGGGGAGAGTCCGGTATCCGAATAGGTCGTCGTCGGTGAGCGGGCGACTTCAGCTCCCTCACGGTAGACCACGTATTCCAGAATCCCGGTTTCCGGGTCGGACGACGGATTCCACGTCAGGTCGATGTCGGTCATGCTGACGGCAGTGCCCGAGAGGCCGTCAGGCTTCGTCGGCGGCGTACCGTCCAGCGTGCGCTCGCGGACCGTGTTGCTGGGATCCGACTCGCTGCCGGACACCGACGCCGTGACGTAGTACTCGTACTCCGTGAACGCGGCGAGGCCGGTGTCAGAGTAAGACGATCTGGTGAGCCCGGACGCCACAAGGGCGCTGTCCCTGTAGACTGTGTAGGTGGCGAAGAATGTTCCCGTCCAGTCGAGCTCGATCTGAGAAGAACCCACCGCCACGGCCGTGAGATTCGACGGCGGGGTGGTCTGGGAATGGGCCTTCGGAGCTCCCAGGGCCGTGACGACCGACAGGATCGCCCAACTCTCGAGCACGCGTACCCTGACACGCCGCCCGATCCCGATTCTCACCGTCCCACCTCCACGGGAAGCGGTTCGGAGAAGTCGCTCTCGTTGCCGTCCACGTCGAGGGCGGTCACGGCAAACAGGTAGTCTCCCGCCGCCAGGCCGTCGACCGTCACCCGCGTGGTGTCACCGATCTCGATCATCTCGCTGTCCAGACCGCCTGCCGGGGGCGCCGGCGAGTGGTAGAGCCGATAGCCCGCCAGGTCTTCCAGGGGTCGGCCCACGGCATCCTCCGTCGGCGCATCCCACTCGAGCGTCACCGAGTATCGATCCGTCGGGTGAGTGGGGATCCCTCCTTCGGGGCCGTCCGGCGTGCACCCGAGCGCCGCGATGAGCGGAATGAGTGCGCCCGGGGCGAGTCTTGTCAGCCAGTTGTTGCGGTCGTGCCACATGAAAGCCGTCGTCCGTTTGCCCGTCGCCACACGCCGGGCGCCGCGATTTGGCCGGAATCGGCTTGGTATCGCGACTCAGCCGCGATGCCTGACCGGCAGGAACGAGACCTATGGAAGCAAGGTTCCTGCCACTGCATCGTGCTATCGGATGGACTCGGCGCGGGACCGGGAGGTCGGCGATTCGGAGATACTGGCAGGCTGCCCGGGTTTTTCAGAGACCTGTTAGGGGTTCACCATTCGCAGGCCGGTGGGTGGAGCAGGCGGCACCAGGTCTTCGGAGGGCGGCGTCGTTGCGCTGACCTCTCCGCTTCTGGCTCCCCGGATCCCGTCTGCGTCAACGCTCGCCACCGCGTACCGGTACGTTGTGGCGGGCTGAAGGCCGGTGTCAACAAAAGCTGTCGCCATCACGCTGCCGATAAACGTGCCGTCACGGAATACGTTGTAGCTGGAAGCACCGCCGTCGGGAGCGACCCAAGTAAGACCGACTTGCGACGGGCCGGAAGGTGTCGCGGTCAGGCCCGTCGGTGCGGGTGGTCCCTCGGCGTCGAGCGTGGTGGCCGAGACCGCGGGACTGAGATCGCTCTCGAGATCGTCTCCGTTCACGGCGGAGACCCGGTACTCGTATGTCGTCGTCGCCGCGAGGCCGGCATCCTGATAATCGGTGCCTGTGGGTGTGCCGATCTCCGTTCCGTCTCGGAACACGCGGTAATAGGCGATCCCAGATTCCGGGTCCGTGGAGGGAGACCAGGACAACTCGATGCTCTCCGTGGAGACCGGCGTGGCGCTGAGGTTCGTAGGCGCGCTCGGGCCGCTGCCGTCCGGCGTCGTGGCCGAGACGGGCAGGCTGGGGTCGCTCTCGTCTCCAGCGCCGTTGATCGCTGAGACCCGGTACTC
>CAXMRU010000093.1:0-8104 GCA_964195715.1 Akkermansiaceae bacterium | reverse complement strand
TCCCGGAGGCCCATGAAGCGGTTCGAGAGCGTTGCCCTGATCGTCGTTCTGATCCTCGTCGCGTGCACTGGCTGCGGAAGCCCGGATGCGAGTCGCGAAGCCGGCCCGGGCTCCGGGACGGATGCCGCGAGCGATGCGGTGGCCCAAGCGCTCGCGATCGCCGACGAATACGTGGCAGGTTACTACGACCAATACCCCGAAGAGGCGTACGAGACGGGCTATCCCGCCGCCCTCGATCGCATGGGCGACCACAGTCCGGCCGCCCGGGAGGCGTGGGAGGCGCGCGAGGACGCCTGGCTGTCCCGACTGCTCGCCATCGACCCGGTTTCCCTCGAGGGTGCCGAGGCCTCGGTGCCGTACGTGTTCTCTCGCGAGCGCCTGGAGGCTTCGGTCGCGAGGCGCGCCTGCCGGACCCAATTGTGGAACGTGAGCCCCACGTGGACCGGATGGCAGAATTTCTTCCCGGGCGTTTTCGCCAAGCAGCCGGTCGGTACCGAGGAGGCCCGCTCCGACGCTCTCGCCCGTGCCCGAGACGTACCGCGGTACATCGACACTGAGATCGAGAACCTGCGGATCGGACTGGAGGAGGGGTTCACGGCTCCGCGCTCGAACGTGGAACGCGTGATCGGCCAGTTGGACGCGCTACTCTCCGTGTCGGCCGAGGACACGCCCTACTACGATCCGGCGACCCGGGACGCCGACACGGCCTTCGGGACCGAGCTGGGAGCGGTGATCTCCGGCGAGATCTTCCCCGCCGTGCGGCGTTACCGCGACTTCCTGGCAGACGAGTACGTGTCGGCCGCCCGCGAGGAGATCGGCGTGACGTCCGACCCCGGCGGTCGCGACTGTTACCTGGCCTCCGTTCTCTACCACGTCACGCTGTCGCTCACACCGGAGGGGATCCACGAGGCCGGGCTGCGGGAAATGGAACGCATCCAGACCGAGATGCGCGAGATCGGTCGGCGTAGCTTCGGCACGGACGACGTTCAGGAGCTGATCCGGTTGGTGCGGGGCGACGCGGCGTACAGCTTCGAGACGCCAGAAGAGATCGTCGCGTTTGCGCAGGCGGCGGTGGATCGCGCGAAGGTCGCGATGCCGAAGTGGTTCGGCTTCGTTCCGCGGGCGGAGGTAGCACTGAAGCCGTACCCGGACTACATGCAGATCACCGGTGGAGGGTTCTACTCGGCCGGCTCCCCGGACGGCAGCACGCCAGGCACGTACGAATTCGGGACGTTCGAGCCACGAAGCCTCAACCGGGGTGGCGGATTCGAGGCAACCACGTTTCACGAGACCTATCCGGGGCACCACATGCAGGTCTACGTGGCTCTGGAGGGAGCTGGCGTGCACCCGGTGCTGAAGTATTTCTTCAGTTCGGGGCTCGGGGAGGGGTGGGCGCTGTACACCGAGAGGCTGGCGGACGAGGCCGGCCTGTACACTGCCGAAGTGGACCGACTCGGGATGCTCTCCAATGAAGCCTTCCGGGCGGCGCGGCTCGTCGTGGACCCGGGGATGCACGTCCTCGGCTGGAGCCGGCAGGACGCAGTGGACTACATGCTGGCCAACACGGCCGCTTCGAGGGCCGGCGTCGAGTCTGAGGTCAGCCGCTACATCGCGGTACCGGGGCAGGCGACCGCGTATCTCACGGGCAGTCTCGTTATCCAGGACCTGCGCCGCCAGGCGGAATCGGCGCTTGGTGAGCGGTTCGATATCCGGGCTTTCCACGACCGCGTGATCGAGAACGGTACGATCACTCTCACCATGCTTCAGGCCCGGATTGAAGCGTGGATCGAGTCGGAGCTGCAGGCCGGCAGCTCGGCTGGGGGCAGTTGACGTGGCGCGCACCGTGGTCCTCGGCGGCGGATTCGGCGGTCTCTCCGTGGCCACTGGCCTGCGCGAGAGCGTGGGAGAGGAGCACGAGATCGTCCTGGTTGACAGGTCCTCGAGCTTCCTCATGGGGCTACGGAAGCTGTGGGCTGTAGTGGGCATCGGCAGCCTGGAAGACGGCACTCGAGATCGGCGTGGCCTGGAAGGCTCCGGAATCCGGTTCGTCCAGCGCGAGATCCTCGCGATCGATCCATCGAATCGAACGGTGCGGCTGGACGATAGTTCGCTGGCCGCCGACTACCTTGTGGTGGCGCTGGGCGCCGTGCCGCGGCCGGACCTGGTCCCCGGTCTCGCGGAGTACGCACAGAACGTGTGGGACGTGGCCGGTGTGCCGGCCATGAAGGAGCAACTGGGATCGTTTGACGGGGGCGAAATCGTCATTGCCATCGCGGGCATGCCATACACTTGTCCCCCGGCCCCTTTCGAGTGCGTGATGCTGCTGGATGACTACTTGAGAAAACGCGGCCTCCGCGACCGGTCGTCCCTTATGATCACCACGCCCAAGCCGATACTGCTTCCCAATGCGGGAGTGGAGGGATCGGCCTGGCTCGCTGAGCAGCTGGCCGCGCGTGGAATCCGGTACGAGACAGGCAGGGAGGTAGTTGGAGTCGAAGCGGGCCGGGTCGAGTACGCGAATGGTGAGGCTGAATTCGACCTGCTGGTCTGCGTTCCGCCGCATCGACCGCCGACGGTCGTGGCGGAGTCCGGATTGGGCGGACCCGGCGGCTGGGTGGCGGTCGATCCGGCGACCCTGGAAACCACGTTCGAAAACGTGTTCGCGATTGGGGACGTCACGAAGATCAGCCTGGCGAACGGCCTGCCGTTGCCGAAGGCCGGAGTCATGGCGGAGCTGGAAGGGCAGCGCGTGGCCCGAGCTATCGCGGCCGACATCTCCGGGGATGCCCCGACCGAGCCGTTCGATGGCAAGGGCTACTGCTTCCTCGAAATGAGCGCTACCACTGCTGCCTTCATAGAGGGAGAATTCTTCGCCGAGCCCCAGCCTAGGGTCAGTGTCCGGGGCGAGTCAGCCGATCACGCGGCACGAAAGCACCGGTTCGAAGCCGAACGACTCGAGAGTTGGTTCGGGGCCTGACTGATGCGCCGGGTGGCGGATGTCAGAATCCGGCTGGTGTCATGGGGTATGGAGCTGCAGGCCGGCAGCTTCGATCCATAGGTCCCGTGAATCCGGCCAGGGCGTTGCGGAAGTAATCGTACAGGGCCCTGGAGGCCTGGGCGATCGTACGCTCTCTCCGGTACGTCGTTCGATGGAGCGTGTTCACGTAGACGGCGACCGCCACGTGTCCCGCGTCATCGGGCAAGGTGACGATACCCACATCGTTGACGGCCCCCGCCATCGTGCCCGTCTTGTGGGCCACCGGTGTTTCTCCGGGCAGGAGCCCCTTCAGGCGCCGCCGGCCTGCACGGCTCTCTTCCATTACCTCGACGAGCAGGTCGCGGGACTCCTTCGTCAGCCCGGCGCCGTTCCATACTTCGACCAACAGGCGGGCGGTCGCCTCCGGCGTCGCCGTGTCACGGGGATCCGAACCGTACGCGATCCGGGCCAGCTGTCGAACGGAATCGGGCAGGGCATCGCGCATCCGGAAGTGTGAATAGCGGTACAGCTCGCCTTCCGGGACGGTATCGGGTATTCCCACGAGGTCCGCGAACGTCCGTGCCTCCGAACGGTCCACGTTCATGTCCTCGATCCCGAGCTCTCGCAGTCGCCTCGTCACTTCCTCGGGGCCGCCGGCCATGCGGAGGATCACGTCGGTGGCCGTGTTGTCGGACACCTCGATCATCAACTTGAACAGACTGTCAACGGTCACGCGGACCGGTCGGCCGCCCGACCAGGACGCCAGCGGGCTGTGTCCGGGACGGAAGTCGGTCGTCGGGACCACGATCCGCTCATCGAGGCTGATTTCTCCCAGGTCCACGCGCCGGAGAAACTCGAGAGCCATCGGTACTTTCGATACGCTCGCCATGGGGAATCGCCGGTCGCCATTCACGGACACGCGCGCGCCTGACTCGATGTGGATGGCTGCGATCCCGATCTCTCCACCCACACGCCGTGAGATCCGCTCCAGTTCACGTGTCAGGGAATCGGGAACGAGGCAGGCGAACGAGGCGCTCGGGTCGGGAGCCTGCGCCCGGGCGTCGCTGACGAAAGACGGCGCGAACGGGATAGAGATCAGCGCAAGCGCAACGGTCCAGCCGACCGGCCGCGGCAGTCGAACTCCCCGCATCTACGTTGCCTCCGGTTCCGTCGCTGCGGCACCGTGCTGGTATATGTGGACATCCCGCTGCGGGAACGGAATCGACACGCCCTCCGCATCGAACCGCTGCTTCACCGCTTCCGTCACGTCCCAATGCACGGTCCAGTAGTCATCCGTGCGGCACCACGGACGACATACGAAGTCGACGGACGACTCGCCGAGATTGTGGACCCGGATGATCGGCTCGGGATCGTCGAGCACGAGATCGTGCGAACGTACGACGTCCGAAATGATCGCCTGCGCCTTCGGGATGTCATCCGCGTAGCCGATCCCGAACACGAGGTCCACACGGCGGGTGTTCTGCGCGGTGACGTTGTTGATCACGTCGCCCCACACCTTGCTGTTAGGGACGATCATCGCCTGGTTATCGAACGTTATAATCACGGTCGACACGAGGGTGACGGCCCGAACGTGGCCCGTCACGCCGCTGATGTTGACGATGTCGCCCACGTCGAAGGGCCGGTAGAACATGATCATCAGGCCGGAAGCGAAGTTGGACAGCGTGTCCTGCAGCGCGAAGCCGATGATGAATCCGGCGATTCCCAAGCCCGCGAGCATGGGCCCGAGGTCCACGCCCAGGATTGAGAGCACGACCAGGAACCCGAGCAACCAGACCAGTTTTCCCGCACCGCCGATGAGGAGCCGATTCAGGAGCTCGGAAGTGTCGACGTGCGCCGACGCTAGAATTCGGCGCGTGGCCCGCCGACCCAGTCGCGCGACGATTCCGAACAGGAACACAACTCCGATGATCGTAAGCAGCTTGATGAGGATCGAGCCGATGTTGTCGGCGAGCCAGGTTCGAAGGGCCTCCCACCGATCCTGGAGGATGCCACCGACGACATCAACGTCCAGGATGTCTGTGCCGAAATCGCCGGTTGTCTCGAGCAGCAGTCGTCGATAGTCGGACGATTCGAGACCCCTGCGGTCCATCAGCTCGATCATCGTCTCGAGGCTGGTCGTGGTCCCGAACAGCTTCTCTTCGAGAGCATTCAGTTCCTCCTGGATCGCCACAGTGTCCGCGCCGGCCTTCCCGGCCCTGTCCAACAATTTGACTTTCTGATCGCTCGCGAGCTCGATTCTCGCCGCGATGATCGCTGCGCGATAGCCGATCGCCGAGTCGAGGAAGGCCACTTCGGTGCCGAGGTCGAGCTCCACGGATTCCGCCCACTCGACGTCATCGGTGGCCGCGACGCTGAGCCTGTCCAGAGCGATGTTCAGATCCGTGAGCTGCAGCTCGAGCTCCGTCAGATCTTCCGGTGGGGTGTCCGGTCGAACGAGTCTGAGGGCCGCGATCCGAGCCTGCAACGTATCGCCGTAAGTGCGAAGGAACTGGAATTCCCGCGTGATGGCGGTGCGCAGGCGCTCCGTGGCATCGAGGCGCTCGGCCCCGGCTTCTCGCGCGGCCTCCGTCTCCGCGGCCATCTCGCCGAGCAGGGCGTGGTGCTCCCGCCAGCGCCGCCCGAGCTGATCGGCGAACAGCTCGCGATCCTCTCCCTCGGCGATCTCGTAGCGAGCCTCGAGAAACCCGATCCGGGCCTCTACTTCGCCCAGCTGCGTCAGGAGCTCGGCCATCGGATCCGTTTGCTCTCCGTCCTGCGCCACGGCCGGGCGTGCGGTCTGGAGACAGCAGGCGATCACGATCAGGATTGCAGCGGGTATTAGCCTCGAACGCATCATATGGTGCCATTCCTCGCGGGGCTCGTTCAACGGTTTCCGATCAGCTGACGAAGAGTCTGACCCACTGCGGCGCTTTGCACAACCGCTCACCGCGGAAGAACCGGTGTCGCGAGGTCTGGATCAAGAAGACCCTCGAAGCATTTTGCGAAGGCCTGGTAGATGCCAAGCAACTTCTCGGCAGAGCGACGTGACCGAGACAGCAGATTACTCGTGACGTTCGGTATGTAGGGATAGGGATTCGCTTCCCAAAGAATGACCCGCCCCCCGGGGAGTGAGGCGAAGTCGATGCCGGCGAAATCCAGCTCCAGCGCGGAAGCTGCACGAAGGAAGAGATCCACTTGCGGAACGGGGGATTCGACGAATGCTCTCTCATATTGAAGTGCTTGACGGAATGTGCGTCCCCTCCCGACGTACTTGGCCGCCCGGCGTCCCAATCGTCCACGTCGCCGCAGCCAAATCTGGCGCCGATAGACCCGCGCGTAAATGGACGATTCCTGCCCGACCACAGGGGTTCGCGAGAAGTACAGGCTGTCCGCCACGCACTGATTCCCTATGACCAGGACTCTCTTCTTGTGGAAGCAGTGTGCCCAGAGGGTGCCCTTTGCGGTCTTCCGGAACTCGGATCGGATGTCGATGAGCGGCGTCGCAACGACGCTACCGGGAAGCTTAGCCCACACCATGGAATCGAGGTCGCGATCGGTCTTCACAATCACCGTGCCTTCACTACTGAACGACTGGTCTCCCCTGAGGAGCAGAGGATACCCGAACTCATCGGCATGATCCCTCAGGTCGGCCCGGTCACGAACACGAACGGCATGAGGGGTGGGGACTCCGGCCTCGGACAGCCGCTGAGATTGGATTGCCTTTCCGTACTTGGCGAGAGACGTCGGCCGATTCAGCACAGGGCATCCCCGACGTTCCGCTTCCTGCTGAATGGCGATAGCCTCCTCGTAACACTCCGGATACTTGATCTGGAGAGGATCGGCGAGCCAAAAGAAGACTGCGGCTACATCGCCCAGATCTGCCGGACCGGTACCCGTTTCATGAAGCTCGACGTGGCTCGAGAGGTTCGGACGCTCAGCCTCGATCCAATCGAGGATGTGCTGGCCGTAACCGGGAATGCGACCCCGCCCGGGGCCGTGCCTCACAATGAGTATCTTGTCTCGCATGGGCAGTTCCGATCATTCTCTCGTGTCCCAACCGACAGACGATTGCAACCAGAATCGGGGCAGCGGAAGGTCGCAGCAAGTTCACGGCATCGCCTATTGGAGGCCGCATAGAAAAATATTGCAACCGGGGGGTGACTCGGCCGCATTACCTCAGATACCTTGAACGTCGCACACGCAGCACGAATCGAACGAGTTGTGGACGACTGACCCGTGGGGGCAACAGTGTGGTGTGTGATTCCGGTCGCTGGTGGGGGCACCCGACTTCGACAGCTTACCGACGGCCGGCCCAAGGCGCTTGTAGAGGTCGGCGGAAAGTCCCTGATCCGCCACCTGCTCGAGCGCCTCGACCCGCCTTTCTCGGACGTCTGCCTGGTGGCGGGTCCGGACAGCATCGAGTCCTTCCGAACGCTGGGGCATCGACACGACGATCTGCGCCTCCACTACGCAGAGCAGTCCGAGCCCGAGGGCGTGGCAGACGCGGTCGGTAAGGCGGCCGGGCTCGTGACCGGGCCGTTCGTCGCCCTGATGGGGGATTGCTACTTTGAGAAGCCTCTGTCGAGCTTCCCGACGCGGTGGCTCAGGTCGACCCACGACGGAGCTGTCCTCGTGGAACTGCCGGATGATGGCCGTGGACAGCCCATGGGCCTCGTCCGGGTGCTCGATCGCCGGGTTACCGAGATCTTCAAGGCTCCGTGGGCGGGCGAGACGGAATGGCGGGTGTGCGGCGCCTACCTATTCCCCGAGTCGTTTTTCGCCGCGCTCGACGAGACTCCTCGGGCTGACTCCGGTGAATACGAACTGGAGGACGTGGTTACCCGCATGATGGCCGCCGGGACCACCTTCGGCGCCATTCCATATCACGGTTGGCGCCGCAACATCAATACGCCGGATGATCTGGCTGCTGTGGAGATACGTCTGGCCGGCGGGGGAGACTCGTCGCCCTGATACCTCACCGAGCCCTGTGTGGCCAGGCAGGGTTCTTCAGCAACCTGTTAGCGCCTCCCGCGTCGTTTCACCCGCTCACGCAGCTTCTCGAGATCCGGTCCCGTTCCACACCCCGGGCGGTGCGGGTGGACCGGTTCCGGTGAGCGCGGCGGTTCC
>CAXMRU010000092.1:0-6043 GCA_964195715.1 Akkermansiaceae bacterium | reverse complement strand
GACATCGAGTGGCTGTACGGCCGCGTCACGTGGGCATGCACGAAGGCGGGTCCGCGCCGGGCGCGGCAGTGTTCCGCCGCCCTTCGCATCGCCCCGTACGAGGCGATGGGGTTCGTCCCGTCCACCTCGATCACCAGGAGGTCCGGGAAGCCGGTCACGAGCTTCGAGATGCTGCCGCCCGCCGTGTTCACTTCCACCGGCACCGAGATCGCGTACCCGTTGTCCTCCACGAGGTAGATGACCGGGAGCTTCAGGTTGGACGCCGTATTGAGCGACTCCCAGAATTCGCCCTCGGAGGTGGTCCCGTCGCCCGTCGTGACGAGCACGACCTCGTCGTCGTGGAACGCGACGCCATCTTCCGCCAGGCCAAGGCGGCCCGCACGCCCGCCGACCTCGGCGCATCCCACTGCCTGCAGGAACTGCGTCCCGGTCGCACTGGAGACGTTGACCAGGTTGTAGTCCTTATGGCCCCAGTGAGACGGCATCTGTCGGCCGCCACTCGCCGGATCGTCCGCCGCTGCGACGCCCTGGAGGAACATCTCATACGGGGTGACGCCGAGCTGCAGCGCGAGCGCCCGGTCCCGGTAGTAGGTGAAGAACCAGTCGTACGCCGAACGGAGGGCCATCCCGGCGGCGACCCCGATCGCCTCGTGCCCGGCTCCACTGATCTGGAAGAAGATCTTCTGCTGCCGCTTCATCAGCAGCTCGCGATCGTCGATGCGCCGCGACAGGTACATCGTACGGTACATGGACAGCAGATCGGCAGGCTGCAGGCCCTGCTGATCCTGTTCCTGCATCCGGTCCTCCACGTGCTCCGTCGGTGTCTCCATTCCTGCCTTCCGCCTCGCGCCGGGGCGCCGTATCGTTCGACGGGTCACCGCGCCGGGCGCCCGCTGGCTTACCAATCGAATTCGAGAGCGCACAATAATAGCGTGTGTGAACGAGGCGTACCAATCGAGGGTTTCCGTAGGCTGCATCTTGACACCCGGCAGGTGCTGCTCGAGTATAGGGGGAGATTTTTAGCCGAGACTAAACCCTGCTCGTCCCGTCCAACGAGTTGCCCATGAATCGCGCGTGCAGAATCCTGGTGGCCGCGGCGGTGCTGGCGCTGGCTTTCCCCGTCGCGTCCTCCGCCCAGCAGGCCGACCCCATGATCACCGACCGGCCCGACTTCACCGAGAGCGCTTCGACCGTGTCGCCGGGTCGGTTTCAATTCGAGATGGGGTACACTTTCACGCGCGCGGGCCAGGAAGATCGCCACAACTTCGGTGAGATCCTGGCTCGCGTCGGGATCCTGACGTGGCTCGAGGGACGGCTGGGCCTCAACTCGTTCTCGCAGCTCCGCGCCCCGGGCGCCGACCGCGAGGGCCTCGAGGACCTGACGATTTCAGCGAAGGCCGTGCTGTACAGAAAGCCGGAGGTAAGCTCGGCCGCGGTGCCGCAGGTGGCGCTGTTGTTCGGCGCCGACCTCCCGACCGGTGAGAGCGGGTTTGGTTCCACCGAGCTGCAGCCCGGAGTAAAGCTGGCGTTCGACTTCGAACTCACAGCGAGACTCAACCTCGGCTCGAACCTGGGCTGGGCCTACCTGTTCTCCGACGACCAGAGGTTCCACCAGGGCGTCGGAAGCGTAGTTTTCGGCTACTCGATCAGCGACCCGCTGACGACGTACGTGGAGTGGTACGGCCTCTTCCCCGAGAACCGTGGCGGCGGATCCAACCACTACGTCAATGGAGGCCTCGCCTGGCTTCTCGGCCCGAACTTTCAGCTTGACTGGCGGATCGGCGCAGGCTTGCAGGACCCCGATCCCAACTGGTTCACGGGTGCCGGACTCTCGTTTCGGCTGTAGCGCACCGCGGACAGATCGGCCGTGACCACACGGGGTTTCATCAGCGACCTGCTAGTCCTCTGAAGTCCGCTCCAGGGCCCCGATGCCTCGCGGCTTACGTCGCTTCAGCCGGGTCGCTTCCCTGTGTCGCGCTTCCACCCAGCGGATCATCGCGGCCTGCGAGCTCCGCCGGTCGTCCTTTCCCTCAGGCCGTCGCTGCTCGTAGCTCCCGTCCGCGCGCATGTCCCAGGCCGAGCGGCGGTCGTCGAGCTGAGTGTCCAGCAGACGGCGAAGTTCGTCCTGCAGCTCCGGATCCTCGACCGGGGCAAGGATCTCCACGCGGCTCCGGAGGTTGCGCCGCATCGCGTCGGCTGAACCGATGTAGTACTCCTCCTCGCCGCCGTTCCGGAAATAGTAGATCCGACCGTGCTCGAGGAACCGGCCGACGACGCTCACGACCCGTACGTTGTCCGACAGACCCTCGATTCCGGGGCGCAGACGGCACGTATCGCGGATCACGAGGTCCACCTTTACTCCGGCGCGCGAGGCCTCGTAGAGCGCCCTCGTGACGTCGACGTCCTCCAGGGCGTTCAGCTTCATCTGAATCAGGCCGTCGCCGTGCTCCTCCTGTCGGCGGATTTCACGCTCGATCTTCGCCAGGATCGCCGGTTTCATGATCTTCGGAGCGGGCAGGATCTTCCGGTAGTTTCGGCTTGGCTTGTACCCGGTCGTCAGGTAATTGAACAACTCGGTCAGGTCGCTCCCGATGTCAGGATCAGATGTCAGGAGGCCCACGTCGGAGTACAGGCGAGCCGTGCCCTCGTGGTAGTTGCCAGTGCCGATGTGCGCGTAGCGTCGCAGACCGTCGTAGTCCTGCCGCACCACCAGGATCGCCTTGCAGTGCGTCTTGAGTCCGACGACTCCATACGTGACGTGGATTCCCGAGGCGCTGAGGCGGTTCGCCCACCGGATGTTCGCGGCCTCGTCGAACCGGGCCTTCAGCTCCATCACGGCGGTTACCTGCTTGCCGTTGCGGGCCGCGTCTATCAGGTAATCCACGGCCTTCGAGTCTGCGGATGTCCGGTACACGGTCATCTTGATGGCCCGGACCTTGGGATCGAAACTGGCCTCGCGCAGGAATCGCTCCACCGACGTCGTGAAGGACTCGTAGGGGTGGTGCAGGAGCAGGGAGCCGGCCTCACGGATCGTGTGGAAGATGGATCGGTCCTTGAAGATTTGTGGGTGATCCACAGGATGATGCGGAAGGTCGCGCAGTCGGGGCTCGTCGATGTCGATGCCGACGATTTCCCAAAGGTCCTGCATACCCAACATCCCCTCCATCTCGAACACGTCCGACTCCTCGTCCAGGCCCAGCTCCGCCGCAAGCATTCCGCGGTGCACAGGATCCATGTCCGGGGCCACTTCCAGTCGCACGATCGGGGCGAACTTCCGCTGTCGTAGCTCTGTCTCGATCATCGCCAGCAGATCGTCCGCCTCGTCCTCTTCCAGCTCGGTGTTCGCGTTCCTGGTCACACGAAACAGCTCGGCCGAGTCGATCTCCATCCCGGGGAACAGAAGGTCCAGGTTCGCTGCCATCACCTGCTCGAGCGGCACGAACACGTTTCGATCCGGGAGCTGAAGGAAGCGCGGCGTACCGGTGCCGACCGGCGCCTTCACGCGGGCCAGCGAGGGGAACACGTCGCCCGGCAGTCGCAGCGTCACAAGCAGGTTCAGCGACAGGTTCGAGATGAACGGGAACGGGTGCGCGGGATCCGTCGCCTGCGGCGTCACCAGCGGGTAAATGTTCTCCACGTAGTGCGCGCGCAGCCACTCGCGATCTTCCTCCGGCAAATCGTCGTGGTTGGCGAGCACGACGCCGTGCTCGGTGAGAGCCGAGACGTTGTCTAGGAACGCCACCCGCTTCCGGGCCTCGAGGTCATGGACGATCGTGTAGCTCTCGTCGATCTGCGCCTGTGGGCTTCGGCCGTCCACGCTGAGACTGACGACCCCTGCCCCGACCTGCTGCTTGAGTCCTCCGATCCGCTTCATGAAGAATTCGTCGAGGTTGGAGCTGACGATCGCCACGAATTTCAGTCGCTCGAGCAGTGGCACCCGTTCGTCCTCGGCCTCCGCCAGGACCCGGTAGTTGAAGTTGAGCCACGTGAGCTCGCGGTTCAGGTACAGATCGGGATCCTCAAGGTCGAACACTCCGTCCGGGCCCGGCACGGGGACGGGCACGGTGTCCGGGCGTGTAATTCGCGAATCGGCAGCCGCCGGTGCGTCGATGTCGGGATCCACCACCGGAAGCTCGATTTCCTGTTCCGCCGACGTGAACGGCTCCACCGCCGCCTGGCGCCCCGGCAGCGGCGGTCTCAGGTGATCCGGAAGGTTGACGCGCTTCGCCCATTCTGAGCGGAAGCCTGACCCGTTTCCATCCGGGCGACCCGTGAATTCGTTGTCGTCCATGCGTTTACCCACCCGTCCTTGCCAGTTGCAAACCGTCCAGATCCCGCAGCGGGTAGTCCAGGGCTCGATCCAGCGCATCGCACAGGATCTCGAGCACCCGCACCCGCGCGTATCGCTTGTCGTTCCCTTCGATCAGGTACCAGGGCGCAATCGGCGTGCCGGTGAGCCTGACCATGTCGTCCACCGCTACATCGTAGGCCTGCCAGCGCTCGCGGTTCCGCCAGTCCTCATCGGTCAGTTTCCAGCGCTTGTAGGGAGTCTCTTCGCGAGATCTGAAGCGCCGGTCCTGTTCCTCCTGCGTGATGTGGATCCAGTACTTCACCACCACCGAGCCGTGATCCACGAGCTGGGCCTCGAAGTCGTTGATCTCCTGGTAGGCCCGCAGCCATTCCTCCTGGGTCGCGAACCCCTCGACACGCTCCACGAGCACCCGGCCATACCAGCTCCGGTCGAAGATCAGGAACCGGCCGGCTCCCGGCAGGTCTCGCCAGAACCGCCACATGTAGTGGTGCGCGTTCTCTTCCTGCGTGGGCGCCGCGATGGACAGGATCTGGTAGTCCCGGGCGTCGAGAGCGGGCGTGATCCGCCGGATGGCCCCACCCTTTCCCGCCGCGTCCCAGCCCTCGAACACCAGGATCGTGGACCGGCCTCGTTCCCGGGCGACGCGGTACAGGCGATTCAGCCGGGCCTGCAGCCGGGAGAGCTCCGCCCGATACGTGTTCTTCTCAATGGTCTTCCCGCTATCCAGGGCCGAAAGAACTGTTACGGGCCGGATCGCTGCTCGGACGGGACTGTCGGAGTCGCCGGCTGTCTCCGCCTGCCCGTCGCCCGAGGTCGCAGCCGCCTGTTCGAGCCTCTCGGTGATCCGGTCGCGAAGCGCCTCGCCTACGGTCAGGCTGCGGTAGTTGGCGTCTGCACCTTCCACTATAAGCCACGGAGCCCATTCCGTATCGGTACGCTGGATGATGTGCCCGGAATAACGAATGAAGCGGTCGTACATCGTCCAGTGCTCCCAGTCCTTCCGCGTCACTCTCCACCGTTGGAGCGGGTCGGCCTCGAGCTGCTCGAAGCGCTCCTTCTGCACCTCGCGCCCCAGGTGCATCCAGAATTTGAGGAACAGGTAGCCGTCATCGGCGAGGGTCTTCTCGAACGCGTTGATCTCGTCGAGCTGCGCCTCGAGCTCGGCGTCCGTGGTCTCTCCGTACACTCGGTCGAGCAGCGGGTCCGTGTACCATGCGCTCAGGAACAGCCCGATGTCACCGCGGGGCGGGAGGTCCCGCCAGAAGCGCCAGTTCCTGGGGCGGGCCGCCTCCGGCTCCGAAGGGGCGCCGAACGCGCGCGTAGTGATGCCCCTCGGGTCCATCCACTCGTTCAGCAGGTTGGTGAGCTCGCCCTTCCCGGCCCCGTCCACGCCGGCGAACATCACGACGACCGGAAAATCGGCGTCACGAAGGCTCGTCTGCGCCTCCAGTAGCTCCTGGCGCAGCTCGTTCGCGCGGGCCTTGTACTTCGACCGTGAAACCGCCGCGCCGGTCTCGGCAGCCTCGAAGAGGATGTGAGCCTCGTCGAACGAAGGGATATCGGTGGAAGTCGGCGGGCTCGATCTCATCAGGTCGATCCTCAGCGGGCCAGGTTGATGTTCAGATACTCGGATTCGTCCGTGACTTCCCGCACCACGTACGGGGCGATCCAATCCGGCAGTTTCGGCTCAACGTCCTCCGATGGAAGCTCGACTTCTGCAAGCACCAGGTC
>CAXMRU010000091.1:0-9441 GCA_964195715.1 Akkermansiaceae bacterium | reverse complement strand
CGCCCGAGGAATTCGCCGCCTGGAAAGAGCTGGGTGAGGACATGGGCTTCCTGCACGTGGAGAGCGGACCGCTGGTGCGGAGCAGCTATCACGCGAGGGAGCAGATCGAGGAACTGAGGGCGCGTGCCGGCATCGCCTGACGCGAACACGCGTCGGCATCGGCCCGCTGTCCATAAGGAGTAGAAGCGTTGGCGAAGACGGAAGACGAGATCATGCAGCGGGAGCTCGAGGGCATCCCCCGCGAGAAGCTGCTGGAGATGCTCCGCTGGATGGTGCTCTCGCGGCGCTTCGAGGAGAAGACAGCCGAAGCCTACCAGACCGGCAAGATCGGCGGCTTCTGCCATCTGTATGTTGGCCAGGAGGCCGTGGGCGTGGGGGCCATCACGGCCCTGCGTGAGGACGACTACGTGTTTACGGCGTACAGGGACCACGCCCAGGCTCTGGTGCGGGGCGTCAGCTCGGAAGCGGTGATGGCCGAGCTGTACGGCCGCAGCGGTGGGACTTCTCGGGGCGCCGGCGGGTCGATGCACATCTTCGACCGCAGCGTGAACTTTATGGGCGGCCACGGAATCGTCGGCACCCACCTTCCGCTCGCGGCCGGCGTGGGCTACGCGATCAAGTATCGAGGCGGCGACCAGGTCGTCCTGTGCTTCTTCGGCGACTCGGTCGTGAACGGGGGGCCGTTCCACGAGTCGTTCAACATGGTGGCCAAGTGGGAACTCCCCGTGGTGTACATCGTGGAGAACAACTCCTACGGCATGGGCACCGACATCGATCGGGTGGCGGCGGTGGACGACCTGTTCATGCGGGCCTGCGCCTACCAGGGCAAGAAGGCCGAGCAGGTGGACGGGATGGACGTCCTGGCCGTCCATGATGCCATGACGCGGGCGGTAAAGCGCGCCCGGGAAACCTCGCGTCCCACGTTCATCGAGGCGCGCACGTACCGTTACCTGGGCCACTCGATGTCCGATCCGGCGCACGGCACGTACCGGACGCGAGAGGAGGTGCAGGCGGAACGCAAGAACGACCCGATCAACAGCCTCGCGGAGCGGATGGAAAAGGCCGGACTGCTGACGGACGAGGAATACAAGGACCTCGATGCCGAGGTAATCTCCGAGGTGGAGCGGGCCGCGGAGTTCGCTGAGGCCAGTCCCTTGCCAGGCCCCGACGAGATCTACTCGAACGTGTACGCCGACGAGTTCCGGGGTGGCCTGGACCGGAGGGACGCATGGCGCTGATCACATACCGCGAGGCCCTGAACCGGGCGCTCCGCGAGGAAATGCAGCGCGACGACAGCGTCTTCATCCTTGGCGAGGAAGTCGGCGAGTACGATGGGGCGTACAAAGTCACGAAGGGCCTGCTCGCGGAGTTCGGCGAGATGCGCGTGCGGGACACGCCGATTGCCGAGAACGGGTTCGCCGGCCTCGGTGTCGGAGCCGCCATGGCGGGCCTCCGGCCGATCGTCGAGTTCATGACGTGGAACTTTGCGCTGCTGGCGTACGACGCCATCGTCAACTCGGCGGCCAAGCTGCGGCACATGTCGGGCGGCCAGTTCACTGTGCCCATCGTGTTCCGCGGACCGGGCGGCTCGGCTATGCAGCTTGCGGCGCAGCACTCGCAGGTGCCCGATCCGTGGTATGCCAACATTCCGGGGCTCAAAGTGTGCGCCCCGGCGACGCCGGGCGACGCGATGGGCCTCCTCAAGACGGCGATCCGGGACGAAGACCCGGTCGTATTCATCGAAGGCGAGCTGCTGTACAACGTGAAGGGCGAGGTCCCGGACACCGAGCACCTGGTTCCGATCGGGGTCGCCGACATCAAGCGCACGGGAGAGGACGTGACGATCGTCACCCACTCCAAGATGGTGCACGTGGCCCTGCAGGCGGCCGAAGTGCTGGCCTCCGAGCACGAGGTGGAGGCCGAAGTCGTGGATCTCCGCAGCCTCCGTCCGCTGGACCTTGACACGTACGTGAACTCGGTGCGTAAGACGAATCGAGCCGTGGTCGTCGAGGAGGGCTGGCCCGTGGCCGGCATTGGAGCGCAGGTGGTGGACGACATTCAGCGTGAGGCGTTCGACGACCTGGACGCGCCGGTAGCCCGCGTGTCGGGACTGGACGTGCCGATGCACTACGCCCGCGCCCTCGAAAGACTGATCGTGCCCGACGCCGACGCCGTGGTGAACGCCGTCAAGCACGTCTGCTACCTGGAGTAGAATGGCAACGAAAGTGGTGATGGCGCAGCTCAGCCCGACGATGGAGGAGGGCAAGCTGCTCGAGTGGAAGGTCGCGGAGGGCGACACCATCGAAGCGAGCGACCTCCTGGCCGAGATCGAGACCGATAAGGCCAACATGGACATCGAGGCCTTGGGCGGCGGGGTCGTGCTCAAGATCCTGGTCCAGGCGGGTGAGACGGTGCCCGTGGGCGCGTTGATCGGAATCATCGGCGAGGAGGGCGAGGACATTTCGGCGCTCCTGGCCGAAGCCGAGGCCGCTGCGTCCGGCACGCCCGTCGAGGCCCCGCCCGCAGAGGATATGTCCGCGGTCGAGGAGGTCATCGTGCCGCCGGCTCCGCCAGCCGCACCGCCTCCCGCACCAGAGCCGGTCGCACCCGGCCGGGCAAAGGCCTCGCCTGTCGCGCGGCGGATGGCGGACGAAACGGGCCTTCGAGTGTCCGATATCACGGGATCCGGACCCGGCGGCCGGGTCGTGAAGCGCGACGTCGAGACTGCGATCGCGGCGGGTGTGTCCGCCCCGCTGCCGGCGGCGACGCCCGCGGCCGCTCAGCCCACGACGCCTGCCGGTCCGCCTCGGCTCGTGGACGAGACGCTGGAGCCATCGCAGATGCGGAAGGCGATCGCGAAGCGGCTCGTCAGTTCAATCGGTCCCGTGCCCCACTTCTTCCTCACCACCGAGGTGGACATGGGGCGCGTCCTCGAGTTGAGGAAGGCGATGAACGCGCGCCTGGAGGCCGGGAAGATCGGAGTGAACGACATCCTGGTGAAGGTGGCGGCCGAGGCCCTCGCGCGTCATCCGGAGATTAACGCCTCCTGGCAGGACGACACGATCCGCCGGCACGGGTCGGTGGACATCGGGATCGCCGTGGCAATCGAGGACGGGCTCATCACTCCCGTGCTCAGGGCCGCGGACCGGAAGGGTCTGTTGCAGATCTCGGCGGAGGCTGCCGAGCTGATCGCCCGCGCCCGCATAAAGCGTCTTCTGCCCGAGGAGTACCAGGGCGCCACGTTCTCGGTCAGCAACCTCGGGATGTTCGACATCGACCAGTTCACGGCGATCATCAACCCACCCGAGGCGGCGATCATGGCCGTGGGCAGCACGATCGAGAGACCGGTCGTCGTGAATGGCGAGATCCAGGTCCGGCATCGCATGCGGGTCACGATGTCGTGTGATCACCGGGTGATCGACGGCGTTACGGGCGCCCGCTTCCTGCAGACCTTCAAGGCGATGCTGGAGAATCCGCTCGAGCTGGTGCTCTAGCGACCAGCTGGCCGCTTTCCGCCCGGCACACGCCGGGGCACGAAACGAACGAGGCGAAACGATGGCTGAAAAGCTCGACATACTGGTGATCGGAGCCGGTCCGGCCGGCTACGTCTGCGCGATCCGGGCGGCCCAGCTGGGCCTGAAGACCGGCTGCGTCGAGGCTTCCACCTACGAAGGCGGTCTCGGGGGCACGTGTCTGAACTGGGGGTGCATTCCAGCCAAGGCACTGCTCGAGAGTGCTGCGCTGGCCCGGAACCTCAAGGCGCACGGCGAGGAAATGGGCGTGCGGGCCGAGAACGTCGTGTACGACATGAGCGCGGCTGTGGACCGAAGCCGTTTCATCAGCGAGAAGCTTACCGGCGGCATCCGGTTCCTGTTCAAGAAGAACAACGTGGAGCTGTTCGAGGGACGGGGCCTGATCGCGGGGCCGGGCGCTGTCACGGTCACTCCGGAGGAGGGTGACAGTTTCACCGTCGAGGCCGCGAACATCGTCGTCGCCACCGGCGCGACGATGACTTCGTTCCCTGGCTTCGAGATCGACGGCGACAAGGTTATCGGAAGCCGCGAAGCTCTGGCGCTCCGTAACCTTCCCGAGCGCATGGTCGTGGTAGGCGGCGGCTACGTGGGCGTCGAGTTCGCGGACGTGTTCGACGCGTTCGGGGTGGACGTCACCGTGGTCGAAATGCTCGACACGCTGGTCCCGATATCGGATACCGAGGTCGGCAAGACCCTCGCGCGGTCGTTCAAGAAGCGCGGCATGACGATCAAGACCGGCACGAAGGTCGTATCGCTGGACCGCGAAGCCGGCCCGATGGTGCTCACCGTCGAGTCGAGCAAGGGCGAGGAGAAGATCGAGACCGACGTTCTCCTCATGGCCGTCGGGCGGAAGCCAGTCACTGAGGGCCTGGGCCTCGAAGCGTTAGGCATCGAAATGGACGGCCCGTGGATCAAGATCAACGAGTGGTGTGAGAGCAGCATCCCGGGCATCTATGCGATCGGCGACGTTGCCGGTCAGCCCATGCTAGCGCACAAGGGATCCCACGAAGGCATCGTCGCCGCGGAGCGGATCGCCGGTGTGGCGCGGCATCCGATGCGGTACGACAACATCCCCAGCGTCGGCTATTGCCATCCGGAGGTCGCGAGCATCGGCCTCACCGAGGACGAGGCCAGGGATGCCGGCCACGAGGTGAAGGTAGGCAAGTACCCGCTCACGTCTCACGGCCGAGCTCTGTCGGCGGGCCACAACGAGGGCTTCGTGAAGATCATCGCCGACGAGAAGTACGGCGAGGTCCTCGGCGTCCACATGATCGGCTACAACGTGAGCGAGCTGATCGGCGAGGTCGGGATGGCACGGGCCCTCGAGTCCACGGTCGAGGAAATCGCGGCGCACGCCCACGCGCACCCGAGCATGTCGGAGGCGGTGATGGAAGCGGCGCTCGCGGTGATGGACAGGGCGATCCATATATGACTCGCGGTCGGTAAGCCGGTGAATTCCATCCACTTGATTCCCGTCGAGGGGCGGGTGCCTTATGCCGCCTGTCTCGAGTGGCAGCGGGACCTCGCGCGCGCGAAGATCGCGGGTGGTCTACTGGAGGATGTCGTCCTGCTCCTGGAACACGAGCCGGTCCTGACGCTCGGTCGCGGGGCCCGTGAATCCAACGTCGTGGCCCCGCGGGAGATCCTCGAGGTCGCAGGCGTCCAGACAGTGGAAGTGGAGCGTGGCGGAGACGTCACGTATCACGGACCGGGTCAGCTCGTGGGCTATCCGATCCTCGATCTCAACCGTTGGAAGCGTGACCTGCACTGGTATCTCCGGCAGCTCGAGCAAACGCTGATCGACGCACTGCGTGGACTGGGCCTCCAGGGGTTCCGCTTCCCGGACTACACGGGCGTATGGGTCGGAGATGAGAACGACCGCTCGGCCACCGGCCGGGCCGCCGGGCGAGTACGGAAAATCGCTTCGATCGGCGTGCACGTGAGCCGCTGGGTCACGTGGCATGGCTTCGCCCTCAACGTGACGAACGAGCCGCTCTTGAACTTCGGTCTCATTGTCCCGTGTGGAATTGATGAGGTCCGGATGACGACGCTTGAAACGGAAGGCGTGGCACACGGCTGGGAGGCGGTTCGGAGCGCCGTCGGATTCGGGTTGGGCAACGCGTTCGAGTGTTCGGTTCACATGGCACCGTCCGTGCGGGTCGGTGAGCACCCGATCCTCGGTGCGGCGACCGCTCTCGTGGGCTGAAGAGTGACCACACTGTTCGACATTCTCGGTCCCCGCATGGTGGGTCCTTCGAGCAGCCACACGGCAGGCGCGTGCCGGTTAGGCTACGTCGTCCAGGCGATCCTCGGTGGGATGCCGGACCGCGCCGTCGTAAGCCTGCACGGTAGCTTCGCGATGACGGGCGAGGGCCACGGCACGCGCACGGCCATCACCGGCGGACTCCTCGGTCATCGCCCCGATGACGAACGGCTCCGCGAGGCCGGGGCGGAAGCCGCCGAGAAGGGGCTCGAGGTCGAGTTCCGCTCGGTGGACCTCGGCGAGGATGCACACCCCAACAGCGCCGTGTTCGAAGTCCAGCGCGGCGACGAGCGAATCACGATCACCGGCTGCTCGATCGGCGGCGGCCGGATCCGCATACTGGAGATCGATGGCTTTTCGGTGGACGTGTCGGGATCCCTGCCGACGATCGTGGTCGTGGCCGATGATGTGCCGGGAACCGTGGCGCGTATCACGGGCCTCATTGCGGCGCGCGGCCTTAACGTGGCGACGGTTCGGGTGGACAGGACGGGACGCGGCGAGCGGGCCCTGATGACGATCGAGACGGACGAGGACGTGCCGGGCGACGTTCTCGAGGAGCTGGCGGGGCAGTCGTGGGTGCACTGGATCCGCAACGTCCACCAATTGAACGTCTGAACGTGGAGACCCCGGAATGATTCGCTCGTTCGCGGAGTGGTTCGAGGCGGCCGAGTCACAGGGACTCGGATTGGCCGAGTTCGTCGAGCGGCGAGAGGTCAAAGAGACCGGAATCACACGGGAAACGGTCCGAAAGCGCATCGAGGACGCGCTGGTCGTGATGCGGCACGCGGTGGAGGAGGGGCTGGAAGAGCGCGGAGCTTCGCCCTCGGGGCTGACGGGCGGACGGTCGGGTCGCCTGGCCGCCGACGGGCCGCGGCTGCTCGGTGACGTATTTACGGCAATGCTCTCGCGGGCGATCGCCACGCTGGAGACGAATGCCCGGATGGGCCTGATCATGGCCACTCCTACGGCGGGCGCGGCGGGAGTCGTCCCCGCCGTTCTGCTCACGCTCGCGCCGGAGCGCGGCTGGGCTGAGGAGCAGCTCGTCGATGCCATGCTCGTGGCCGGCGGAACGGGGATCATCATAGCGGAGCGGGCGTCGATCGCGGGCGCCGCCGGCGGCTGCCAGGCGGAAACCGGGAGCGCAGCGGCGATGGCGGCAGCCGCGGTGACCTGGTTGGAGGGTGGCAGCAACGAGCAGGTGGGAACGGCCGTGGCCCTCACGATCCAGGGGATGCTCGGCCTGATCTGCGATCCGGTGGCGGGCCTGGTGGAGATCCCGTGCACCTACCGGAACGCCTCGGCCGCGGTGAATGCCGTCGCGTCAGCGGAAATGGCGCTGGCCGGCCTCGACTTTCCGATCCCGGTGGATCAGGTCGTGGACGTGATGGGTGACGTGGGTACGAAGATGGACGTCCGATTCCGCGAAACGGCGCTTGGCGGACTGGCGGCGACGCCTGCCGGTCAGGAAATTGCCGCGCGCGTCGGGATGACCGAGCTTGTCCAGCTGCAGCGCAAGGGGAGTACGAGAGGTGAGGGCTCGGCGCGGTTCGGGCCCTCGTAGACGACAGCGAAACGGGCGGCGGTGTTCGGAGCGTCGTCCAGTGACAGGAGCACGAATGGTACTCGGAATACTGTTGGCGGCCGCGATTGGACTGGGAGCGATCCTGGGCTTGCTGGCCAAGATGCCGCCGAAGCAGATCGTGGCGCAGTGCGCGGCGATGAGCGGCGCGGCTCTACTCTTCTACGGGCTGGTCAACCTGCTGTAACCCGCGGGTTCGGCCCAGAATCTAGCTGCCCGACCTGCTCTCCCGCCGCAAGCGCCTTCGCTTCGCCAGCTCGAGACGCGCCGCCCGGCGCTCCTCCGCGTCCCTGTGGCGCCGGTACTCGTCCTCCGTGCGGATCTCCAGTTTGGGCACGGCGCACGGCCGCCCGTCGGAGTCGAGTGCCACCATCGTGACGTAGCAGGAGTTCGTGTGCCGGCTCTCTCCGCCCGTGACGGGCTCCGCCGTGACCTGCACGCCGATCTCCATGGACGTGCGCCCGACCGTGTTCACCGAAGCCCGTACCGTGACGACCTCCCCGATCTGGATCGGCGAGCGGAAGTCGACCTGGTCGAAGCTGGCGGTGACACAGGGCCGGCCGGCGTGCCGTGTGGCGCACACGTATGCGATCCGGTCCACCGCGGCCAGGATGACGCCTCCGAACACGTTCCCCGTCAGGTTGGCATCCTGCGGGTCCATGAGCTGGGTCATCGTGACCTGGGATTGTGACACCGGGTGAGACTCTTCCCGTCCCTTTCCAATCAGTACGGGAAGATCCGGTACGGTCGGGCTCACGATGCCTCCGTGGGTGCAAGTGGCTCGATCACCGTGACGGCGACGGCCTCGGAAGCCTCCGGCTCCTCGCCGTGCACGATCTTGCCGCCACGGAACGCCGAGTAACCTACGAGTCCGGCGGCCAGGAGGCCGACGATGAGGACGAACCGCCGCAGGCGCTGGTCCTTCGGCTGGGCGATCGAGAACCCGGCGAAGATGCCGCACGTGACTAGGGCGATCGCTGCCCACGTGGCCCACGTCCGGTGATCCTGCACGAGGCCCGGCTCCACGAACGTTCGGGCCGCCACCTCGTCCGCCGTCGAGATCCCCGTGATGTACGAGGGGATGGCCGCTACGGCCGCGATCAGGAGAGAGATGAGCCCGTAGCGTTCCAGTTCCTCCCGGCCTGCGAACCATCCCACGAGCCCCACGGTCACTCCCACGATCGGCAGCACGATCGCGAAGGGGTGCGTCACGAGGTGCAGGTATTCCCAATTCACTTCCGTCACTCCGAGTGGGTGGCGCCGGCGCTTTCTGTCCACCGGTCGGCCGACAAAATAGGGGTGCGGCAGCCGTTTCGGGCAAGGGTGCGAGCGTGTCCGGGCGATCGGAATCGGGCTTGACAGAAGGGCCGAAAAACGTAGAATAGGCGTCCCTGCTCAGCAGGGCGGGCCCCCTTCGTCTAGTGGCCCAGGATACCTGGTTCTCAGCCAGGAGACAGGGGTTCGATTCCCCTAGGGGGTATCAGCGGGCGCTTCGACCAGATCGAGGCGCCCGCTTTCTTTAAGGAGCTATCAGGTCCAGTAATCCACGGGTCAAGTAAAGCTTCAGGAGGCCGGATTCGCCTGTGCGTGAGCACCTGCTCGGCCCTTGCGGCGCGTTTGACGTTTGCGCACAACAGGTAGCCTGACATGCGTCCGTACCCGCCTGTCATCCCCGCGTCAGACCGCGTATCGTGAGAGCCATGTCAGAAATCATTTACACGATTCGCAGACTGTTCGTCAGTTTCCGTGACTCGATGAGTGCACTCGTCGACTCCCGCATCACAGCCGAGGACCTGCTGGGGCTGTTTTGGCTCGCCATGATCGGGCTCGTCGTAGTAGTCGTGTCGTCGATATTGAGAGCATTCGACAAGAAGAGACCGATGCGATAGCCTGCTCATCGCGCCACCCGCACGCGCGGTCCTGCCTCAGTAGTCCACCGGCCGCAGGTACCATTCCCCGATCGTCGTTCCCGACAGCATCGCCACCGTCGGCAGGTTTCGCTTCCAGTGCGTGCCCTCGAGCCGCCGGAATACGATGTCGACCCCGGCCGGATCGAATCCGGCTTC
>CAXMRU010000090.1:0-20504 GCA_964195715.1 Akkermansiaceae bacterium | reverse complement strand
CGGGCCAGCCTTGCCTGCTGCTCGTCCGTCAGCACGGCGTCGGGATTTTGAATCGTACCGGTGGCGGTCACGACGAAGTTGTCGGGCACCGTGAGGGCGACCTGGAAGTTGCCGTACTCCTGGTAGAACTCCCCGGCGCCGAGGAACGGGGTCAGGTTCCAGCCACTCACGTCATCGAACACGGCAACGCGAGGATACCACTGCGCCACCTGGTACAACGTGCCGTCTCTCCCCATGCGGCCGTAGCCGTACTCGGGCAGGGTCATCTGCCAGTCGATCTCGATCTCCGTCCGGCCTCCGGGGGGCACGGGGTGCGACAGATCTACGCGCGCGATCGTTCCCATCACCTCGTGCTCGAGTTCCCGATCGCCCGCCGCCACCCGGTCGAGACTGATGCCACTCCCGTCCGAGCACGTGAAATCGAACACGGAATCGCCGAACAGGAGAGGCGGCACCTCCAGCACGCGTGCCTCGCTGTCCGGATGGCACAGGTTGGCGTCCAGCTTGAGCCACAGCGTGGAAAGCGCATGCGGGGAGTTGTTGGTGTAGTGGATGGTCTCCGATCCCGTGAGCAGTTGAGTCGTAGGATCGAGCGACACGTCGATCCGATAGTCCACCTTCTGCTGCCAGTAGTCCGGTCCAGGTCGTCCCGCGCCCGTCCGAAGCGTGTTCGCCGCCGGCAGGTTGAGCGGCCTGAACGGAGACCGCGTCTTCCACCCCGGAGCCTCCTCCTGGGCCACCGCAGTCGTCGGTGCGAGGAGGAGCAGGGTAGCGGCGAAAGTGATCAAGCGGGGAGCAATTTCGAGCATACGACGCGGATTCATGCGACCCTCCTGTGCGTCCAACGAACGTGCAAAAAAAAGGGGACCCGGCAAGATGGCACCGGAGACGCCGGACACTCAAGAGGGCACCCGCCCGTTTGCCGCCTCCCCGCCGCGGGCCCTATCCTGCGTCCGCCGATTGTGGACGACCGCAACCTGGAGACTGGATGGCGACCGACCGACGGCGCAGGTGGATCAACGTGATCGTTGCGGTAGTCGTGCTTGCCGCCGGCGTCGGTCTGGCCGGCCGCTTCCCCACTGACGGTACTCACTACGGATTCTGGTCCATCGTACCGCCGATCGTCGCCCTCGTCCTCGCTTTCACCCTGCGCGACGTGATCGCGGCCCTGTTCATCGGGATCGTCCTCGGCGGCGTGATCAGCGGCAAGCTCAACATCGTGCAGGAGTTCCTGATTCCGTCGATCGGCTCGCCCTCGTTCGGTCTCATCCTGCTCGTCTACCTGTGGGCGCTCGGCGGGCTGATCGGATTGTGGACCCGGACCGGCGGTGCACTTCGGTTCGCCGAGTGGGCGGGTGCGAAGGTCGCGCGCGGACCCCGCTCGGCGAAGTTCTTCGCGTGGGCGATGGGGATGCTCTTCCACCAGGGCGGCACGATCAGCACGGTTCTGACCGGGGCCACGGTGCGTCCGGTGGGAGACCGGCACAGGGTGTCCCACGAGGAGCTCTCCTACATCGTCGATTCCACTGCGTCACCGGCCGCGACCGTCATCCCATTCAACGTGTGGCCGATCTACGTGGGTGGGCTCGTCGTGGGCACGGTGCCCGTGATCGCCACGCAGGAAGAGGCGATCGCCTTCTTCTTCAAGTCCGTGCCGTTCAACTTTTACGCGATCTTCGCGGTGCTCTTGACGCTGCTGTTCGCGTGGGAGAAGTGGCCGTGGGTGCCGAACCGGATGCAGGCCGCGATCCGTCGGGCGCGCGAGACCGGGCGGCTCGATCGAGAGGGTGCAGAGCCCATGGCGGCCGAGGAGCTTACCGAGCTTCGGATTCCCGAGGATTACGAGCCGAGCCTCATCGACTTCTTCGGGCCCATAGGCACCCTGCTGGCGGTGGCTGTCGTACCGTTCGTCGTCACGTTCTACATCCAGGGGAATCGGGAGTCGCCGGCGCTGCCGATCGCCGAGGCCTTTGTGCTCGCAGTGCTCGCGGGGATGGCGATCGCGCTCGCTCGGGGGATGAAGCTGCGTGACGTGATGGAGGGGTTCATCGGTGGGTGCAAGGGCGTGACGATCGGCGCGCTCGTGCTGGCCCTGGCCGTAACGCTCAAGTCGGTGGCAGACTCGCTGGGTACGGCCGACTACGTGATGCAGACCGTGGGGCCGTGGGTAAGTCCGGTCGCACTGCCGGCCGTCCTGCTGGCGGTGACGATGTTCGTCGCTTTCTCGACAGGAACGTCGTGGGGGACGTACGCCGTGCTCTTCCCGGTAGCGATGCCGCTTGCCTGGTCGGTGCATCCGGATCCCGCGTTCCTCACACTGTGCTTCGCCGCCGTCACGGGCGGCAGCGTGTTCGGCGACCAGTGCTCGCCGATCTCGGACACGACCATCCTCTCGTCGGTCGCCACGGGCTGCGACCTGATGGATCACGTGATGACCCAGCTTCCGATGGCGATGATGGCGGCGGCCGGAGCGGCCGTGGTGTATACGGTACTGGCCGCGTTGATCGTGTAGGCGGCGAACAGGTCTCCCGCAAGCCACGGGAGCCGTGATCGTGACAACGCCGCTGTCGGAAATTACGTTTGTACCGGGACAGACAGGAGCCTGGCCGGCCGCGGCCGCAGTCTATTCGGGGAGGATCGATTTGAGTGACAGCGGAGCGAAGTCGGCTCTGATACTTGGCGCATCCAGCGGTTTCGGCGAGGCAGCCGCGCGGGAGTTTGCCAGAGCGGGCTACGACATCTTCGGCGTCCATCTGGACCGGCGAGCCGGCCTGGCGCACGTGGCTGAGATTCGCGCCGAAATCGAGACCGAGGACGTGAAGGCCGTGTTCTTCAACATCAACGCGGCCAGCGTCGAGAAGCGCGACCAGGTGCTGGACGAGATCGCCGACCAGGTCGAGCCCGGCTCGATCCGCGTGCTGCTCCATTCGCTGGCCTTCGGTACTCTCAGGCCTTTCGTGGCGCCGGATCCAGCGGCCTCGATGACGATGGAGCAGATGGACATGACGCTCACCGTCATGGCGCACACGCTCGTGTACTGGACGCAGGGCCTGGTTCGACGGGAACTCATGGGGCAGGGCGGCCGCATCTACGCGATGACGAGCTCGGGCGGAGATCGCGTCATTCCGTCCTACGGGGCGGTGTCAGCGGCCAAGGCCTCCCTGGAGTCGCACTGCCGGCAGCTGGCCCTGGAGCTCGCACCCCACGGGATCACGGCCAACGCGATCCGGGCGGGAGTCACCGACACTCCCGCCCTGCGGAAGATCCCCGGCGCGGAGCACATGATCGAGGAAGCCAGGCAGCAGAACCCCTACGGAAGGCTCACCACCACAGAGGACGTGGCCCGATGCCTCGTCGCCCTGGCGGCCGACGGCACGGCCTGGATGACAGGCAACGTCATTCGCGTGGACGGTGGTGAGGACTTCGTAGGATCCATGCCAACCTCGGATTGATAGCATGTTCCGGAAGAGAGAAGAAGACGAGAGTCTGGCGAAACTGGCTACCTGGGCCGTGCGGAACCGCACGCGGGCGCTGAGGAACGAGATCGCGCGGCCGTGGCGACGTGGCCAGAGCACCCCTGAGGCGGAGGTCGGTCGGTGGGTCGGCCTGGGTCTCGCTCTGGGCGCTCTCGTTCTGGGGGCCGGTCTCGCAATCATCACGACGTTCTCCGAGGATTAGCAGCCTCTTGATAGTACCGGTTTGCGGCGTGCAGATGGCGCCACGACGCGGAGACCTCGAAGCCAACGTCAGGATGTTCGAATCCGGTTTCGCGGCCGCGGTGGCGGAGGGAGCCCGGCTGGTCGTGTTCCCGGAGGCGTCACTCACGGGCTACGTATTCCACGACAAGGAGTCCGCGAGATCAGCGGCGATCCGCGCTGACGGCCCCGAGTTGGCTAGCGTCGTGGAAGCCTGCCGGAAGGCGGGCGCGTGGACGGTCATCGGGGCGATCGAGAGGGACGGCGACCTGTTGCGCAACTCGCTGTTCCTGGTCGGACCTGACGGTCCGGTAGGCATCTATCGTAAGCTTCATACGCTGTGCCTCGGGGTGGACCGCTTCACGACACCCGGTACGGAGCCGCCTCCTGTGTTCGAGACCCCCGTGGGCCGTCTGGGTCTCAACATCTGCTACGACGGGACGTTTCCGGAATCGGCGCGCGCGCTGAAACTGGCCGGTGCGCAGTTGATCCTGCTCCCCACCAACTGGCCCAACCTCCGCCTGAAGCGCGAGCAGGTGCAGATCCGGGCGTACGAGAACCACGTGAACTACCTGGCCGTGAGTCGGGTCGGGGTCGAAGAGGGCGTCGTGTTTCACGGCGGCAGCGTGGCGGCCGATTTCAGCGGAGAAATCGTGGCGGCACTCGGCGATGGTCCGGGGCTCATGCACGTCGAGTTCGACCTCGCGGCGGCTGACGCCAACCGGGTCGTGGAGAAAGATGGGGAGTACGAGTACGACTACGTGGCGGATCGGCGGCCGGAAGTGTACGGGCGACTGACGGTCACGCCTCCGGCTGGCGTGCCGAGCGGAAGTCGTCGCACCTAAAGCGGAGGTAACCGATACAGTGGCCGCTCGAGGTCCGGAATCTCCAGCCGGATTTCGTCCGGCAGTACGATCGCGGCCGGTAGCTCAGGCGCCTTGACTTCGACGGCCCCGGCCCCGGCCTGATCCACGTTTCCTTCCAGCGTTCCGACGCTGAATCCCGTGAACAGCAGGATCGCGCAAATCCCCGCCATCCCTAGGATCTCGGTTATCTCGACTCGCCCGATCATCATTTCAACCCCTCCTCATCGGCCCCTCGCGGGCGCGGCGACGGCCTCCCATCGCCTTCTAATCGCTTGGACAACACGAGTGGTCCGATCGTTGGCTCCCATTACGAGAGCCGGGCGGCGGATGTTTCGTTGCTCAGCACCTCAAGGGCAGCCGTCGATGGCCGAAGCTGCTTCTATTCGAAGGAGATACGGACGATGCGTCCTTCCGGACCGACCAGCCATCCGGCGGTCGGTGAGGCGATGTCCAGCCCCCAATAGCTGGCGGTGTCCCCCGACGACCAGGTGAGGCCCTCGTCGGCCGACCAGTCGGTCCCATTCGGCCCGACGGCCACGAGGGTGGGGGTCGGTGCTCCGGGTACATATGCCGCGCCGTACACGGCCCCGGCCAACACGGGTCGGCCCGACAAACGCCAGGTCACGCCACCGTCGTCGGTGGCGGCGACGTTGTCCGTGTGCTCGTCCGGCCGGGACAGGTCGCCTCCGAGGATCACTCCGTTCAGCGAGTCCCGGAACGCGATGGTGAAGATGCCCGCCGCCTCACCTGCGGGCAGCGGCGATGGAATCGCGGTCCACGTTCGGCCTGCGTCAAACGTGACGAGGACGCGGGCGGTATCGGCGGCTCCGGTGCCGATCCACGCTCTCCCGGCGGGGCCGAGCGCCACGCACGTGCCGCTGGCGGCGAAGCCTCCCTCGCCGGGGAGGGCAGGTGGGACGGCACTGGACCGCGCGTACTCCCAGGTCTCGCCTCCGTCGCGGGTGCGGAGGATGCGAAGCTCGCCGTCCACCGCGTCGCCATACACGATTCCACGTTCGGCATCGCGAAACTCGAAGCAGTCGTAGAAACCATCAGGTTCCGGGTTGAGGAACTGCAGGCCCCAGGTCTCGCCGCCATCCAGCGTACGATAGATGCGTGACA
The DNA here is from genome assembly GCA_964195715.1 of Akkermansiaceae bacterium. Taxonomy (GTDB): domain Bacteria; phylum Gemmatimonadota; class Gemmatimonadetes; order Palauibacterales; family Palauibacteraceae; genus Benthicola. Next base: position 14,821 of record CAXMRU010000090.1, on the reverse strand, counting down.
GCTCGCCCGGCCCGGCGCTCAGAAGCCACGCGCGATCGGCGTCCAGCGCGTGTACGTCTCGGAACTGGAGAGTGTCGGCCCCGGGCATGACGTGGGCGCTCCAGGTCCTTCCGCCGTCCAGGGTGCGGACCCACGTTCCCCCGTGGCCACTCACCCAGACCACGTTACTGTCCACGGCGCTCACGGCCTGTAGCAGCACGTCCGTCCCACTCTCCTGCTGCTCGAGTCGAATCGTCGTCAGAGGAACCTGCGTGTCGGCGGCGCTGGTCCTGCCTTCGCCGTCCGCCGCCGCCTCCGGGCCGGCGCACCCGGCAATGACCAGGGCGCACGGGGCGACTATCGAGAGGAGCTTCATCGTGCCCGCTCCGATTCGGGTTCGCTTTCAAGGTGTACGATCGCTAGGTGGCGTGCGTGCCGGCTGTCCGGGAAGTCCAGTGTCCTCACCGGAAGCCGCCTTTCAGGTTCAGGTCTGAAAAGCTGTAATTCCTCTACAGCCTACTAATTCAGTGACAGAGTGACGTCGATGCGTCGATTCTGCGTCCGGCCCCGCTCCGTGTCGTTGGGCGCCACGGGCCGCGACTCGCCGTACCCGACGGCGCTGATCCGATCGGCGCTGATCGCCATGTTGGACAGCAGATACTCGCGCACGGCGATCGCCCTCCGCCGGCTGAGATCCTGATTCATGGCCTCGTTGCCCTGCGAATCCGTGTGTCCCTCGACCGTGATCCTCGATTCGGGGAACTCGCGGATCACCCGCTGCACCTTGGTCAGGAGAGAGAAGTTTTCCGGGCGGATCTCGGCCGATCCGGAGGCGAAAGTCAGGCCGTCCAGGCGGAGAATCAGGCGATTCTCTCCGAGGAGGACCTCGCCTTCCTCGGGTGAGAACACTGCCTGCACTTCCCGGAGTCTCCGCTCATGTCGCTGACGCTCGCGCAGCTCGGCGGCCACGGTGGCTTCGCGCTGCTCGATTTCCGCCAGGCGGCCGTCGATCGAGTCCACCTGCGCCGATAGTCTCGTGATTTCCCGCCCTCGTGTTTCGAGGTCCCGTTGCAGCCCGTCCCGCTCCCCGTACAGGCTCTCGATCGCCACCAGGGCCTCGTCCACCACCGGCTCGATTCCGACGGCGAACTCGGGCTCGAAGCGAAGCTCGTCGGCCAGGCGTGCGACCTGGGCTTCGGCCCGCAGGGCGAGGTCTTCGACAGTGACACGGTTCCGGTCCACGCTATCCGCCACTTCGGCCAGCCGTGCCGCGCGGCGGTACTCGAACGTGGCTGCGGTCGCCAGGTCACGGGCGTCGGCCGTGCGCGAACGATCCCCGGCCAGGATCACCTCGGCCGCGTTCAGCAGCGAATCGGCACGAGTCAGCGTCCGGGGAGCGCGACGGTCGGCCCGTGCCTCGAGCGCTTCGTCACGCAGCTCGCGGGCTTGCCCCAGAAGATCAGCTCGGATCGCGTTCAGCTCGGCCCGCCCGTATTCACTCTCGGCTCGCGCGGCGCGTTCCCGGGCCCCGTTCTGGTCATTGCTCTCGAGCCTGCGGCCTGCCTCCCGGGCCGTCTTCTCCGCCTTCTCCCAGTCCTTCTCTGCGTACTCCGGTGCGTTGACCGCCAGGGCGTTCCCGCGGGCTGTCAGGGCGTCGGCCAGGATCACGTTACCGACCTCGGCCAGTGCGGTGGCCTTGTCGAGCTCCTTGTACGCCTCCCGGATCCGCCGGTCGATGTCGTCTATGCGGCCGCCCTCCGCGAGTTTCTGACGCGCCTCCGTCACCTCCCGGGCGGCTCGCTCGAAGTTGCCGGGTGAGATGATATCGACGTGCTCCGCCCGCGCCCGATCGACGCTTTCGGTGGCCTCCTCGACCCGCCGTTCCGAGGTCTGCGCCGTGAGCGTGCCAGTGGTCAGGAGCAACGCTGCGAGAGCGGCGCAAGCGATGGGTCGGGCCCGACGCGTGCCAGGATCGGGTGTCATCCGATGCATGATCCTTCCTCCCGTGTCAGCCGGCCTCCGCCATGACCGTCAGCAGCTCCCGCATCGTCGTCTCCCCCCGGTCCCTGGCGTACCAGCGCCTGACGTCCTTGTAGATTTCCGCATTAGGCCTCGCGCCGGCACGCTTCTCCCGGATCACGAACTCCTGCAACTCCAAGGGCCTGGGACCCCAATGAGCCACGGGCCGGAAGGCCTCGTCCATGATCACCACGATCGGGATCGACCGGCTGCCGTCGGTGAGATACATGTCCATGAGCCCGGGATGCTCGTCGCGCTTCACGATGCGGAGATCGATCCGCGGCGAGGCCTCAGCGAGCCGGGCGAAGATCGGAACCAGGTTGGATGCATCTCCACACCAGTCCTCCGCGATGGCGATGAGCTTCCAGTCTCGTCCTTTCTCCTCGATCTCGGCCAGGGCCCAGTCGGGGGTCACGCTATTCCGGCAAATGCCCTGCCAGAGCTCGCGGTGTTCCACGATCTCATCGGCCAGGTAGCGGTCCCACGTGAAGCCCTCGTTCCACCAGGTCTCGAGGCTCTCCGGGGCCGCTGCCCGAGTCTCGTTGATCGTCGTCATATCGTCATCCCCTCGCGGTAGCTTCGAGGTGGCAAAACCAGTAGGATATGGGGCCGCCGGGCGGCCCGAATCCATGAATAATAACCGTCTTGCGGTCAGGATGAACCCTGCGAACGCTACTCGCGTTCCCGCCCGCCACATGACACGTGGGAATGATTCCAACGGGGCGATGCAGAGCAGATCGAGCACGCTCCGGCGACGGACCGATCGAGACTGAAACCGACGGAGAACGAAGCGATGAGCATGGATATGCGACCCGGAATGACGATCGAGGGCGACCTGCGGCCCCCGACGCCCGTGAACGAGCCCGTGTGGGGATACGAGCCCGGCTCCGCCGAGCGCGCCGACCTGAAGAAGAAACTCGACCGAATGGCCTCGGAGGTCATCGAGATCCCGATCATCATCGGGGGCGTGGACTACACGACCGGTGATACGGGGGACGTCGTGATGCCGCACGATCACGCGCACGTCCTGGCGCACTACCACAAGGCCACCGACGAGCACATTCAGATGGCGATCGAATCGTGCACGCAGGCCTGGAAGGAGTGGTCGAACTGGCCGTGGCACGACCGCGCCGCCGTCTTACTCAAGGCCGCCGACCTGCTGGCAGGCGACTGGCGCCAGATCCTGAACGCCTCGACGATGCTCGGCCAGAGCAAGACCTGTTACCAGGCCGAGGTCGACGCCGCGTGTGAGATCATCGACTTCTGGCGCTTCAACGTGGAGTACGCGCGCGATCTGTATTCGAACCAGCCGATCTCGTCGCCGGGAATCTGGAACATGACGGACTACCGGCCGCTCGAGGGCTTCGTGTACGCTATCTCCCCCTTCAATTTCACGTCGATCGGGGGGAACCTGCCGACGGCTCCGGCGCTCATGGGGAACGTGGCGATCTGGAAGCCGGCGCGGACGTCGCTGTTCAGCTCGTACTACCTGATGCGGCTGCTCCAGGAAGCCGGCCTGCCGGCCGGCGTCATCAACTTCCTGCCCGGCAATTCAGCGCAGATCACGGACAAGCTCCTGGCGAGCCCGCACCTCGCGGGAATTCACTTCACGGGGTCGACCGAGATCTTCCAGCTTCTGTGGAAGAAGGTGGCCGAAAACCTGGAGAACTATCGTTCATATCCGCGGATCGTCGGTGAGACCGGGGGGAAGGACTTCATCGTGGCGCACCACTCGGCGGACGTCGACGTGGTCGTGACGGGCATGGTGCGGGGCGCCTTCGAGTACCAGGGACAGAAGTGCAGTGCCGCCTCGCGCGCGTACATTCCCGACACGATGTGGCCGGAGGCGAAGGAGAAGCTCGGCGCGATGATCGCCGAGATCCAGATGGGCGACCCGTGTGATTTCGAGAACTTCGTGTGTGCCGTGATCGACGGAGCCGCATTCAAGGACATCACGGGCTACATCGAGCACGCGAAGGCCTCGGCCGACGCGGAGATCCTGTTCGGTGGCGGGTACTCGGACGAGAAGGGCTATTTCATCGAGCCGACGGTCATCCTCGCGAGCGACCCGTCCTACAAGACGATGTGCGAGGAGATCTTCGGACCGGTGCTCACAATCCACGTATATCGGGCGGAGAAGTGGTCCGAGACCCTGGATATCGTGGACACGACGTCTCCATATGCCCTCACCGGGGCCGTGTTCTCGCGTGATCGCGCCGCGACCCGGGAGGCCATGGCCACGTTGCGCGGGGCAGCCGGCAACTTCTATATCAACGACAAGCCAACGGGCGCCGTCGTCGGTCAGCAACCGTTCGGCGGAGCCCGCGCCAGTGGCACCAACGACAAGGCCGGCTCCTTCCTGAACCTGGTGCGCTGGGTGTCGCCGCGGTCGATCAAGGAGACGTTCGTCCCGCCGACCGACTTCAAGTACCCGTTCATGAAGACGGGGATGGGCGACTCGATGGAAGATCTCAGCCACAAGCTCGGCGAGCAGATGGGCGAGATCCGGGAGCACCTGGGCGTGCTCGGCGGGTCGCTGCGGGAGAAGTTCGGCAGCGTGGTCGAGAAGGCGCGGGCGGAGAGCGAAGATTCAAACCCCGAAAAGGAGTAGCATGAGTACTATGATGAAGATCTCAGCAAGCGTAGCGGTCGTCTTTCTTGCGACCACGGCCGTCGCCGCGCCGGTTCTGGCGCAGGATTCCCCCGGACTTCCCGCTCCAACCGAGGATGCCGAGAGCGCCTTTCCTGCGCATGACAACTTCTCGCCCTACGCGGGCCGCCACTTCCCCGACCAGGTGTTCTGGGGCGATACGCACCTTCATACGGGCATGTCGATGGACGCGGGCGCGTTCGGCGCGCGCCTCAGCCCGGACGATGCTCACCGCTTCGCGCGTGGCGAAGAGCTGATCTCGTCGACGGGTCTTCCGGTGAGACTGGACCGGCCGCTCGACTTCCTGGTCGTGGCCGATCATTCCGACAACATGGGCTTCTTCCCGCGCCTGTTCGCGGGGGATCGTGACATGCTGGCCGACCCGACCGGCAGGCGGTGGTACGACATGATCCAGGAGGGCGGCCAGAGCGGCGTTCAGGTCGCGGTGGAGGTCATCCAGAGATTCTCGAACAACACGTTCCCGCCGGCCCTCGCGTCGCTGCCCGGCACCGCGGCCTATCGCTCGGCGTGGGAGGAGACGATCGACGCGGCAGAGAAGTACAACGATCCCGGCAAGTACACCGCGTTCATCGGGTACGAATGGACGTCCAACACGGGAGGCGCCAACCTGCACCGGGTCGTGATCTTCCGGGACGATGGATTCAGGGCCGGACTCGTCGAGCCCTACACGACGGTCAAGCCGCTCGGGAGCGACAACCCACGTGACCTGTGGACGTGGCTCCAGAACTACGAGGACAGGACCGGCGGGCGAGTGCTGGCGATCGCCCACAACGGCAACCTGTCGAACGGCATCATGTTCCCGTGGATCGAGTCGTTCACCGGCAAACCGATCGACCTCGAGTACGCCGAGACACGCGCCCGCTGGGAGCCGCTGTACGAAGCGACTCAGATCAAGGGGGACGGCGAGGCGCACCCGTTCCTGTCACCCAACGACGAGTTCGCGGACTACGAGACGTGGGACCAGGGCAATCTCGACCTGAGCGAAATGAAAGAGAACGACATGCTGCAGTACGAGTATGCCCGCTCGGGTCTCCAGGTCGGCCTGCAGGCCGAAGCCGAGCTCGGCGTGAACCCGTACAAGTTCGGCATGATCGGGTCGACCGACAGTCACACCGGCCTCGCCACGGCCGGTGAGGACAACTTCTTCGGCAAGCACTCCGGTGTGGAGCCCAGCCCGGAGCGCTATTTGCACCCGATGGCGAAGATGGGGGACGTCGAGTACACGAGCTGGTCCATGGTGGCGTCCGGCTACGCCGCCGTGTGGGCGACCGAGAACACCCGCAGGGCCCTGTTCGACGCCATGATGCGGAAGGAGACCTACGCCACGACCGGTCCGCGAATGCTGGTGCGGTTCTTCGGTGGCTGGGACTTCACTCAGGCCGACGCGGGCAGCCGGCTCCCCGCCAACGTGGGCTACGCGAAGGGCGCCCCGATGGGTGGCGACCTCGGCGCGGCCCCGGACGGGAAGTCGCCGAGTTTCCTCGTAGCGGCGCTGAAGGATCCCCTGTCAGGCAATCTGGACCGAATCCAGATCGTGAAAGGTTGGCTCGACTCGAGCGGCGACCGGCAGGAGAGAATCTACGATGTCGTATGGTCCGGCGACCGGACACCGGGTGCGGACGGCAAGCTGCCGCCGGTGGGCAACACGGTTGATGTGGCCAGCGCCACGTGGACGAACACGATCGGCGCCACCGAACTAATTGCGGTTTGGGAAGATCCGGATTTCGACGCCTCGCAGCACGCAGTGTATTACGCGCGTGTGCTCGAGATCCCAACGCCTCGCTGGACGGCATACGAAGAGGCTCGCTTCGGGATCACGATGCCGGATGAGGTACCGATGATCACGCAGGAGCGTGCTTACACGTCGCCCATCTGGTACACGCCGTAGCAGACGGAAACCGACAAGAGAGGATACGGACCCATGTGGAAGAAGCTGTCGATCGGCGGAGCCGTGACGCTCGTCATCCTTGCCATCGGTGCCTGCGCGCCGACGGGGCGGACACAGGACGAGCAGGAGTCGGAGGCCTTCGCCAGGTACGGCCAGGAGTTCGAGGGGAAAATCGCCGAATCCTACGAAGAATCGGAAGAGTGGTGGCCGTCGACGCCGAAGCCGCCACCTGGCACGCCGAACGTCGTCATTCTCTTGCTGGACGACACGGGCTTTGGCCACATCGGGAGCTTCGGCGGCCTGATCGACACGCCGAACATCGATGCCCTCGCTGATAACGGACTGCGCTACAATAACTTCCACACCACGGCGCTGTGCTCACCGTCACGGGCCGCGATCATGGCCGGGCGGAACCACCACCGCATTGGACTCGGCTCGCACTCGCTGACCGCCATGGGGTTCCCGGGCTACAACGCGTTCCCGCCGGAGTCGGGCAAGTCCGTGGCGAAGCACCTGCAGAAGGCAGGCTTCGTCAACTACGCGATCGGCAAGTGGGATCACACGCCCCTGTACGAGGTGTCGGAGATCGGTCCGTTCGACCGGTGGCCCAGCGGCGAGGGCTTCGACCACTACTACGGATTTATGGCTGCCGATGCCGACAACTACCGCTCTCTAGTGTGGCGAGACCATTACCCGATCGAAGACTGGATGGACGAGCCGGGTTACTTCTGGAGCGAGGCCATGGCCGACGAGGCCATCCGCAACATCACCTCGCACGTGTCGGTGTCGCCAGACCGTCCGTTTATGATGTTCTGGGCTCCGGTGGCCATGCACTCGCCGCACCAGGCGCCGGCCGAGTACATCGAACGCTACAAGGGTGTGTTCGACATGGGCTGGGACGAGGCCAGGCGCATCATCCACGAGCGGCAGCTTGAATTCGGGATCATCCCGCAGGGGACCCTTCTCACCGAGCGCACCGCCGAAATCCCCGCGTGGGACACCCTGACGCCGGACGAGCAGCGCCTGTATGCCAGGCAGATGGAGGTGTTCGCGGCCATGCTCACTCACGTGGACGAGCAGATCGGCCGGATCCTCGAAGTTCTGGAGCGCACGGGGCAGCTGGAGAATACCCTCATCTTCGTGACCTCGGACAATGGTTCGTCGGGCGAGGGTGGACTCGCCGGCACCTTCAACGAGACCTACGTACTCAACGGACTTCAGACGCCCTTCGACGCCAACATGAGCCACTATGAGGACTGGGGCGGTCCGACGACCTACCCGCACTTCCACGCCGGCTGGGCACTCGCTGGCAACACGCCTTTCCAGTACTTCAAGCAGATCGTCCACCGCGGCGGCATTCAGGACGCGATGGTGGTGCACTGGCCGGCGGGCATCCAGGCAAAAGGTGAGGTCCGTAGCCAGTACCACCACATCATCGACATCGGCGCTACGATCATGGACGTCACCGGCACCGAGTTCTTCGAGGAGCTCGACGGCCACGAGCAGATGCCGCTGGATGGCGTGAGCATGGCCTACTCCTTCAACGACGCCGACGCGCCGACCAATCATCCCGAGCAGTACTACGAGTTGTTCGGCAACCGGGCGCTATATCAGGACGGATGGAAGGCGGTCACGATCCACGCCGGGCGGATGCCGTGGAACGTGAACGTGACGGCCCCGTTCGAGGACGATGTGTGGGAGCTGTACAACCTGAACGAGGACTTCTCCGAGGCGGTTGACCTGGCCGACCAGAACCCGGAGAAGCTCGACGCTCTCAAGGCGCGCTGGGAAGAATTGGCGTGGGAGAACAACGTCTTCCCACTGTACGACGACATGCTCCAGCGAATCGCCAAGCAGCAGGACCGGCTGTTCGGCGACCGCACGGAATTCGTCTACTACGACCCGGGCGCCCGGCGGATCGCCGAGAAGGCGTCGGCACCCGTGAAAGGCCGTTCGCACAGCATCGAGACCACCGTCGAACTCACGGGCGGCGAGGAAGGCGTGATCGTCGCCTGCGGAGGATTCACCGGCGGCTACACGCTATTCGTCCAGGACAACAGGGTCTACTACGACTACAACTACTACCACGGGCTCTATTACAGCCTCGAGTCTCCGCCCTTGCCGAGCGGTGAAGTGGACATTCGGTTCAACTTCATCGAGGACGGCGGGACCACCGAGGGCATCCCTGGCGGAATCGGTGAGCTCTACATCAACGGCGAGAAAGTGGATGAGGTTTACATGCCCGAGATGCACGTGTCGACGTTCTCGCTTTCGGAGACATTCGACGTGGGAATCGACGCTGGTACGCCGGTGAGCGACAAGTACAACGTCACCAACCACTTCCCGTATACCGGAGAGCTGGACCGGGTAGTCGTTCGGCTGACGGATTGAAGCAGGCCGCGGCGAGGCGGGGGGCGACCCCCGCCTCGTCCTTCCGAGCGATCTCGTTTCGGGGACTCGCGCGTGAAGATTCCGTGAGGAAGTTGGGTCTCGGCGTCGGACTCGCCGTCCTCGTGCTCGTTCCCGTCCTGGCTCTCGCCGACGTTGGTCCTCCTGCTCACATGCAGGTCACCGAGAAATCGCCGGGGCTGTACGCCGTGCAGTGGCGAGTGCCCAAGGCCCTGCCCGCCCGGGCCGTCCCGACACCCGTTTTGCCGGAGACCTGCCGGCCCGTCGGAGAGAGGTCCGTAGTGGACCAGCCCGGCGCCTGGCTCCTTTCGCGGGACTGGAGATGCGACGCCAGCCTGGCCGGACAGGAGGTCGGCATCCGGTACCCGTTCCCGGACCTGTCGCTCACCACCGTGATCCGGGTGGATCTGCTCTCTGGCGACCGCTTCGCCCATGTCTTCTCACCGGGCGAGGGAACGTGGCGCGTGCCCGAAGGGACCGCGCCGCCTGATCCCGTGCTCGGGGCGCAGCGCGCCGTGGTGGCCGGTGCCGCGCACGCGATCGGCAGCTGGATTCACCTGGGGCTCGTTCTCGTCCTGGCCCTTATGGGGGGGCTCGCGTTGCCCGTTCGACTCGTCACCCTCTTCACGCTCGGACAGCTCACCGCAGTGGCTCTCTCCTCCGCCGTCGGCACCAGTCTACCGGCGGGCCCGGCGGAGATCGGCCTGGCCATCGGGGTAGCCCTCCTCGCGCGCGAGGCCCTGCGAAGCCCCGGAGAGAGAAGGAGCCTGGAGGCGCTCGTCTCCGCAGCAGGCCTCGTCCACGGCCTCGGCCTCGGCCGCCTGCTCGCGGAGGGAATCGGCGCCGGGCCCGGATTCGGCTCGCTGGTCGTCGCAACGCTCGGGATGGACGCGGTGCACCTGCTCGGAGTAGCCGGGCTGGTGGCGCTTCTCCGGCTGGCGGCTCGGCCACTTGCCGGTAGACGAGCGCGGACGGGATTGGCGTACGCTGCCGGAGCCTCGGGAATGGCTCTCGCCCTGTCGATCGCATTCGGGGGACAGGTGTCTTCCGCTTCGGCTACTGGCTCCGCGAGCATCCTGGGGCAGGGGGCGTCGTCGGCCGCCGCCGGCCCCGCGGCTTCGCAGCGTCTCGCTCCGTCGGCTCCCGACGCTGCGATACAGAGCTTTCTGGCGGTGGAACCGTTCGAGGTCAGGCACGAAGTCATGCTCCGGTTGGGTGGCCTGTCACCAGTGCTCGGACTCGACCCCGAATCGACGCTCGGCATCGAGGATCAGCAGTCCGTCACCGACAGTCTCGTCCGGCTGGTCCTCGGGCGGACACGCGTGGTCGTCGACGGATCAGCGCTGGACCCGGTCATGCGGCGCGCCGATTTCATGATGGTCGATCCGACCGGCGCTCTGCCGCGTCCCAGCCCGGTGCCCGAAGACGTCGCGCAAGCCGTGGTCGGTGTGGTGGTCACCTACCCGACCGGGGGCATGCCAGAGCACGTCGTTCTGGCGTGGGATCCGTTCCCGGAGATGGTTACGGATCTGCCCACCACGGTCATCGATCCGGAGAACACGTCGTCTGCGACTCTGACCCCCTCGGAGGCCTCCATCGAGTGGGAGAATGCGCTCGTCGAAGACCCGATTCCGAGTGTGGCCGCCGTCGAGGTCGAGCCGGCGAGGATTCCGATTCCGTTGCTCTCGCTGCCGCTTCTGCTCATCTCGGCGATTCTGTTCGTTTCGGGGTTACGAGGTCGGAGGCACCCGGCTTCCGTCGCCCTCGCCCGAATAGCGCTCGCGGCCGCAATCGTCGTGGGCCCGGTGGTACAGACTGCGGTCGCGGTGCCCGGGTCGGCCGGCAGGGTACCCTCGGAACGCCAGGCCCGGCGTATCCTCGCGGGTCTGCTCCCGAACGTGTACCGGGCGCTCGAGTTCAAGGAGGAGGAGGCCATTTACGATCGGCTGGCCGTGAGCGTGACAGGGGAGACCCTGACCGATGTCTACCTGCAGCAGCGCAGGGCGCTCGAGGTGGAGGAAAGGGGCGGAGCACAGGCCCGGGTGGAGACCGTGGAGGTGCAAGAAGCCCGGGACATCAAGCGTGCGGGGAACGGCTTCTCGGTTCGCGGGGAGTGGACCGTCGGAGGGATGGTGACGCATTTCGGGCACAGGCACTTCAGGCAGAACCGGTATGACGCCCGCGTGGGCATTGAACCCGTAGACGGGACCTGGAAGATCCGTTCGATCGAGGTCCTCGAGCAGGAGCGACTCAGATGAAATGGCTGCGGGAGCCTCTCGTACACTTCGCGATCCTCGGCGCCGTGTTGTTCCTGACCTACGCGGTCGCGAGCGATCTCTTCGCCGTGGATGAGGCCCGTATGATCGTGATCAACGAGTCGGAGATCGAGTTCCTTGCGGACCGGTGGGGGCGCCAGTGGCAGCGTCCGCCGACTGCGGATGAGTTGCGTGGCCTGGTCGATGCACGCATTCGCGAGGAGGTGCTGTACCGCGAGGCGCAGGCCATGGGTCTCGACTTGAACGATGTGGTCGTCCGCCGCCGCATGATGCAGAAGATGGAGCTGCTGTCGCAGGACCTGGCGCTCCTGGCGGACCCCACGGACCAGGAGCTGCGCGCCTTCTTTGACGAGAACCGCGAGGACTACCGGGTTCCGCCACGCATCAGCTTCAGTCATGTCTATTTCAACGCCGACCGACGAGAAGAGACAACCCTCGAGGACGCCGAGCGCGTGCTGGCCGAGATCCGGGCCCAGACCCCTCAACCCGTCGCGGCGCCGGAGCGTGGCGATCGCTTCATGCTGGCGTACGACTACTCGCTGCGGACCCCTCAAGAGGTCCAGCAGGCGTTCGGGGGACCGTTCGCCGAGGAGGTGTTCGAGCTCGAGCAAGGCTGGCACGGGCCCGTGCTCTCGGGCTACGGCGTTCATCTCGTGCATATCACAGACAGGGTCGAGAGTCGGCTCCCGGAGTACGGAGAAGTCCGGGACCGGCTGGTGAACGACTTCAACCGGATGCGGCGAGACCGAGCGAACGAGGCGCTGTACGAGGGCCTGAGCGAGAGATACGAAATCGAAATCGACGAGGCGGCTATCGAGACGCGGGTGCTTCGCTAAGTATGCGCGTCTGGGGTGACCTCGACGCGGGTCAGGTCTGCTGGGCTGACGCCCCTCAACGCGCTAGTATGAAGCCTGGACTTCCACCACCTCCAGCACAGGGTACTTTCATGCGATACGTGACTGTGAAGACGGTCCTTATGTCTCTCGTTTCTCTGTTTCTCGCCCTTCCCGCGGCGGCCCAGGACTTCGGCAATGCCGAGGAATTCGCGGCCGGCACCCTGAAGAACCCCGAGTACTCACCGTACGCCGGGCGTGCGTACCCGACGCAGGTGTTCTGGGGAGACACGCACCTGCACACCAATCTGTCGGTAGATGCCGGCATGTTCGGCAATCGGCTCGGCCTGGACGAGGCCTACCGTTTTGCCCTCGGGGAAGAAGTGGTCTCGTCCACCGGTGTCCGTGCCCGCCTCTCCCGCCCGCTCGATTTCATGGTGGTCGCGGACCACTCCGACGGCTATGGAATGTTTGCCAAGATCGTGGGCGGCGACCCCACCCTGATGCAGAGCGAAGTGGCCCGACGCTGGAATCAGGCGTTCAACGCCGGCGGCCAGGCGGCCGTGGAGGCGACGCTCGAGCTCATCGACCTATTCTCTCGTGGCGAGATGCCTTTCCCGATCAATGATCCGGCATCCATAGGGCCGGTATGGGAGGATGTCATCGAAGCGGCCGAGCGCTACAACGACCCCGGTGTGTTCACCGCGTTTATCGGCTACGAGTGGACGTCGCTGGCGCCCCCGGGCAACAACCTGCACCGGGTCCTGGTCTACCGGGACGGCGGCTCCCGAGCTTTCCAGAAACTGCCCATGACGACGGAGATGAGCATCGATCCCGAGGACCTGTGGGTCTACATGGCCGACTACGAAGCGAAATCCGGGGGGAAGGTCCTGGCGATCGCGCACAACGGAAACTTGTCGAACGGCATGATGTTCGACACGAACGACATGGACGGAAACCCGCTCACGCGCGCCTACGCTGAGACTCGCCAGCGCTGGGAGCCTTTGTACGAGGTCACGCAGATCAAGGGAGACGGGGAAGCCCACCCGTTCCTCTCGCCCGATGACGAGTTTGCCGACTACGAGAACTGGGACCTCGGCAACCTCAACCTGAGCCAGGCCAAGACCGAGCAGATGCTGCAGTACGAATATGGGCGCTCGGCGCTCAAGCTGGGCCTCCAGTTGGAATCGGCACTCGGTGTAAACCCCTTCCAGTTCGGCATGATCGGTTCTACGGATTCGCACACGTCCTTGCCGGCCGTGGAGGAAGACAACTTCTTCGGCAAGCATTCGGGGAACGAGCCCAGTCCGGCGCGCGCCGACCACGTCTCGATCGGGGCGCCGGACGGAAGCTTGGCCTTCATGGGCTGGGACCTGGTGTCGTCTGGCTACGCAGCCGTGTGGGCGACCGAGAATACCCGTAAGTCGCTCTGGGACGCCATGATGCGCCGTGAGGTCTACGCCACCACGGGATCACGTATGATGGTCCGCTTTTTCGGCGGGTTCGAATTCACGGAAGCGGACGCCCGCAGCCGGTTCCCGGGGCAGGCGGGCTACTCGAAGGGCGTTCCGATGGGCGGTGAGCTTTCACGCTCTTCCTCCGGGACGGCCCCGTCGTTCCTCGTCGCAGCGCTCAAGGACCCGTATGGGGGCAACCTCGACCGGATTCAGATCATCAAGGGGTGGCTCGACTCGGACGGCGAGCTACACGAGCGGGTGTACGATGTGGCCGTGTCCGACGGCCGCGAGATCGGTTCCGATGGCCGCGCCCGCCAGCCGGTGGGCAACACGGTCGACGTCGAGAACGCCACCTGGCTCAACACGATCGGCGACCCGGAGCTCATCGCGGTGTGGAAGGATCCGGACTTCGACGCCTCGGAGCGCGCCTTCTACTACGCCCGGGTGATCGAGATCCCGACGCCTCGGTGGACCGCCTACGACGCATTCCGCTTCGGTATCGAGATGCCGGACGAGGTGGAAATGACGACACAGGAACGCGGGTACACGTCCCCGATCTGGTACACTCCCTGATCGCGGTGACTGAGTCTCGTGAAGGACCGATGGCGGTGCGGAGGGGCCTGTTCCTTCTCGCCGCGCTCGCCTTCCTGGGCCTTTGCGGTTCAGCCCCAGACCTGCATGCCCAGGACCTGGAGCCGCGAGCCTTCTCGCCCGTACCTGTGAGCGTCAACTTCGCCGCTCTTGGATATGGCTACTCATTCGGCAACGTGCTCCTCGACCCGTCTATCCCCCTGGAGGACGGCACGGGGAAGGTCCATTCGATCATCGGGGCCTATGTGCGCACGTTCAGCTTCTTCGGTATGTCCGCCAAAGCCGACGCCATCGTGCCGTTCGCGTTCGGAGATTGGGAAGGGAAGCTGGCGGACCAGGACACCAGCCGCTCGGCCACGGGGTTTGGTGACCCGTCCGTCCGACTGGCGGTCAACTTCATGGGAGCGCCGGCGCTGGAAATACCCCGATTCATGACCTATCGGCAGAAGACGGTCGTAGGCGCGAGTCTCAGGGTAGTCGCTCCGCTCGGCCAGTATGACAACACGAAGCTCATCAACCTGGGCACCAACAGGTGGACGTTCATTCCGCGAATCGGTGCTTCGCGGAGATTAGGCCACTGGAACCTCGAAGGAGTCGGTTCCGTCTGGCTGTTCACTGCGAATCCGGACGTGCAGGGCAGACACCTCCAGCAGGATCCCCTGTGGACGCTGCAGGGAAGCGTCAGCTACGTGTTCGAT
>CAXMRU010000089.1:0-5308 GCA_964195715.1 Akkermansiaceae bacterium | reverse complement strand
GCCCGAGAGCCGCCCGAATTCGCCCGCCGCGCCGGCCAGCAGCTGCACTCCGAGCGACTCCGCTACCGCGATCGCGTCGCCCGCCGGCGCGACGGCGCTTGCCTGGGTCACGATTTCCCTGCCGCGCCACAGCTCGGCCTGCACCAGCACGCCCTCGGGCTGACGAATGACATGGCCCGTCAGCACGTGAGTGGCGTTCAGCTCTGAAGCCACGCGGTCGCGCCGTGCCTGCGGGTCCGCCGTCGTTCCCATCACTTCGCTCCAGGTTCTCCTCACCAGGCGGCGGTCGAGAGCACGCGGCCCCCCGGTCTCGCCCGTCATGGCCCGTGAGAGGAACTCGGGGATCGCCCGTGTCAGGAATCCCAGGGTGTCCAGTCCGACGGAATCGAAGTCGAGTACGGCCACGAGTTCTTCCTCGTCAGGAGCGAAAATCGGGCCGAAGTCCACATTCCTCCCTACGAGTACGGCCGCGGTCGCCACGGAAGCGGCAAGCCCGACCCACGCGAGCTTCCTCAAGAAGCGCCGTTGACCCTTCGGTACAGGTCCTCCGGCCGACCGGGCGGCTGCCTGCCGCTCTCCCGTCACCGCTTCGACGAACTGCTCGACCGTCTGGAACCGGTCCGCCGGCATCTTCGCCAGGCCCCGGTTCAGCGACTCCTCCAGTTCGGCCGGGATCGTGCTGCGCAACGTCCTTATGTTCGGGACCGGATCCAGACTGTGGCGCGCCATGACCGCCATCGGCGTGGGTCCGGTGAACGGAGGCTGCGCCACAAGCATCTCGTACAGGACGCACGCCAGGGCGTATTCATCGCTGCGGGCGTCCACCTGCTGGTCGCCCGCAGCCTGCTCCGGACTCATGTAGTCCGGTGTGCCGACCGAAATACCGGTCCGGGTCAGGCTTTCTCCCCCCGCCTCCGTGACAGCCGAGGCGATGCCGAAGTCGGCGACGACCGCATGTCCGCCCGAGATGAGGATGTTCCCGGGCTTGATGTCCCGGTGCACGATGCCCTGCGCGTGGGCGTGGCTGAGAGCACTGCCCGCCTCCCGCACCACCTGAAGGGCATCCTTGATCTCCAGGGGTCCCGCACGGTCCAACCGGTCACGCAGTGAATCGCCCTCGATGAATGGCATGACGTAGTAGAGCAGCCCGGCGGCCTCTCCCGAGTCGTACAGCGGCAGGATATGGGGGTGCGTGAGCTTCGCCACGATCCGGATCTCGCGCAGGAAGCGGTCGCTCCCCAGCGACGCCGATACTTCGGGACGCATTACCTTCAGAGCCACCCGGCGGTCGTGCTTGAAGTCGGTCGCCCTGTACACGACTGCCATGCCCCCGGACCCGATCTCCGATTCGATCGAGTACCGATCGGCCAGCGCTGTCTTCAGTTGCTCAAGTAGCTCAGACATAGGGTCTTTCGAAGTGAGTACCGTGGGGCTCCGCCAAAGATAAGCAAGTTCAAGGTTGACCCTGTAGGCCAGTCGGTCGTGAGATGCGAACCTGGTCGAGCATATTTACGCGATCCGAAACGCCGTGGATCCGGCGGATGCCTACCGGGCTTTCCGCGGAAGGGACGCCGAAGTCGACGCCCTGATGCGGGATCGCGGGTTCCCGGCGCCGGGGGACTGAGCAGACGCGAGTAGTCTCTACAGGAGCGCCCGGCCCCGGCCGGGCGCTCGCCGCCATCCGGATCCTCTGGAGCATTGAAGACCTTGACGCGCCCTCTCCATCATCCTATATATAGAGTGTCGATATATAGACCGACGATATATGAGGTTGCCATGACTGAGCCAATTGACCTTCAAGCCCTGGTACGGGAGATCAACGAGGCGCTGATCCTGGCGGCGCTCCGAGGAGAGCCGAAACACGGCTACCAGATAGCGGTCGATGTGGAACGGGAGACGGACGGGATGTTCACGTTTCAGCACGGAACGCTGTACCCGATCCTGCACCGGCTGGAGAAAGGCCGGCGGATTTCGGGCAAATGGGAGAAGGCGGACGGCAGACGGAGGAAGGTCTACTCCCTCACGGACAGGGGTCGGGAGTGGCTGACGATTCAGTCGCGACGGGTCCGCGCGACCTTCGGCACGCTGGACGCCCTGCTGGGAGGCGAGGGATGAGCTCATTCGCTGCCGAGCTTCGAGAGATGGCAGAGCGACTCGACCTTCCCCAACCAATGCGGGCCCGAGTGCTCCTCGAGCTGGCGGCGGACCTCACCGGGATGGAAGCGGAGCTCGTGTCGGAGGGCGTGGATCCGAAGGAGGCCCGCGCCCGGGCCTCTCACATGCTGGTCCCATCCAATGACGCGCTTCGAGAGCTCCACGGGCTGCACCGTCCACTGTATCAGCGCCTGGTCGACCGGTTCTCGGATCCGGTCCGTCATCGGATCGAACGGTTCGCCCTGGCCCTGACAACTACCGTCATGTCTGCCGCCGGGATCGCGTGGCTCGGGACGAGCGGGATTCTGACCGATCCGGCACCGCTGATGGGGGTGCTCCTGGCCGTGGGCCTGCTGGTCGTCCTCGTAAGTCTCTGGAAGCTGTTCGCGCTCAAGGTGAAGCGAGACCACGACCTCTCGAGGCTGCGGCGCGGGCTGTGGATCCTGCCGGCGGCAGGGATCGCCTCGGTCGTGCTCGCCCTCGGGGGCACGGCGTTGGACCTGTACGCCGTGGCCGGTCGGCTGGTGGCGGATCCGTCGGCTCAGACGGCGGAGCTTCTCACGTGGCTCCGGCGGGACATGGGACTGCTGGCCCTCGGTCTCCTGACCAGCGCGATCGCCTGGGCGATGTGGCTTCTCATTGCTGCCGGTGTCGCACGGGTGGAGCAGGCGGAAGCAGAGGTCCTGGCCGGAATCAATATCGACTCATCTGCAGGATCTAACTGAAAGGAGTGGAGAGATGATGGAGTTCTTCAAGCAGGGCGGGTTCTTCATGTGGCCGATCCTGGTCATTTCCATCCTGATCGGAGTCCTGACGGTGTGGGCGTTCGTGCGGACACGGTATCTCGACGGTCCGGACGCCGTCGTGGAAACTGGCATCGACGCAGTCCTCTTCTGGGGCGTGTGGGTAGTGGTCGTCGGGCTTCTCGGCACGTTCACCGGGATCTACCTGGCCGCCGGCGCCATCGAGCAGGCCGCTGCGGTCAGTCCCGCGGTGATCTGGAGCGGGATCCGGATCGCGCTCACGACCACGCTGTTCGGTCTGCTCGTGTTTTGCGTGGCTGCGCTGATGTGGCTGGGTCTCCGTGTGAGCTACAGGAGAAGGGTGGCGGCCGGCTGACGGAACTGCCGCCTTGCGTGGCTGTGCCGCACGGAGTCTCGTGGCAGCAGGACTTTGACCCGGGTGTCCGAGGAGTGCCTCCATTGATGATCCGGCCATGCCTATGATCGACGAGATCCTGATCGCCACCGGGGCCGTCCTGTTTGCGGCCCTGGTATACGCGGCAATCGTCTCGTGGCGCGAAAACGAGCCGCGTGCGGTACGGCGCCTGGAAGGGCTGGCCGTGCTGGCGCCCCTCCCATTCCTGGTCGTCGCGGCCATGCCCTCGCAGGCGGGGTCGTACACGGGCGCCGGCCTGCTGGGTGTGACGCTGCTGACCGCAGTTGTGCTGCTCGTTCCCACGCGGTCCAGGCACCGCGCCGAACGTGATACGCCGACCACACGGGTCGACGAGCGGGACATCATGTTCTCACGGGTGCGCCTTGAGCCGGGCTCCGAGCGGTTCGAGGCGTACTACAGGGAGAAGCCCGACAAGAGGGGGCTCGACGATGGGTTTCGGGCACTGCCTGGACTCATGAATAAGGGTGCCTCGCTCCACGATCCGTTCATGTTCGCGGCCGCCGATGCCAGCTTCGCGACGATCGCTGAGCTCCACGCCATGGTGGACGGGCCGGTAGCCCCAGAGAAGGAAGCCCCGGATCCGGCGGCGATCTCGGAGTTCATCAAGGGGTGGACCGTTAAGCTCGGGGCCAGGGACGTTGGCATCACCGAGCTGCGGGACTACCACAAGTACACCACCGTGGGGCGTGGAGAGCATTACGGCCAGCCCGTCCGCCTGGACCACAAGTTCGCCATCGCGCTGACGGTGGAGATGGCGAAGGAGATGATCGACCGGGCGCCGCGCGGGCCCACGGTCATGGAATCGGCGCAGCAGTACATGACTTCCGGGGCGATCGCCGTCCAGGTCGCCCAGTTCATCCGCAATCTCGGCTACCCGGCCCGGGCCCACATCGACGGCAACTACCGGGTCATCTGTCCCCTCGTGGCGCGCGACGCCGGTCTGGGGGAGATCGGTCGCATGGGGCTCCTCATGACGCCTCGGCTGGGGCCCCGTGTGCGACTCGGCGTCGTGACCACGGACCTGCCGCTCCTTGCTGACCGGCGCGAGCCGGAGCACTCGGTCATTGATTTCTGCTCGATGTGTGAGAAATGCGCAGACGTCTGCCCGAGCCAAGCGATTCCGAGAGGGTTTCGATCCGAGATCGACGGAGCCCTGCGGTGGCGGATCGACCCCGAGGCATGCTTCACCTACTGGTGCAAGATCGGAACGGATTGCGCCCGTTGCGTCTCGGTGTGCCCGTATTCCCACCCGGACAACCTCATGCACAACACGGTGCGACTTGCGATTCGGAACTCGGCCGTCGCCCGCCGGGCTGCTCTCGCGGCGGACGATTATCTGTATGGGCGAAGACCGCCCCCGGCCGAGGTGGAAGGCTGGATGGAGGTCGAGTCCGATTCAGCTGCTACCCTTCATCAGGTAGAGTAGCCCGTCCCGGCTCACCGTCCATTCGGCACTCAGGCCAGCGCCTCGAGTGCGTTGAAGTATATGGTTTTGGGTATGTCCCACTCGGTCTTCCAGCGAGCGCCGGCCGTGTAGTAGTCGGGCTTTACCCCTCGGCTTCTGTTTTCCGCGATCAACGCGGTCACGGGATCCTCAGACAGCTCGGGCGCTTTCCACCCCGCGTTGAAACTGACCTGCCCCCGTGGATCGATGAACGCCGGCAACCGCTCCCTGCCCCACCACTCCACCTTCCATCTTTCTTCGTGCACGAGTCGGTGGTGATGGGCACACAGGAGCAGCAGGTTACCCAGTGCCGTCTCGCCTCCATCAGCCCAGTGCTTAACGTGGTGCGCGTCGGTGAACCGCAGGCCGCAGCCCTTAAACCGGCAGCCACGGTCACGCGCCTCCAGCGCACGGCGTAGCGCAGGCGATATGGTGCGGGTCCTGCGGCCTGCACCCATGACCGAGCCGTCGGAAGAGTGGCTTACAGCGACGAGGGCAGCATCGCACGTGAGCCGTCGGGACGTTTCATAT
>CAXMRU010000088.1:0-2942 GCA_964195715.1 Akkermansiaceae bacterium | reverse complement strand
GTCGTGCAGGGAGTCGGCTTCCGGCCGTTCGTGCACCGCCTGGCGGTCCGATTCGGTCTAGCGGGAACGGCGCGCAACGAGTCTGGTGAAGTGTTCATCGAGGTCGACGGGACGGGTGATGCCCTGGCCGGGTTTCTCGAGGCCCTGCGGGCCGAAGCGCCGGTGCTGGCACGGATCGACACGCTGGAATCGGAGGCGGTGGCGCCACGCGGCGTGAACGGCTTCCGCGTCCTCGAGAGCAGGGCAACGGAGGGACGACTCCCCGTGTCGCCTGACGTGGCGACCTGCGAGGCTTGCCGCAGCGAGCTTTTCGATCCGGCGGACCGACGGTACCGGTACCCGTTCATAACCTGCACCGATTGCGGGCCCAGGTATACGGTCATCGAGTCGATGCCGTATGACCGTGTCCGCACCAGCATGCGTGCCTTCCCGCAGTGCCCCACGTGCCGGCGCGAGTACACTGATCCGGCGGACCGGCGTTTCCATTCCGAGACGAACAGCTGCCCTGACTGCGGACCCCGCGTCTGGCTGGCCGGTCCGGACGGCGTGCCGATCGAGAGCGGGTCTGAGGCGATCGAGGAAGCGGCCCGGATGCTCGTGAGGGGTAGGGTCGTGGCGATCCGCGGATTGGGGGGATATCACCTGGCGTGCGACGCGACGAGCGAAGCTGCCGTTCGCCAGCTGCGCGCGCAAAAGGTTCGCGAGGACAAGCCGCTAGCGATCATGGTGCTGGAGCTGGACGAGGCACGGGAGCTGTGCCACGTGGGGCGCGTGGAAGAGCGGGTCCTGTCGGGGTCCGAGCGGCCGATCGTCCTCCTGCGCGCGAAGGAGGAATCGGGGCTGGCTCCGTCAGTCTCACCGGGCCTGGACACGGTGGGAGTCATGCTCGCGTACACACCGCTCCATCTGCTGCTTCTCGAGCGCATGGGACGGCCTCTCGTAATGACGAGCGGCAACCTGAGCGAGCTGCCGATCTGTACGTCAAACGAGGAAGCGGGACGAAAGCTGTTCGCGGTCGCGAGCGGGTTCCTCATGCACGACCGGGACATTGTCGCCCGGTACGACGACTCGGTCGTGCGTGTCATGGCCGGGGCGCCCGTGTTCCTTCGCCGGGCGCGCGGTTACGCTCCTCTTCCGGTTCCCCTGCCCGTCGCGTCACCGGAGCCTCTTCTGGCCGTCGGTCCGCATCTGAAGAACACGTTCAGCCTCGTGGCGGGGGACAGCGCCTTCATCAGCCAGCACGTGGGCGATCTGGAGAACGTCGAGACGCTCGACCACTATCGCGAGGCCCTCCTGCGGTTCAAGACCCTGTTCCGCATCGAGCCTTCCGTCGTCGCGAGAGACCTGCATCCCGGCTACCTGTCGTCCCGCATCGCGGAGGAGTTGGGTCTGCCTCGGATGATCGAAGTGCAACATCACCACGCACACGTGGCGGCGGTGGCCGGGGAACACGGCGTCGTCGATCCCGTGATCGGGATATCATACGACGGCACAGGATACGGAGACGACGGAAACACATGGGGAGCCGAGATCCTGCTCGCGGATCTGAGGAGCTATCGGCGACTGGCCCACTTGCGCTACGCTCCGATGCCGGGCGGAGACCTGGCGGCGCGCAGGCCGTGGCGCGTGGCGGCTGGCTACGCTGCGCTCGACGCGGCTTGCGAGATGGCTTTCGCAAACGCGTTCTGCGGTGTGCCGAAGCAGGAGAAGCGCCTCGCGGATGCCCAGATAGAGCGCCGCGTGAACGCCCCCCTCGCCTCCTCCATGGGCCGGCTGTTCGATGCCGCTGCCGCGATCCTGGGCGTGCGCCGGGTGGCTTCGTACGAGGGTCAGGCGGCGATGGAGCTCGAGGCGCTGGCGTCTCGGTACGTGTTGGGGCTCGGGTCGGGAGAGGCGAATGCCGGAGAGCTGATCGCCTCGGATTCGACACGGGCCCGGTTGCCCGACATCGGGTTTCCCGTCCGGGTGAGGGAGGAGGGGCCCCTGGAAATGGATCCCATTCCTCTGCTGGCGGACCTCGGTGCGCGGTCAGCAGGCGGAGCCGACAAGGGCCTCCTCGCCGCTGCGTTCCACCTGGCCGTTGGACGGACGACGGTGGACGTCGCAGCCGGCGCGTGCCGGGAGTTGAATATCGGAACAGTCGCCCTGGGTGGCGGAGTCTTTCAGAACGGGCTTCTTCTGGCGATCGTGACGGAGGGACTCGAGGAGCGGGGCCTGAACGTGCTCCTGCCACAGCGACTCGGGCCCAACGACGGCGGAATCAGCTATGGCCAGGCAGTGGTGGCTGCCGCGCGCCTGGCCGACGAGCGGGAGTGAGAGAGCCCGACTACGGCCGGAGCCCGTACTTCCGCGGCCTTTCACGGCCCACGCCCGTACTCTGATCCACGAATACAGCCCCTCAACGTACCCGAACAGCCCCTCGAACAGCCCCTCGACCCGAGCCGCGACCGACCCCGAGACGAACTGCGAGAGGGGAGGGCGTCGTTCGATCGGAGAGCGCGAGTCGACTGCCTACCCCGGGGGTGCCACGTCACGACCACGAGCGGCCTGTTTTGACGACCGCCCGCCCTCTGAACGGGCGTGTCAGCCGCGTAACCGCGTGTTCCGCTGGGGCTTGACCGGGGGGCGGGGCTGTAGGGCGGGGCTGTTCGCCCTCGTACGGGGCGGTCACCGATGACAACCGAGGTCACGGGTACAGACCGATGTCCGGCGCTGACCCAAGCAGGTCACCAGTGCCGTGCTCCGCCGACCCTACTGGACGAGACCGGGTTCTGTCCGGCGCATCGGCCGGGTGCCCGGGAGCGGCTCGCGGCGGCCGGTCGGCGGGGCGGCCGTGCTACCCGAGTGAAGTGGCGCGGCAAGGGGCTGGGTGACTCCGATCTACCCCCGTTGCGCACACCGCAGGACGCCGAGACGTGGCTGGAGGCGTTGGGCCGGGCCGT
>CAXMRU010000087.1:0-14140 GCA_964195715.1 Akkermansiaceae bacterium | reverse complement strand
GATCACGCGCACCACGAGGTCATCGGGGTCGACAAGGCGACAATCAAGGTGAAGATCCGGGAGCTCAAGGTACAGAGGGACGAAGCGCTGGCAGCCGGGGACTCGGTGCAGCTCAAGCGAATTCGCCGCAAGATACATCGTATGAAGCGGGAACTTCACAAAGCGACGACCTGATCGCCGCGTTTTGCGGTGCTCGAACCCCGAGGCGGGCCCGTTCGGCGGGTCCTTTCCCCGCGGGCCGGGCCAGACAAACCATCCGCACAGGACTGACGCGATCTTTCCTCGATTCTCTCTCGAGCAGGCGCGAGAGCTTGTCGCGCGCCACTACGGGCTCGACGCCACGGCGCGCGAACTGCCGAGCTACGTGGACCAGAACTTCCACATACTGGATGCGTCAGGTGCCGAGTACGTCCTGAAGATCTACAACTCGGACGAAGATCCCAGCTTCGTGGATGCTCAGATTGTGGCGCTGAGACACATTGCGGGTCAAATTTCGGTTTTGGCGACACCGCGGATCATTCCGTGCCTGGACGGCGCGCCGGCGACACGGGCCGGAGAGCATGAACTCTGTCTGGGAAGCTATCTTCCTGGACAACCGCTGGCCGATTTGCCCCACCCATCGCCGGGTCTCCTGCGGGACCTCGGTCGTGGCCTCGGCGAGCTGGACGAGCGACTCGCGTCGTTTACGCATCCCGTGCTCATGCGGCAGTTCCGGTGGGATTTGCGGCAGGCGCCCCGGGCCCTGGAATTCGTCGGGCTTATCGAAGACGCGGCCGGCCGCGAAGTCGTCCGCGAGCGCTTGGAGCAGTTCGAGTCGGAAGTCCTTCCGATCGTGGACCGGCTGCCGTTCCAGTCCATCCACAACGACGCCAACGACCACAACGTCCTCGTCCTCGAATCGGGCGAGGCGCGACTCGGCCTGGTGGATTTCGGGGACATGGTGTGGACCGCGCGCGTCTGCGAGCCGTCGATCGCCATGGCCTACGCGATGTCGCGGGCCGAGAACCCGCTGCAGGCAGGAGCGGAGCTGTTGGCCGGGTATCACGAATCTCTGGCGCTGGGCGTGGCCGAGATCCGTGTCATTCCCCACTTGATCGCAGCCCGGCTCTGCGTCAGTGTGACGATGTCGGCATACCAACGGGGACGAGACCCGGACAACGCATACCTGGCGGTGTCGGAAGCCCCCGCCTGGCGCCTTCTCGACTGGATGTCCAGGACCCCGCGTGCCCTGTGGATCGAGACCTTCGAGGAAGCCTGCGAGAGCGTCCGGCCGATCGAGGGAAACTCCACGCCAGAGCGTGCCACAGATGAAGCCTGAAGAGATCCTCGAATTGCGACGTCGCCATCTTGGCGGATCGCTCAGCGTGTCCTACCGCCGTCCCCTGAAGATCGTGCGCGGGGAGGGTCAGTTCCTGTTCGACGAACACGGTCGTGCCTACCTCGATTGCGTGAACAACGTCTGCCACGTGGGGCACTGCCACCCGCGCGTAGTCGAGGCCGCCCGGAGCCAGATCTCTGCCCTGAACACCAATACGCGCTACCTGCACGACCACATCGTCGAATACGCCCGCCGGCTGTCGGGTACGATGCCGGACCCGTTGGAAGTGTGCTTCTTCGTGTGCTCCGGCAGCGAGGCCAATGAGCTGGCATTGCGGATGGCCCGGACGGCGACGGGTCGGACGGACGTCGTGGTCCTGGACGGCGCGTACCACGGAAACACGAGCGGGATGGTCGACATCAGCCCGTATAAGTTCGACCACGCGGGAGGAGCGGGGCAACCGGATCACGTCCACGTGGCCCCCGTCCCTGACACCTTCCGTGGACCATACCGGAGCGACGATCCGGCGGCGGCCGCGAAGTACGCAGAGGCCGTGCGCGAAGCGGTTCTGCGCGCCGATTCGCTCGGCAGCCCGGCCGCGGCATTCTTCGCCGAGTCGATACCGGGGTGTGCCGGACAGATCGTCCTGCCGGACGGCTACCTTCGGGCGGCCTACGAGCACGTCCGGGAGGCGGGCGCCGTATGCGTGGCCGACGAAGTCCAGGTAGGGTTCGGGCGTGTGGGGACGCACTGGTGGGCGTACGAGACGCAGGACGTGGTGCCCGATATCGTCACTCTCGGCAAGCCGATCGGGAACGGCCATCCGATGGGAGCCGTGGTGACCACCCGCGAGATCGCCGACGCGTTCGACAACGGGGTGGAGTACTTCAACACGTGCGGCGGAAACCCGGTGTCGTGCGCCATCGGACTGGCTGTGCTCGATGTGATCGAGGAGGAAGGACTGCGGGCGCACGCCCTGGAGGTAGGGACGCGATTTCGCGACGATCTGGCGGGCCTTGCGGCCGGGCACGCACTGGTGGGAGACGTGCGGGGCCTCGGTCTGTTCATCGGAGTCGAGCTGGTGCGTGACCGCTATTCTCTCGAACCCGCGACGCAGGAGGCGACGGACGTCATCAACGAGATGAAGGAGCGGGGAATCCTGCTCAGCACGGACGGCCCGTTTGAGAACGTGATCAAGATCAAGCCACCGATGGTGTTCTCGCACGACGACGCGGACCGGGTCGTCGAGGAGCTGGACTCGGTGCTGTCGGGGATACCGGTGGACGACAACTGACGTAAGTTAGAAGATTGGATGCAAGCAACCGCGAAGAGGAGTACAGATGTTCGAGGCGAGCACACATATCGAGCGGCGGAAAGGCCTGCGGGAGCGCGTGGGTTCCGGGTTGATTCTGTTTCTGGGCAACGATCCGGCGCCCATGAACTACCCCGATAACCCATACCACTTCAGGCAAGACAGTTCCTTCCTTTACTACTTCGGACTCGACCAGGCAGGCCTGGCGGCCGTGATCGACGTTGATTCCGGAGAGGAGATTGTGTTCGGGCACGAGCCGACGGTAGACGAAATCGTGTGGACGGGGCCTCTCCCGACGCTGATCGAGGAGTGCGCTCACGTCGGCGTCTACCGGTGCGACGAACCGGAGAAGCTGGACGAAGTGCTCCGCTCCGCGAGAGATGCGGGCCGTGAGATTCACTTCCTCCCGCAGTACCGGGCGTGGAACCGCATCAAGCTGGCCAGGCTGCTCCGGATTCCGGGCCTCACGACGGACGACCACGTGTCACGGCCGTTGCTGGAGGCAGTGATCGACCAGCGGCTGTACAAGACCGACGAAGAGATCGCGGAGATGGAGATCGCGATCGACATCAGCTACGACATGCACACGCTGGCCATGCACATGATCCGACCGGGTATGGTCGAGCGCGAGGTGGCCGGGTCAGTCGAGGGAATCGTGCTGTCGCGCGGCGGACTGGTGTCCTTTCCGGTCATCTTCTCGGTCCGCGGAGAGGTGCTTCACAACCACACGTATGAGAATGTGATGAAGGACGGGCAGCTGGCGGTGCACGATTCCGGCGCGACATCGCCGCTCGGATACGCATCGGACATCACGCGCACCATGCCGGTCAGCGGCCGGTTCGACACGCGTCAGCGGGAGATCTACGACATCGTGCTGAACGCGCTCGAGACGTCGACAGCTGCCATGAAGCCCGGCATCCCGTTCCGCGACGTGCACTTCGTGGCTTGCAGGGTGATCGCTTCCGGACTCAAAGACCTCGGGATCATGACGGGCGACGTGGACGAGGCGGTCGCCGCTGGGGCACACGCGATCTGCATGCCGCACGGGCTCGGACACATGATCGGGCTGGACGTGCACGACATGGAGGGGCTGGACGAAAACCTGGTCGGCTACGGCAAGGAATTCGAGCGCAGCACGCAGTTCGGAACGGCGTACCTGCGGGCGGCGCGGACCCTCGAGCCCGGGTTCGTGCTCACGGTCGAGCCTGGCTGCTACTTCATCCCGCAGCTGATCGACAAGTGGCGTGCGGAGGGGACCAACGCCGAGTTCCTCGACTTCGATCGCCTGGATTCCTACAAGGGGTTCGGTGGCGTGCGGATCGAGGACGATGTGCTGGTCACAGGAGACGGCCATCGCGTGCTCGGGCGTCCGATTCCGAAGACGGCGGACGAGGTGGAGGCGGAGATGGGAGCGACAGTATGAGAGTCTCGGACGCGCCGGAGATTGAGCCGTTCGACCTGGCGATAAAGCTGGAGGCCGGTGAGGAGATCCATGTCCTGGATGTAAGGGCGCCGGAACGCCTTGCAGCGGGCCGCGTGGAGCCGGTGCCAGAGGACCGGTTTCACAACGTCCGCGGGTCGAAATTCGTGCACCTGGCCGATCCCGCGTCCGCCATCGGACTGGACCCGGCGCACCCCGTGGCCGTGGTGTGCGGGAATGGCAACGACAGCAGGTCGATCGCGATGATGCTCGAACAGCGCGGGTATCAAGCGTGGTCTCTGCGTGGCGGGATCACGGCTTGGATGAGCGTGGTTATCCCGCGCGAGCTCGAGCCGCCGCCGGGATTCGATCGGCTGATCCAGTTCGACCGTATCGGGAAGGGAGCGCTCGGCTACCTGCTGGTGGCCGCGGGGGAGGCGCTGGTCATCGATCCTTCGCAGGACTGGACCCCTTACGTGGAGGCTGCGTCGTCGGCCGGCGCCCGAATCGTCGCGGTGGCGGACACGCACGTCCACGCCGACTACATCAGCGGCGCGCCGGACATGTCGCGGGCGCTCGGTGTGCCGTATTACCTGCACCCCGCGGACAACTCCTGGCCGTACGACGGGACTCCGGGGCTGCTCGAAATCGAGGAGCTGGCCGAAGGTACAGTCCTGTCCGTGGGCGGCCACAGGGTGCTGGCTCTCCATACGCCGGGGCATACCGAGGGGAGCGTCACGTTCGTGGCGGGAAACATGGCGGGAGACGGCGTCGCGTTCACCGGCGACTTCCTGTTCGTCGATTCGATCGGTCGCCCGGACCTGGCGGGGAAGATGGAGGTCTGGGTCGGCGACCTGTGGAATAGCCTCGAACGCGCGAAGGATACGTGGGGGCCGAGGCTGAGACTGCTTCCGGCGCACTACGCGGGAGACGGCGAGCGCAACCCGGACCGCTCCGTGGACCGTGCGTTCGGCGATGCGAGGGAGGAGAACGACACGCTGAAGATGGACGACGAGGCCGTTTTTCGATCCTGGGTCGAGTCGCACGTCTCGACCCCTCCGGAGGCCTATCCCCGCATCAAGGCGATCAACGCCGGCCTGGTGGAGGTCACACGACAGCAGGCGGACGTGCTCGAAGCGGGAAAGAACGAATGCGCGGTCGGATGACCGGCCGACCGGCGGACTCGCCAACGGACGCTTGGCGCGTATATTAAAGATACACGGCGACACGTCGCCGACCGAGCATTGCCCCGGTTCGCCGCCTGTCCGCAAGCGGAGCGAAAGCGCCCCGACGCCTGGAGCGCGTAAGCGGAGCTGTCAAAGATGGTGTGCCGGAGCTGGGGGCGGAACGAAAGGACCGCCCCTTTTTTTCTTTCCGTGCTGCTACACGCCCCTGTTGCTCTCGCGCCACGACCCTCTCACAGCAATCGCGTAAGTCTAATCATTACAGCGTAGTTACTCGCGGTACGCCGATTGCTTGTCTGTATGGCACACCGTCCCGCGGCGCGGGGTCGCCGTGCAGCGGCACCCCGAGGCCGCCATGGGAACCCGATTCCGCGTCGCGGGACGCAACCCTCATCGTGAGGCAATCGTAGCGCATGGCATACACGCGAGGCCCCCGGACACCGGAAGACATGCTGCGGAACGCGGCGGAGATCGAGCAGGCGACTCATCGAGTGGCTCTATTTCTCGATGCGACCGACGACCGCGTGAGAGAGCATCCGGGCCCGGCTCTGGTAGCCGCGCTGGGGAGGTTTCCCGACCGTCAGCCGCTGCGTCGCGGCAAGGACACGGCGCTGATCGATGCCATACGCGTGCTCGCCCGTGAGCTGCCAGAGCACTACCCGCGGAAGAATCAGATCATGATACGGCTGAGCGCCACTTCACGGCAGGCGTCCCGCGAGAACTGGCCCGCGGAAGCGTGGGAGGGCGATCCGCGAGTCTGATCCGACCCCCATCCGCCGGCTCTTCGGGCGACCGGGAGCCGGCGGATGACCGTCCTTCCCGGGCCCCTGCCAACCGCTAGCCGATCCGACTGACCAGGTACAGGACCGCGAAACCACTCAGCACACTCAGCCCGATCCACGAGAGGACGACGAGCGTCCGGCCGGGTCGGAGCTCGGGCGGAACCGGGTCCGCCGTCACGGCGCGCAGATTCAGGTAACCGAGCGCCGGAGCCGTCAGGAACGACACAATGGTGGCGAAGTCCACCATCGTGGTGAGGGATCCCGGGAACACCGCGAGCACCAGGACGGTCAGCCCGCTCAGGATGGCGATCGCGCCCCAGTAAGCTCTCCCGGTTCCGGCGTAGGCAGAGGTCCCCTCCGGATCCACGAAGGCCACCCGGAAACCGCGGTCGATCGCCCTCGGAAACCCGTCGATCACGGTCAGTGTGGTGGAGAACATGGTGGTCAGGACTGCCGTGAACACGATCGGTCGTGTCCAGCCACCCAGCGTATTCGTGTACAGATCGACGAGCTGCGCGGAGAACTCGGTGCCCCTCGGGCTGAACGCCTGTCCTGAGCCGTGCATGAGCGCGGCTCCGAGCGTCAGGAAGGCGAACGCCAACACCCCCGTTGTGATGTAGCCTATCCGGAAGTCGAGGAGGACAGCGTCAAGGCTCGCCCGCTCGCCGCTCGCCCGGCTCTTGGCCAGCGTCCACAGCGAGCTCCACACGGAGATGTCGATCGCCGACGGCATCCAGCCCACCAGCGCCAGCACGAACGCCAGCGGAACGACCCCGTCGAGGGCACCGCGCGGCCAGACCGCGAGCGTCGACGGGTCAGCGCGGGGCAGGGTGATCGCGGCGGCTGCCAGGGTCGAGACGGCCAGCAGCAGCATCACCAGCTTGATGACGCGGTCCAGGAAGGAGAACCGTCCCGCGGCGAGGAGCGCCGCGCACAGGCCGCACAGGACCGCCGAAACGAGCGGGATCGACCAGCCGAGCCCCAACACGAGCTTGATGAGGAAGGCCGTGAACAACACGACAGCTAGTTGGACGAAGAGTGCCGTGCAGAGTGTGATGGACAGGTAGAGCCACAGCGCCCAGCGGCCGATCCTGCGGTATCCCTCCACCAGGCTCAGCCCCGTGGCCGCCGCGTACCTCGGCCCGAACTCGAAGAACGGGTACTTGAGGACGAGAGCGAGGAGGACCACGCCGGCGAGCCCGAAACCCGCCATGGCGCCGGCGCGCGTGGACTGGACGAGGTGAGACACGCCGATGGCGGCGGCCGCCCACATGAGACCGGGGCCAAATGCTTTGCGGAAGCTGGTCTTCGGGATCCCGGTCGCCATGCTGCAAGCTAACCCGTGGCCGGCGCGCGCCTCAATGCTGGGCCGGGATCCAGCAGGCGACGGACGCGATGAGGGCGAAGGCGAGCGTTACGCCACCCCGCTCGTCCCGGACCTCTTCCTTGACCTTCGTCAACCCGAGGCGGACGCCTCGAGACCCGAGACGAGCCGGTCCAGAGCTTCGAACGCCGAGAGAATATCCCCCGGTTTGACGAGCACTGGAGGCGGGGTGCGGAACAGACGGTTACGGTAAGCTGCCAGTGTCAGCAGACGCTCCTGCTCTTCCGCCGTGAGGGTCACACCGGTCGCCTCCTGCGCCGTGACCCGCGAGCGCCGGCAGGCGAATCGTCGGTCCTCCCACCCCCTGTGCATCCCCGGGCTCACGCACTCGAGCTCGGTATCGCTCAGCAGGTCGATCACCTCGTTGAACTGGAGGGCCTTGGGCACCTGGATGCCGTCCCGGTGCACATCGATCTCCGGGTCAGGCAGCTCGAGCTGCAGGGCGATCGTGGCTGGAAACCGGTCGCGGATCGGATTCAGCAGATGGACCGTGAGAATCTCGGCGGCGCGCAGCCCGAGGTCGAGCGACTCGCACAGCGCGACGAGGTCGTCGGCAGCACGGGTGCGTGCCTCGACGGCTCCGTCCCACAGGCGGCGGGCTTCCTCCTCCGGTCCCAGTTCGATGACGTCGGCGAGCGAGCTCATTCGTTTGGTTCTCTTCCGGGCCCTGACCGGACGCGCGGCATCTGACGATGTCCGGACCGGTCGGCCCTCGATGGTCTATTCGGAGTCCGTGAGTCCTGCCCCGAGCGAGCTATCGAACACCTCGCTGTCGGTGATCGGGACGTGGCACTGGCGGCACCGCAAGCGCTCGGGGTGCGTCGTGCGAGCCTCCTCGCGTGCTCCCGGCCCGTCGTGGCACGCCACGCAGTTCTCTCGCATCAGGACGCGGTGCGGGATGCGGGGCGGCGCACCGAGGGTGGCACGATCGCCGGCCGCCAGGTCCTGGGCGAGCCCTTCGTACTCCGAGGCCACGAACAGGTCGTCCGTCGCCTGGAACACGTGGCACTGGCGACACCGGATGGTCCCACCCGCCTTCGACGTGTTGTCGTGCGGAGAATTTGGCGCGAAACCCACGCCTTTCACGGACTGGCCCCGCTCGTCGTGGCACGCCGAGCAGGCCGCGCCGAAGTTGTCGTGCGGAATCGTGGGCGGCGCGCCGTCGTACGCCCGGCGCTCGGCTCGAACGCTGGCGGACGACTTCACGGCGCCTTCCCGGTCGGGGACCGGCACCTTGCCGGAGTCCGCACACCCGGCCGCCACGAGGGCGAACAGGGCCGCGAAACACACCGCTGCTCGTCCGGTCACGATCGACGTGTGCATTCCGCCTCCTCTCAGGCTCGCTCGACGCGGACCGCGCATTTCTTGTAGTCCGGTTGCTTGGAGATGTTGTCCATCGCGTCCAGTGTGAGGAGGTTCGGCAGCTTCGACTCGTCGAAGAACGGGATGAACACGAGGCCCTGAGGTGGCTTGCCGCGGCCGTCCACCTGGACGGGCAGCTCGATCTCGCCGCGCCGGCTCGCGACACGCACCATCTGCCCGGTGCCGACACCGAGTCGCTGGGCGTCGGCCCGGTTCATCTCGACGTAGCCCTCGGGCACCGCCTGGTGCAGCTGCTTCACGCGGCGAGTCATGGAGCCGGTGTGCCAGTGCTCCAGCACGCGTCCGGTGCACAGCCAGAACGGGTACTCCTCGTCCGGCATCTCCGCCGGCGCCTGCCACGGTCGGATCCAGAACGCCGCCTTCTCTCCGTAGCCCTTGGCCTTGTAGAAGTGGACGCCCCGGTCCTTTTTCACGTACGGATCGTGCCCCGCCGCGTACCGGTAGCGCGTCTCGACGCCGTCCACCACCGGCCACAGCAGGCCCCGCGTCTGCTCCAGTTGCTCGTACGAGGCGACGTCTTTTCCGACCCCGAGCGTGAAGCTCCGGTATTCCTCGTACATCGGCTTGTGCCAGTCGCCTTCCCACGGGAACAGGTGTCCCATCCCCATGCGTTTGGCTACTTCCACGATCTGCCACGCGTCCTCGGTGGACTCGCCCGGCGGCTCGACGGCCTTGTGCCAGTGCTGCGTCCGCCGCTCGGAGTTGCCGAATATGCCCTCGCGCTCGACCCACGCGGCGGTGGGAAGCACCAGGTCCGCCACTTCGGTGGTGGGAGTCGGGTAGATGTCGCTCACGATCAGAAAGCCTCCGTCGCCCGGCTCGCGTTGGATGCGGTTCAGATTGGGGACGGTGACCCATGGGTTCGTGGTCTGCGTCCACATCACCTTCACTTCGCCACGCATGAACGCCCGGAACATGTCCATGGTGTGCAGACCGGGCTTCGGTGGGATCGTACCTGACGGAACGCCCCAGATCTCCTCGGCTTTAGCGCGGTGGTCCGGGTTCATCACCACCATGTCCGCGGGCAGGCGGTGCGCCAACGTGCCCACCTCGCGCACGGTACCGCACGCCGATGGCTGGCCGGTGAGGCTGAACGGGTTGGCGCCCGGGCGGCTGATCTTGCCGGTGATCAGGTGGAGGTCCGTGATCAGGTTGTTCATCCAGGTGCCGCGGCTGTGCTGGTTCACGCCCATGCACCAGGTGCTCACCGTACCGCGGCTCTGGTCCCCGTACATCTCGGCGAGTGCGCGGATTTGCCCTACCGGAACGCCCGAGAGCTCGCTCACCCGCTCCGGCGTGTAGTCCGCCAGGAACTCCTCGAGCTCGGCCAGGGATGCGTCTCGACCCTGGTCCTTGAATCCATAGCGCTCGGCCGGACCGTCCGACGGATCCAGTCCCATCCCGTCCTCGCCCCAGCAGCCGTAGCCGATCCGGGAGAGATCCTCGATCCCGCGCTTGAAGATCACGTTCTCACGCAGGAAGGCCTGGCTGATCTTCCCGTTTCGCACGAGCAGGTGGAGGATGCCGTTCGCCAGCGCGAGATCGCTGCCCGGCGTGAACTCCACGTACATGTCCGCGTAGTCCGTAGTCGGCGTGCGCCGGGTGGCGATGTCCACGATCCGGACGCCCGGGTTCTCGCGTTTGTTGGCGAGGATGCGGGAGAACAGCACGGGGTGCATCTCGGCCATGTTGTTGCCCCAGAGGATGAAGTCGTCGCCGACCTCGAAGTCCTCGTAGCAGCCCATGGGCTCATCACTCTGGAACTGCGTCATGAAGCCTGTCACGGCGGAGGCCATGCACAGGCGGGCGTTCGGCTCGACGTTGTTCGACTGAAGGCCGGCGCGGAACCACTTCGACGCCGCGTACCCGTCGAACACAGTCCACTGACCGGACCCATAGATCGCTACCGAGTCGGGGCCGAACTCGTCGAGCGCCTCCTGGTACTTCGACGCGATCAGGTCCAGAGCCTCGTCCCACGAGAGGCGCTTCCACGCGTCACCGTCGCGGAGCATCGGGTACTTCAGGCGATCCTCGCCGTACAGCATCCCGGGCAGGTGGTAGCCCTTCACGCACATCAGGCCTCGGTTCACCGGGCTCTTCACGTCACCGCGGACGGTAACCACCTTGCCATCGCGCACGCCCACCTCGACGCCGCACCCTGTTCCGCAGTACCTGCACGGCGCCTTGCTCCACGTGAGGTCGGCCTCGTTGATCCCATCCGAGTTGGCCGCCAGGCGGGACGCCGTCTCCTGGTCAGCGCACGAGAACGCGGCCAGGCCGGCCGTAGAGGCGCCCAGGGTCTTGAGGAAGTTTCTGCGTCTCATGACGAATCGTCCCTCTCAGTTTCTCTCAGTGCGGCCGTACCGGCGGTCCATCTCCTCGCGGATCCGAGCGGCCGCCTCCTCGGCGCCCTCCTCGAACCACACGTGCTCCGGCCGGGCGAGGATCTCGTTCAGCACCCGCTCGACGAACGCGGCCTGCGAAGACATGCCCGTTGCACGCGCGT
The DNA here is from genome assembly GCA_964195715.1 of Akkermansiaceae bacterium. GTDB lineage: Bacteria > Gemmatimonadota > Gemmatimonadetes > Palauibacterales > Palauibacteraceae > Benthicola. The sequence goes on along the minus strand of CAXMRU010000087.1, from coordinate 2,851 downwards.
GCTCGATGATCTCGCGCGTCTGCGGGATGAGTGCCATGTAGAAGCGCTCGGCGACCTCGTACATGCCGTGCCAGTGCGTGTAGTCCGGCGCCATCATCGAGGCTCCGTGGCGGGCTCGACGTCCTTCGTGGTGCCACAGATAGAACCACGTCCACTCGATCTCTTCGTCGAAGTTCGTCGGCGTACGCAACCCGTTCGAAGCCAGGGCCCCCATGATCGCGAGCCCGGGTTTGGCGAACTTCTCGTTGTACAGGATCACGAGATTGTCGTACTGCGTGTAGAACGAGTTGACGTAGCTGTCCGTGTGGCAGTTCGAGCAGACCTCCTTCATCCGGTCGCGCTTCTGCTCGGCCGTGTCGTGGATGAGGTCGCGCCGTGTCTCGGGATCCGTCTCGGTGACGATCGCGTGGTTGATATCCGTATCCATCACGCGGCTTACCGGGGGACGGTTGGTCCACGAGATCCGCTCACCCGGATCGTGCGTGATCCGCCCGCCGTTACGGATGTTCCCGGACATGTGGCACGTCGCGCAGGTAGGCGCGGCCGCGTAGTCCCTGCCGAGGATCCACTCCTCGGCGTCCAGGTTCATTTCGTCCTTGAGGTCGCGGAACGCGATGCCGTGCTTCGATTCCTCGTAGATTTCCTTCTGCGGATGGTCCGGTCCGAGGTGGCACTTGCCGCAGTTCTCGGGTTGGCGCGCCCGGCGCGGCGAGAAATCGTGCCGGCTGTGGCAGGCGGTGCATGAGCCACGCGAGCCGTCCAGGTTCAGGCGTCCGATCCCCGTGTTCGGCCAGGTCTCGGCGTATATCAGCGGCTTGCCGTTCTCGTCACGCGAGATCCGACCCACCGCGTCGAGGTTGGTGGGCCGGCCGTCGGCGTCCGGGGCCAGGTCGTCCACCGTGATCAGCCCTCCGTCCGAGGCTTCGATCGCCACCTTGGCCCCGTGGCACTGCTGGCACCCGGAATACGCGCTTGCCATGCCGAGCACCCTGTCCACGGCCCTGCCCGGCGTCGGAGAGTGCGGATCGAAGTCGAGGCGCGCGCCTTCGACCGTCTCGGCGAGGAAGTTGTCGAGCGAGGCGAGAATGTTCCCGGCGGCCGCGTGGTGGCTCTGCTCGAACTCGGCTTGCTCGTGGTCGTGGCACCGCGCACAGTCCAGCGGTGTGACCACCGTCGCGATCTGCTCGCCGTGGTGCAGGTAGCTGTCCGCCTCCTCGCGCTCAGCCCGGTGGCACTCCACGCATCCGACGCCCTTCTCGGCGTGCGTGGAACCTTCCCAGTGAGTGACGATGCCCGGGTTTTCCTCCGCGTGGCACTCGACGCACTCGCGCGAGGAAGCCGGCACCGACACGTGCGGCGGTCTGATGCCCGCTTCCTCTGCCTTCCGCGCCGTCTCCATCCACTGGACGAGGACGAGCGATAGCAGGAACAGGCCGCCGAGGGTGGCGATCACGATGCGCTTGGTCTCGAGAGTCATGAAAGATCCCCTGTGCGTGCGATCCGAATGATTACCGTTTCTCGATCACAGATCAGTGTCGTGCGAAGGCCTCCCACAGGGTGAGCCCGATAATGGCCAGGACCCCGAGGATGCCGATCCAAACACTGGCTTCCTTGAACTTCGTGTGCTTACGAATCCAGTCGTCGATGAAGGGCCACCCGAACATGACGAACACGATAAAGCCCATGCTCAGGATCGCGGCCGTGCCGCTGAACAGCTTCAGCCACCGGAAGGCCACGTAGAAGAACCACTCCGGCTTGATCACCTCGGGCGTCTGGAGCGGATTGGCCTGCGGCCCCAGCGTCGCCGGGAGAATCGTGGCCAGCGCGCTCAGCACGAGCATGAGCACGAGACCGATCAGGATTTCCGTATACAGGTGGTCGGGGAAGAAGTTGAACGTCTTCGCGACGCCCTCGTCCTCGTCCTTGAACCGGTACTCGGTGATGCCCTGCAGCCGGATGACCGTGATGTGGACCGTGACCAGCAGAATGATCGTCACCGGGAGCACCGCGGCGTGCAGGATGAAGAACCGCGACAGAGTCGCCTGGTTGTAGGCGTCGCCGCCCAGCAGCATGTTCTTCACGAATGTGCCGATGAACGGGAGGGAGTCGGCGATGTTGGCTCCGACCGTGGCTCCCCAGAAGCTGAGCTGCTCGAACACCAGGCTGTATCCGGTGAAGCCGGCCCCGAGCGTCGCCAGCAGAAGGCACATTCCCACCATCCAGTTGATCTCACGCGGCTTCCGATATGCGCCGGTGAAGAACACGCGGATCTGGTGCAGGATCACCGCCACGATCATCAGCGTGGCGGCCCACTTGTGCACGCTCCGGATGTACCACCCGAACGAGACCTCGCGTGTGATGTACTCGACCGACTCGTAGGCGGTCGACGGAGAGGCCTCGTAGTAGAACGCCAGCAGGATGCCGGTGAAGATCTGGACTATGAACAGGTAGGCCGGTGTGCCGCCAAGCGCGAACCACCACCGCTTCAGATGATACGGTACCGGTTCGTTCGTCAGCTCGCGGAACTGCTGGCCGGATACCGGGAGGCGGTCGCCGAGCCAACTTCGCAGGCCCATCAGGCCTTCCTTCCGCCGTCACCGCACCCGAGACACGGGTCGTGACCGGGCCCGGAGACAGGTTCCTCGTCGCGCACGATCCCCGCCTGGTGCGTCGCCTCGCCGCCTGCGCCCGCGAACCGGGGCGGCGGAACCGCGATGTGCAGGAGGCCTCGCTCGACCTTCAGCTCATAGCGCGGCAACGATTGGCCGGCTTCGCCCGGAGGTCCGCCGGTCGCCACGCCGGACGGGTCGAACACTCCGTTGTGGCACGGGCAGAAGAAGCGGTCGTTCTG